>NZ_JBKEZO010000004.1:0-514607 GCF_053345135.1 Sphingomonas sp. M6A6_1c | reverse complement strand
ATGTTGGTGTCGGGGAACTTGCCGATGTCCTCGGCGAAGATCGAATCGGTAAAGCCGGTCGAGGCGCGCTTGGACTCGGTCGACTTGGCAAGGCTCGAACGATAGCCGGTGACGACGATGTCCTCACCCGGCGCGCCCTGGCTCTGGTCGGTCTGCGGCACGGGCGCGACGGCAGGGCCGTTGTCCTGGCCATCGGCGGGGGTCTGCTCCTGCGGCGGCGGCACGGCCTGCGCCGCGGCCATCGACGCGCCGAGCGAGCCGAGCGTGGTAGCGCACAACAAGGCGATGCGGCGCAGACGGAGGGTACGAACGGTGCTCAACTTCAGGTTCCTCTCTGGTGACACGCTGCCGTCGTCGCGGCATACGCAATAGCGTCGAATTGGTCTTAACTGCGGCCGACCTTTTTGTGCGCGCGCCGGCAGGAATCGCATGCGAGGCCTAGCCGCAGAAACTATGGGCTGGAGGCGAATTGCTTGCTACGAGAGCTGCCGGTGAAGGCATTCGCAGTGCCTTGTTCAACCGCGACCATTCATTTGGGTATGAAGATGTCAAAGCCATGCCGCTCCTCACCGGTTGTCTAGGCAGCCGTGATATCGCTACCCTTCGCGGCTATTGGTAAAAGAGTCAACCGGATTTCGGACTGGCCAGTGACTGATGTCAATCTTCCTAAGGGCTGCTGGCGGAGCGCCCCGTGCGGAGGGCTGTGGCGTCTAAAGTTGATGCGCATCATGTTCGCGGAATGCCTCCTGACGAATAAGTTAAAATAGCTACTTCTTATTCGCTCTCACAGAGGAGGTTGCTCCGAATCTATGTTGTATGCCGAAGATCAAATGACCTTTTTAAGATCATCGTACCTTTGTTTGATTGCTGCGGTTGAACGTCGAGCCTCATCCATCTCCGAGCGTTCGTGAAAGTCAAGCAGGCGCAACATAGATTGAAGAAGATGGTTTCGCATTGCCGTTCTGGCTTTGGCGCTATCCCTTAACTTAAGAGAATCTAAAATAGTTCTATGCTCAAAATCCAAAGTATAATGATTAGAATCACTATTGTGGAGATCTAAATATGAAAAGCCCTGTGATACGAGCCTTGAGTTCCAAAGATCTGCAACCATTTTCTTGACGATTATGTTCCTGGTAGCGGAGGCTATCCCTAGGTGAAAATCTCTATCCGCCACCTCGGTTGCTTTTGATCTAACGCCCTCAATCGACGTTAGTGCGACAAGATCCTCTAGCTGGTTGACCTCTTGAGATGTGATGCACGTCGCCGCAAGCGCCGCAGCCTCACCTTCGATCATCATGCGCGCTTGCGTCAATTCGTATATATGCTCGGACGCTTGAGGTAGGCTATCTACATTTGGAAGACGACGAACAAACGTTCCTGATCCTACTCGAACATCTACAAAGCCTTGCACCTCTAATGATATTAGAGCCTCACGCACAATGGAGCGACTGGAATCATATTCAACGGCAAGGTCGCGCTCGGCAGGTAGTCGGTCTCCTACAGAGTAGCAACCAGACCTAAGCTGCTGCAGTATCTTGTTAGCAACATGTTGATAATAACGGTGATCTGCCGTCATATCACGCTGTCCGGAGCAGCGTTCTGACTTGTCGACTAACGGGCGACGCACAAGACTACTTCGTATTGGCAAAAACCTAATTCGACAGCTGGAATGTTTCTACGATAGTCGTTAAGGCCGATGTGGTCCTTGCACGGGCGCCGTTCTGTTTTTAACATCGTATCTTTCATGCTGGCCATCCTTACCATGGTGATTTGCCCGCTGGTCAGACCGGTTTGCCCACATTATCATAGCGGATCAAGAGGAGAGGAACGCATGCAAGTACGAGGGCGGCCTGCCGATATTTCGGCCGAGATGCTATAGGGTGGGGCGCGCCATACCGTTGCGCTGGCGGCTGATAGGCTTGGTCACGTTGGGGACGATCCTCAACTATCTCGCGCGATCGACGCTGTCGGTCGCGGCACCGCAGCTGAAGACTGAATTCGGCATGACGACTGAAGACTACAGCTGGGTCGTGCTCGCGTTCCAAGCAAGCTACACGGTGATGCAGACGGTGGCGGGCAGCGTGCTCGACGCGCTGGGCACGCGGCTCGGCTTCTTCCTTTTCGCGATCGGCTGGGCGCTTGCCAACATGGCGCACGCGCTGGCGACGGGCTGGCCGAGCCTCGCCGCGTTCCGCGCCTTGCTAGGAGCCAGCGAGGCGGCGGCGATTCCCGCTGGCGCGAAGACGGTGTCAGAATGGTTTCCACCGCGCGAACGTTCGCTGGCGACCAGCGTGTTCCAGATGGGCACCAGCGTCGGCAACATGATCGCGCCGCCGCTCGTCGCGTTCTGCATCCTGGCGTGGAATTGGCAGGCGGCCTTCCTCGTCACTGGCGCGCTCAGCCTCGTCTGGGCGTTCCTGTGGTATTGGACCTACCGCAGTCCGGCGGATCATCCCGCGCTCGATGCAGCGGACCGTGCCGCCATGGAGTCAGCGGGTGGCGAGGATCTCGGCACCAAGCCGGCGACACGCCGCGATCTGCTGAGAAGTAGGGCCTTCTGGGGGATCGCGGTGCCGCGCTTCTTCGCCGAGCCGGCGTGGCAGACATTCAACTTCTTCATCCCGCTTTACCTCGCGTCAGTCTGGCAACTCGACCTCAAGAGCATCGCCCTTTGGGCATGGATGCCGTTTCTCGCCGCCGACTTCGGAAGCCTTGCCGCCGGGTTGCTGCCGAGCTGGCTAATGCAACGCGGGGTGCCGCTCGTCGCCTCGCGCAAGATCACCATGACAATCGGCGCGTTGTGCATGATCGGCCCGGCGGGCATCGGGCTGGCCGGCTCCTCGGGAGTCGCGATTCTGTTGTTCTGCGTCGGCGGCTTCGCACATCAGATGCTGAGTGGTGCTCTGATTACGTTGTGCGCGGACATGTTCGACAGCCGCACCGTCGGCACCGCTAGCGGCATGGCGGGCACCTCCGCATGGGTCGGCGGCATGCTGTTCACGCTGCTGATCGGCCAGAGCGCCGACGCCTGGGGCTATGATCCTTTGTTTGCAGCACTCGCCGCGCTCGACCTGTTGGCGGCGGCGGTGCTGTGGAGCCTGCTGCGCGGCCGATAGCGCGGCCATGATACATTCGAGGAAGGTCAGTGACGTGTTGATGACGCAAACGATGCGGTGGTTCGGTCCGGCGGATCCGGTTCGCCTCCATGAGATACGACAGGCGGGCGCGACCGGGATCGTGACCGCGCTGCACGAACTGCCGAACGGTGCCGTCTGGGAGCGAGATGCGATCGCCGCACGCAAGGCGATGATCGAGGCAGCCGGCCTCGACTGGCGGGTGGTGGAAAGCCTGCCTGTAGACGAGCGGTTGAAGACGCGCTCGGTCGACTGGGATCGCCTGATCGCCAACTATCGTAAAAGCCTGACGAACCTCGCCGCCTACGGCATCGACGTGGTGACGTACAACTTCATGCCGCTCCTTGATTGGACGCGGACGGATCTGGCTTGGGAACTGCCCGACGGCGCCCGCGCGCTGCGCTACGAAGCGATTGCGGTGGCGGCCTACGATCTGTTCATCCTGCGACGTCCCGGTGCGGCGGCGAGCTACGATGCCGCTACCCAAGCCGCCGCCGAAGCGCGATATTCGACAATGACAGCCGCCGACCGGCACCGACTCGAGCGTACGATCATCGCCGGGCTGCCGGGAAGCGAGGAAGGTTTCACCTCCGCCCAGTTCCTCCACGCGATCGACAGCTATGCGGACATCGACGCCGCCCGACTTCGCGACAATCACGTCGCGTTCCTCGAGGCGGTATGTCCTCTGGCGGACAATCTCGGTATCCGGCTGGTGGTCCACCCGGACGACCCGCCCTTTCCGATCTTCGGTCTACCACGGGTCGTGAGCACCGAGGCGGATGTCGTCGACCTTTTCACGCGCGTGCCGAATGCTTCCAACGGGCTGTGCCTGTGTACTGGGTCTTTCGGCGTCAGGGCGGACAACGATCTGCCCGGCATGGTGACGCGTCTTGGCAACCGCATCGGCTTCCTTCACCTTCGGTCCGTGCAGCGGGAAGCCGACGGGGCCTTCCACGAGGCCGAGCATCTGGGCGGAAACGCCGACATGGCAGCCATCGTCGCTGCGGTTCACCGCCTCTCCCTGAAGGAAGGGCGCAGTATTCCCATGCGGCCTGACCATGGCCATCAGATGCTCGATGATTTAATGCGGTCGACCAATCCCGGCTATTCGCTGCTTGGAAGGATGCGCGGGCTTGCGGAATTGCGCGGTCTCGAAAGGGGGCTCGCGCACGCCGGCGAATGATGACCACGGACATCGTGAGCCGTAGGCAACCGGAAATCGATCTTGCCCCTGTATGATCGTGTGGAACACTAAATGGCCACAATAGGGTAGCGTCCGCGCTCGTGGTGTAATTTCCCGGTGTAGATGACGGTGTATGCCGGGGTGGGGCCGAGGCCCCACCCCGGCTTCGGCGCCTCGGTGGCCACCGGGCTCATCGGTTAAGGTGGAAGTGTCGAGCTTCACCAACATCCGAGGAGTTTTTCCCGATGACCGACGACAGACTACCGCTTGCCGAGTTGATGGCGAAGACCGGAGACGGCGATTTCCTGCGCAGCGTTGCCGAGAGCGTGCTGCAGATCATCATGGAGGCCGACGTCGACGGCCTCATCGGCGCCGGCCGCCACGAGCGGTCCGGCGAGCGTAGCACGTGGCGCAACGGCTACCGTGACCGCAGCCTGGATACCCGGCTGGGCACGCTCAACCTGAAGATCCCCAAGCTGCGCACCGGCGCCTACTTTCCCGGCTTCCTGGAGCCGAGGAAGACGGTCGAGAAGGCGCTGGTCAGCGTCATCCAGGAGGCCTGGATCGCCGGCGTCAGTACGCGGCGCGTCGACGATCTGGTCCAGGCGATGGGGATGAGCGGCATCTCGAAGTCGAGCGTGTCGAAACTGTGCAAGGACATCGACGAACGGGTGAACGCCTTCCTGAAGCGCCCGCTCGCCGGCGAGTGGCCGTACCTCTGGCTCGACGCCACCTACCTCAAGGTCCGCGAGGGCGGCCGCATCGTCAGCGTCGCCGCCATAATCGCTGTCGCCGTCACCACCGAGGGCAAGCGCGAGATCGTCGGCCTGCACATCGGCCCGAGCGAGGCCGAGCCGTTCTGGTCGACCTTCCTGCGCGATCTCGTCCGGCGCGGGCTCAAGGGCGTGAAGCTGGTCATTTCCGACGCGCACGAGGGGCTGAAGGCCGCCGTCACCCGCGTCGTCGGCGCCACCTGGCAGCGCTGCCGCGTCCACTTCATGCGCAACGCGCTGGCGCACGTCCCCAAGGGCCACAACACCATGGTCGCCGCCGCGATCCGGCAGGTCTTCCTCCAGCCGGACCATGCCGCCGCCACCCGAACCTGGCGCCATGTCGCCGACCAGCTCCGCGCCAGATGGCCGAAACTCGGCGCCTGCATGGACAACGCCGAGCACGACGTGCTCGCCTACATGACCTTTCCCGAGCAGCACCGGGTGAAGCTGCACAGCACCAACCCGCTCGAACGGCTCAACAAGGAGGTGAAGCGCCGGGCTGACGTGGTGGGCATCTTCCCCAACGAGGACAGCATCACCCGGCTCATTGGCGCCGTGCTCCTCGAGCAGAACGACGAGTACCAGCTCCAGAACCGCTACATGCAGATCGAGGGCATGGTCGCTCTCGCCACACCACAGATCGAGGAGGTGACGCCGCTACAGATTACACCCAAGGCCGCCTGAACGATGCAGCCCGGGGCCACACCCCAAATTACACCACGTTGACGGACACGACCCACAATAGACCGGCGGGGGCGGTATGCCTTGAGCTTCGGCCGTCGAGGCCGGCGTAGTTAGCCGAACCGACTTGCTCAGACCGGAAGGGCCCCGCCGTAACGGCGTCGTGCGCTTGCAACGGAGCGCCGAGCCTCTTCTATTGCCAGTTCCTCGGTCGTGAATAGTAGGTGATCCATGACAGCTGTCAGGTGCGCGCGCATTGCCGTCCGTGCACGGCTGACGTCTCGGGCACGCAATGCATCGACGATCGCCGCATGTTCCGCGATGACCGGTCGGACCTTCGCATGACGTGCCTTGGCATGTAGGAGGGCGCATTCCGGAGAGGTGGATCTAAGATGCCATAGATCTTCTATGGTGCGAAGCACGCCTGCATTCCGCGTCGCGGCCGCGATGGTGAGATGAAAATCCCGGTCTGCCTCCTCGGTGACTTCCGGCTGAAGGTTTTCCGCAGCGATTGCGTCCACTAGAGCGTCAAGACGGGAAATCTGCTCTTCAGTGATGTGGACGGCAGCCAACGCTGCTGCTTCGCCTTCAAAGAGAAGGCGTGCCTCAGTCAGCTCGAACGCTGTAATCGCGAATGCTGGCTCCTCATCCTGGCCAGGTATCCGGCTAACATAGGCGCCGGATCCGACGCGAACCTCAATGAATCCTTGAACCTCCAACGCGATGAGGGCTTCCCGTATAACCGGGCGGCTTACGTTGTAGATCGTTGCGAGCTCACGTTCGGCTGGCAGCCGTTCGCCCATCGCGAATACGCCGGATGCGATTTGCTCGAAAATCGTCCGAGCCAAGCGCTGGTACATACGATCATTGATTGGCGTTTCACGTAAAGCACCCGAGCTAATCAGGTGACGCGTCGCGTGTCTTGCCATCGGCGTCTTCAACCCCATCACTATTCAAGCTCGCAAGAATTATAATAGCCGTCGAAGCCAGCACGGTCGTTTTTTCCGTGACCGTTCAGCTCCTAGGATCATCAACCCATCGTAGGGCTTCCGACGTTAATAGACCAAGCAGGAAATATGCGACGTCAAAATGTAAAATTGGTGCGCCGCACAATCATTCGGGCCGCGCTTGCCCATGTCGAGGTCTGCCATGCCTTACGTCCGGTAAGGCATTAAAGCGCAGCAGATGTCGTCCTCGAAGCACGCCGACTTAAGCACTTAAGTGGCGGCCGCAGCCCACCCGATCTTTTTTGCGGATGTGCCTTGCGTTATGTAGGAGTAAAATGCACGATCCTAGTCGAGCCAATTAGAAAAACTGGCCATACAGGAGAGGGAATATGCGTAGGGGAATTACACTTGGCAGCTCTTGCAGCCATTGGTTGGCAGCTTCGAGTTCGAGCGTTCTCGCGATAATGGTAGCCCAAAGCGCTGAAGCGCAGAGTGCCAGTTTGCTCGACGGAAGTTCGGGTCAGTCTCGCGTGCAAGCCGATCCGCCAGCTACGACCAGCCGAACAAAACCGGGCGTGCAGCATGGTGGGAGCTCCATTACGCCGGAAACGGACGCATCAACTCAGTCTGTGACGGGCGCATCGCCGGGTGGGGGCACGGCTCAGGAGGATGGCGGCGTGGGCCGGCAGGTTGCGTCAGGCGACTCGCAACCCGGGGATATCGTCGTGACCGGATATCGCCGCTCGTTGGAAGACTCAGCCAACGCCAAGAAGAACGCGACCAACTTCATTGACTCGATCTACGCCGAGGACATCGGTAAGTTTCCGGATCTCAACCTCGCCGAATCGTTGCAGCGACTGCCCGGCGTGCAGCTCAATCGCGACAACACTGGTGAGGGCACTACGATTAACGTTCGTGGCCTAAGCGCGGGATTCACCGTGACCACGCTCAATGGGTTCAACGTCACCACCTCCAGCCAGGGCGTCAACGAAGGGCGCGGATCGAGCCTCGACATCCTTCCGTCCGAACTATTCCGCCGCGTCACACTGAGCAAGTCGCCGACCGCGAGTACGGTGGAGGGCGGCACCGCCGGCGTCGTCGACCTGCAGCCGGTTCGCGCCTTCGACCAGAAGGGCTTCAGCGTCAGCGTCCAGGGGCAGGGCCAGTATCAGGACGCTAATGGTACGACGACGCCGCGCGGCGCGGTGATCGTCAGCGACCGGTGGAGAACCTCGATCGGCGAGTTCGGTCTTCTACTGGGGGGCGCCTATGCGCAGCGCGACTACCGCAGCGAGATATTCAACACGGTCGGCTATACGACACTGAACGTCAATCCGTTCTGTCCGGCGACGCGATCCGGGTGCAACACCGGCAATATCGCGACGGGGGGCTATGGCCGCGGCGCGGGCGCGCTGCTGACGACGGTTCCCGGCAATGTGCCTTCCGAACTGGGGCTCGGAGCGGCGGGCTCCCCGCTGTCGATCTGCGGCAACGGCGCGCCCGGCGGGACGTCGGGGCTGAGCTGTCAGGACCTCAGTAACGCGATCGTGCCGCGGCTCGTCCGGGCCGAGCAGATCGTCGGCAACCGCACTCGCAAGACCGGCATGGTCAATTTCGAATATCGCCCTACAGAGGCGATCCGCTTCCGCGTCGACGCGATCAAGAGCCAGTCGAACAACGACTTCGGCCAGTACGACGTGATGCTGGCGGTGCGCAGCTACAACAACACCATTCCGATCGGGTTCACGCTCGATAAGGACAAAGTGCTGACCGACGGCACGTTCGGCAACGCCTATTTCCTCAACCAGAGCACCGATCAGCAGAACAGCACCTCGCTGTTCTATCGGTCACTGGCGGCGGAATGGGACATCGCCGACAATTTCCGATTCTCTGCGCAGGTGATGAAGAACAGCGGGCGGTTCAAGGATTCGCAGCTGCAATATACGATGCAATCGGCCGCACCGCGGATCGCTCCCGCAGTGTACCCTTCCGGCGTGCCGTCACCAGCGACGCAGCCGGCGTCCGACCTCACCCCGGTCAACACCGGGCAATATGCGCAATATAGCTATAAGCCGGGGGACATCACGCCCTCGATCTCGACCAATATCGATCTGCCGACGTTCACCAACTGGTCGTGGAACAGCATCTTTCTCGCCGAAAATCGGCAGAAGCTCGATCAGGATGCCTATCGCTTCGACCTCGTTGGCGGCGACGTACAGCGCCTGCAATTGTCGACCGGCGTCATGAAGCAGCGATTCCGACGCACGATCGCAGGTTGGCAGGCGCTCGACTGCGCGAGCCGCGGTGCGTGCACCAGCACCTTCACCTCGACCGAGCCGTCGATTCAGGAGGTGATCCCCAACGCGGCGATCCCGCAATATCTCACCGAGCTGCCCTCGATGCAGCTGTTCAAGGGCGCACCGTTTAACGCAGGCCTCAACAACGGCTGGCTGGTGCCGGACTTCGCCAAGATCCGGCAGGCGGTGAACCTCGACTATTTCCGCTACGAGCTCAATCCGGGAACGCAGCCCGCCAACTACCTCAACACCTATTCACCGCGCGTGCTTGAAGAGGACACGGTCGCCGGCTACCTCATGGCAGACGGACGGCTGCAGCTATTCCGACGCGACCTGCGCTTCAACGCAGGCATCCGCTACACTAGCAATCAGCAGGCGGTGGCGGGTTTGGTTAACGACTTTATTTTGATCGGCGGGGCGGGGACCCGAAGCGTGCCGCGGTTCACATCCAAATCTTCTAACTGGCTGCCGAGTCTAAATCTGTCCTACTTCCTCACGGACACGCTGATCGTGCGCGGTGCAGGGGCGCGGACGGTTACGCGTGCTAACCCCGCGGATCTATCGCCACGCTACGAACTCAGTCTCGACGCCGACTCCTACACGATTGGTAACCCCGCGCTGCGGCCCTTCTATGCCGACAATTACGATTTTGGCGTCGAATGGTATCCCCGCTCGCGCTCGGTCCTGACGTTCAACGGCTGGTTCAAGAAGATCTACGATTATCCGTTCGTCCTCCCGACGCAGATGCCGTTCTCGCAGTTGGGCATCGACCTGACACGCTTATCGGACCGTCAGCGGACGGGCCTCGCCAACCTTGGCGGCGGCAACACCGACAACGCGGTGATCAACGTGCTGCAGCGGCTGAACTCGGATACGGTGATCAACCTTTTCGGTCAGGAATTCCAGTGGATCCAGCCGCTCGACTTCCTAGTGAAGGGCGTCGGCTTCAACGCCAACGTCACCCACATCAAGCAGTGGCTGAGCGGCGCCGCCGTGCCGGCCGGATTCAATCCGAATGCGTTGCTGTCGGGGCTCGCACCGTGGACGTATAACGGTACGATCTATTACGAAACTAAGGATTTTCAAATCCGCGTGTCCTACACTCACCGCGACGCCAACATCTCAAACGTCTGCCCGTGTAATAATATACCGGGCGACCTCTACACGACGGCGACAGACTACATGGATGCCCAGATCTCGTTTCCGCTTCCTTGGTACAAGCGCCTACAATTCACTATTCAGGCGCAAAATCTGCTGAAGCAAGTACAATACAATCAATATGAGAACCGCGAATCTCAGCCCGACGGGGCGACCTATGCCGGACGCAACTTCGTTGTCGGGCTACGCGCAAACTTCTAAGTTCCACAGCTAGGGCGGCGTCTAAGGGCGCCGCCATCCTTGCGTGGACAGCGTCAATCGTCATGCGATACCCGCTGTTCACCGCTTCTGTGAAGAAAATTGCCGTAACATTGCCACTCTTTAATTCGGGCCCCGAGAACTCGATCGATCAGACCTGCCTCACCGTCGATCCTGCTCCGATGGTCAATGGCGGCATGGTCTATGGCTACGCCCGCTACCAGGAGAATGACGCCGACGAGTTCAAGGGACCCCGCGGAGTCAAAAGCTTTGGCTGCGTGATGCTGGGGCAGGGGGGCCGGGGGAGCGCCTCGTGCTCGCAAGCCAGTCATGCCGCTACTTCAACTCTTCTCCCGAGGTCATCGGGCTCGTGATGTTGATGTACGTCCGCCTCCGAATGTCGTTGCGGAACGTGGAAGACCTGCTGTTCGGACGGGGATCAGCATCTGCCTCGAGATGTCACGGCTCTGTAGCAGCCCGTTTTGGACCGTTCTTCACCTGCGACATTCACCGCCAGCGGGTAAGTTGAAAGCTTCCGTCCACGTTAACGCGCAAAGCCAATTCAACCTGAAGCGTAACCTCATCGTTCGAGAAGCCTACAAGGAACGACGCTCCACCGCGCTCGGGTGCCGGCAGGGTGCGCCAGCTAGGTAGGTAAGCTCGAAGGCCGACATGCTCTACGTGGACCCCTAATCCCCTGCCGGCTGACCGATGCGGCCGTTGCCGGCAAGCGGATTTGCGAGGCGGAGGCGACCTGTCTGATCCTGGATGCCGATTTCGTCGTGGCCCACAACAGCGCCTTCGATCGACCGTTCGTCGAAGCACGGCTGCCCGGCGCGGTAGGCCGACCTTGGATCTGCTCGATGCAGGACGTGGAATGGCGCGCACTGGGCTTCGAGGGGCGCTCGCTGTCGCACCTCCTGACCCAGGTGGGCTTGTTCTACGACGCACATCGAGCGGACATCGACGTCGCGGCGCTTCTACACCTGCTGGACCATCAACCGGTCGGTCGCTGCCGTACGATCCTCGGTGATGCCTTGGGCAATGGCTCCAAGCCTAAGTGGCGCGTGGAAGCCACGTCCGCTCCGTTCCGAGCGAAGGATTGCCTTAAGGCGCGAGGCTACCGTTGGGACGCACAGCAGAGGCACTGGTGGCGTGAGGTGGTGCCCGAGATGTTCGATGATGAACTCCGGTGGTGCGCCGAAGAGGTCTATGGCGGCGATGGCGAGCCGCGGTGTCGCCTGGTCGACTGGACCGAACGGTACGCCGCGGCCTGAGCGGCCTCGCTGTCGATGAGGTTTGGAGAGCGGTGGTGCATGGTGAGGGTCGAGACGAACGCCCAGCACGGGGATTGTACGTCGTTAAGCTGACGGTGGGTAGAGCCCAATCTGAGGTCGCCCTTGCCCAAGTCCGTGGACCCTCTTCCGATGAAGGCGGAACGCGGGTGGTCTGGAGCCACGACTTCAACAATCAGGAGAGTGCCAGGATCGTCGCTAGTCTCATGATGCGGCTGTCGGATCGTTGGCCGACGTGGGCACGCATGGCGACGCTTCTGGGCGCAGACTTCCTGACGGGTGTGTTGGAAAACGAGGTTTTCCGGGCTGCGGAGGAACAACTGAACGGTGAGATCGACGACGGCGTCGAGGCGGAGTCTGAGGCACAGGCCCATCGTGCAGACCCGGTGTACTTCTCGCTCGTGCTCAAGGGGCATCCGCGTCTCGTGGGCATCCGCAGGGGCCGGCGGTTTCTCGTGCTGGAACTTGATACCGCACTCGCTGCGTTGCGTGTCTGGGATTGGGTCAGGTGGCAGTCGCCGGCCTTCGCAGGGTGGTATGCATTCGCCGAAGCAAAGGGACCCATCGCTCTCGAGATCATGATCCTGGACTCGACCCGACTGGCGGAAGAGCGCGCGAGGTTAGAGGGATACGCCGCAGACGGTGCCAGACCCTTGCGGAACTGGCGTCCTGATCTGCGAGATTGATTCTAAAGCCGAGATGCTCGCACGCGGAGCGTCAGGCGAAAGGCTCGGATCGAGCCTTACCAGAAAATTTACGTAGTGCTGATTTCCGAGGGCCGGAGAATCCCAACGCTAACGGGCGAGGCTAGGGCTGCGCTCGTCAATCTCAAAATCTGCGTCATGGCCACATCTCTCCTGTCAGATAGCGAGAGCGGAGCGCGGCTTTGCTCACAGCGAAGACGGGGGACAACTATGTGGGACTCCGTTTGAGACCAATCGACAATCGAGTCAGCACGATCCGGTGCAAGACCCATCACCGATCAGTTCACGGACCAATCGGGCGCACATAACCCACTGGTGCAGACGTGCTGATCGAGTAGCGAGCAGTGTGCGAATGCCCACGAGGCGGCATGACCGGCGATAGCGGCGCGGACGCAGTCCCTGCCCAGCTTGTCATCTATTTTTAGGTGCTCGTGGCCACGCCGATGGTGATTGGCAGTCCGGCATCAGCCGGCCACTCGCCGTCTGCTTTACCCAAAAGAGCCCGGTTTCGGCTTGCGTGAAACTTGCGTGTATTCGGCGCTCCTAACCGTTCTGTTCTTACGGTGTTGTCGTTCTTGAAAGGGAGAAAAGCGCAGCAAAGTAGGATTTTCGCCCTTTTGCACTGCGTTGACATCGCAGGGGTCGCAAGTTCAATCCTTGCCACGCCCACCATTCTGATTTGGCTCTATCCGTCACAGGACCCTCCACCCCAGAGGGATCGGATAGAGCCACTTCGGCCTCCCGGTGCCGCGGCATCGGGTCTTCGCATCTCATAAACGCGACAATCGGCTTGGTTACGGCGGCGTGCCGGTCCAGAAGCGGGCAGGGTTTCGCGTCGGGCGGACCTGCCGCCCGCCTTCGGACGATGATCGCATGACCTCTATCACACGTGCGCGGACCAGCGCGATCCGCGCCTTCCTCGCCGCGCAATCCTCCGCCGGGCTGGTGCTGATGGCGGCCGCGGTCGTCGCATTGGGCATCGCCAATTCGCCGCTCGGGCCGGGCTATGCCGCGCTGCTGCATGCCGGCATCGGCCCACTGTCGCTCGGCCATTGGATCAACGATGCGCTGATGGCCGTCTTCTTCCTGCTCGTCGGGCTGGAGATCAAGCGCGAGATGGTCGACGGGCAATTGTCGACCTGGCCGCGCCGCGTGCTGCCCGGCATCGCCGCCGCGGGCGGGATGATCGTGCCCGCCTTGCTGTTCCTCGCGGTCAACCGCGGGCCGACGGCATCGGGCTGGGCGATCCCCGCGGCGACCGACATCGCCTTTGCGCTGGGCGTCATCGCGCTGCTCGGCGAGCGCGTGCCGGCGTCGCTGCGCGTGTTCCTCGCGGCGCTGGCGATCCTCGACGATCTCGGCGCGGTGCTGATCATCGCGATCTTCTATACCGCCGGCCTGTCGTGGCCCGATCTTGCCGGCGCGGCGGTAGCGGTCGCGCTGCTGGTCGGCTGCAACCGGTACGGGGTGCAGCGATTGTCGATCTATCTGGCGATCGGCGTGGTCCTCTGGGTGTTCGTGCTGCGCTCGGGTGTGCATGCGACGCTGGCCGGGGTGGTGCTGGCGCTGACCATCCCGATGCGGCCCACCCAGGGACGGTCCGACGCGGACGATCCCAGCCCGCTGCACCGGCTCGAACACGCGCTGCACCGGCCGGTGGCGTTTCTGGTGGTGCCGGTGTTCGCGCTGGCCAATGCCGCGGTGCCGCTGCTCGGGCTGCCCGCGGGGGCGCTGACCGCACCGGTGACGCTCGGGGTGCTGGGCGGGCTGGTGATCGGCAAGGTCGCCGGCGTGTTCGGCTGCGCGATGCTGGCGATCCGGCTCGGCCTCGCCGACATGCCCGCGCATGCCGGGCGGGGTCAGCTGTTCGGCGTCGCCTTGTTGTGCGGGATCGGCTTTACGATGAGTATCTTCATCACGCTGCTCGCCTTTGCCGATGCGCCGCTGCTGCAGAGCGAGGCGAAGCTGGGCGTGCTACTCGGCTCGCTGCTGTCGGGGATCGCGGGCTATACGGTGCTGCGAGTGGCGCGGCGTCAGGACGCCGCGCCGGAATAAGGTCAGTCGCGCGGGACGCCGCGGCCGGCGACCTTCTCATAGCCAGACAGTTCGTCGCCGATCGCCACCTTCGCGGCGAGATCGTCGGCGCGGGCCTGATCCTTGGCGGCGCGCTTGGGATCGTCGGGGTCGCCGTCGGGATCGGCGGCGCCGACATTGGGGCTGTCGGGCATGTAAAGGACGGGCTTTTCGTGGTTTTCATCGGGCAATGCACATCTCCTTTGCTGCTGATGAAAACGTCCGGGGGCGAGGGCGGTGCCATCGCCCGCCTGCGCCCCGTCGCTCAATAGCGTAGGCTGATCGTGCCGAGGATCGCACGCGGCGCGGCGTAGCGGCTCTGGTCGAAGGTCAGCGCGGTGAGGTATTTGGCGTTGGTGACGTTCTGCAGATTGACGCCGACCGAGACATTCTCGGTGAGCGCGTAGCGGCCGAACAGGTCGACCGTCGCCACCCCGCCTTGCGTGATGCGGATCGGCTGGCCGGTGGTCGAGGACAGCGAGCCGGGCTCGAAATAGAAGCGGCCCTGATATTGCACCGAAGCGCCGAGCTTGAGCGCCTTCAGACCCTGCGGCGTGTAGGAGAGGTTGAGGCGGCCGGTGTTGCGCGGCACGAAGGTGCGCACCGGCTGGTCGTCGTCGCCGCGCACGCGCATCACGGTGAAGCCGCCGGTCACCTGCACGCCGGGGACGGGCTGGCCGCTCGCCTCGATCTCGATACCCTGCGACGTGGCGTCGACCGCGTCATAGGTCTGCCGGCCGTTGAGGAAGGCGCCGGCCTGCGCGGTGTTGTTCTGACGCGCTTGGAAGACGGCGGCGCTGGCGTTGAATCGGCCGCCGAACCACGCGCCCTTCAGCCCCGCCTCCAGATTGTCGCCGGTGATCGGCGCGAGCTGGCGGAGGTTGGCATCGAATTCGGTCTGCGGATTGAAGATCGTCGCATAGCTCGCATAGGCGCTGATCGTCGACGTCAGGTCGTAGGTGGCGCCGACGAACGGCAGGAAGCGCGTGCGGTCGAAGTCGGTCGCTTCGCCATAGGAGGTGCCGTTACTCTGCGCGTGCGTGTAATTGCCGCCGAGCATCACCTTGAACGGATCGGCGAGGTTGAGGCGGACGAGGCCATAGACCGTCTCGCGCTGCCGATGCTGGTCAAGGCTTAGGTCGTAGGGCGTGGGGAAGGTCGTCTTCGGGAAATTTCCGTCGAAGAAGGTGTCGAGCGGCAGCAGCAAGCCGACTTGGCTATAGTCATAGCTGGAATATTGCCGGTAGCGTTCGGCACCGCGCATGACGCCGACCATGACGTCGTGCTGGCGCCCGCCGACCGATACCGGGCCACCGATATAGGCGTCGAGCGTCAGATTGCGCGCCTCGCCCTTGAATGCGCCGGGATAGCTGCGGATACCGATGTCGTCCGCCGTGGTCGCCGTGCCGAGCGTGTCGATGCCGCCCGGCGCGCCGCGCACCGGATTGCCATAGACGTAGAAGAGCGTGTCGTTCTCGCTCGTCGCCTTGCGCAGCACCGACACCTTGCCGGTCCAGCCGTTGCCGAAATCGTGCGTGAGGTCGCCGAAGATCTGGCGGTCGATGACGTTCCAGCCCGACCAGCGCGGCGCGTAATTGGCGGAGCGGGCGAAATCGATGCGCGAGCCGTCGGTGTAATAGAGCGGCGTCGCGCCCCACATCGCGCCGCGGCTCTGATGGTCCTGGTGGCCGTAGCCGGCGCTGATCACGGTGTTGGCGCCGAGATCGGCCTCGACGATGCCATAGCCGGTCCAGCGCCGCAGGCTGTAGCGATCGAGATAGCTGTCGGTATCGAGCAACGCGCCGACCGCGCGGGCGCGGATGCTGCCGTCGGTGGTGAGCGGTATGCTGACGTCGCCGTCGATCCGCTTGTTGTCGAACGAGCCATATTGCGCGCTCGCCGAGACTTTGAGCTCGTGATACGGGCGCTTGCGGATGAAGTTGATCACCGCCGAGGGGTTGCCGGTCGGCGACAGCAGCCCCGGCGCGCCACGCACCACCTCGACCCGGTCGTAGATCGCGGTGTCGATCGACCCGGTCTGGATACCGAACGAGAAGGGCTGGCCGATCCCGTCGATCTGGAAGGTCTGGATGTCGAAGCCGCGCGCCGAGAAATAGACGCGATCGGTCTCGCCGGCGAGCACGTTGATGCCCGGCACCGTCGCGAGCAGCGCGTTGACGTCGTTGAGCTGAAGATCGTCGATCTGCGCGCGGGTGACGACACTGACCGATTGCGGCGTTTCGCGCTGGCTGAGCGGCAGGCGGGTCGCGGTGCGTTGCGTCTTGACGCCGTAATCGTCGCTGCCTTCGCTGCGCTGGCCGGTGACGATGATGTCGTCGCTGCTGCGCTGCGGATCGGCGGCGCCCGTGTCGCTCGCCGGCGTCACTGCAGCGGTGGCCGCCATCAGCGCCATGAAAGCCGTCATCTCTCTAACTCCTTGAACTCACTGGCCGCATAGCGTGACGCTCTGCTGTTGCAAGTGACTATCAATATCGCAGAGGGAAATTGTTGCCGGCACTGTTACACAATTGTCACAGAGCGACCGTCTCGGAGTCGATGTGCCAAAATGGTAATTGCTGCTGATAGCAAAATCCACTAATGAAAATGCTAGCGCTAACATAAAGCGTGAATTCAAGGTTTATCGCCATTTGGGCGACGGAGAGGGTCTGGGGATGACGAACATCGCGAGCACGGACGGATATCGTCCGGCATTCAACGCCGCCCTTCGGGCAGGCGTATCGGGTCTCGTGCTGGGGATGATCGCGGTATCATCGCCGGCAGCGGCGGCCGGCATCGGCCAGGCCGACACCAGCGCCATCCCCCAGACCACCGGCCAGCCGGCGACCACCGCCGGTGACCAGAGCAGCGACCAGCCGGGCGGCGAAGAAATCGTCGTCACCGGCCGCCGCGCCGCGTTGCAGGCCGCCGACGAGCGCAAGCGCCGCAGCGAGACGATCATCGATTCGGTCGTCGCCGACGAGGCGGGCAAGCTGCCCGACAACAGCATCACCGAAGTGCTCCAGCGCGTCTCGGGCGTGTCGATCGTGCGCTTTGCGGCGCTCGGCGATCCCGACCACTTCTCGGTGCAGGGTTCGGGCGTGCAGGTGCGCGGTCTGACCGGCGTCGCCTCGCGCCTCAACGGCCGCGAGATCTTCAGCGCCAACAACGGCCGCGCGATCCTGTGGAGCGACGTCACCCCCGAGCTGATGGCAGCGGTCGACGTCTACAAGGCGTCCACCGCCGACCTGATCGAGGGCGGCACCGGCGGCCAGATCGATCTGCGCACCAAGATGCCGTTCGACTTCAACGGCAAGTTCCACATGGCCGCGACCGGCGAACTCGGCATGGGCGACATGGCGCAGAAGGCCGATCCCGTCGCCTCGGTGCTCGCGACCAAGACCTTCGACACGCCGATCGGCAAGATCGGCATCCTCGCCGACGTGGCGTACAGCCAGTTCAGCTCGCTGTCGCAGTTCATCCGCACCGAGCCGTATTTCAAGACGAACATCAGCGGCAAGGATTACTATATCCCCGGCGGCTTCACCTATGGCGACGAGGCGTTCCAGTATCGCCGTTACGGCATCTATGGCGCGGTGCAGTGGGCACCGACCGACGATTTGACGTTCAGCGGCACCTTCTTCCAGTCGCGCTACAAGAGCCAGTCCAGCGATTACGGCGCGCAGGTCAGCTCGCAGACGCTGGCGGTCGATCCGGCGAGCAGCAGCTTCGACAGCAATGGCGTGCTGACCAAGACCAGCTCGCTGTTCAACCGCGACACCACCACCTTCCTTCCCAGCGCCAACACCGTGACCAGCTCGGGCAACAAGGGCTTCGTCGACAGCAACACCCGCACCCGCGACTATTCGCTGGCGTTCAATTATGCGCCGACGGACAGTCATCTGTCGCTCAAGGGCGCATTGCAGCGCGTCGATTCGCGCCAGATCTACGATCGTCTCGACATCTTCCGCGACGTCAGCTTCGGTACCGGCTTCGGCATGGACCTGACCAACGACCTGCCGCAGATCACCACGACTGCCGCCGCACAGGCGGGCTTCGCCAATCCCGCCAGCTATTTTTGGTCGGCGTCGATGCCGCATAACGAGCGCAACAAGGGGCGGCTCGATTCGGCTAATCTCGACGCCGAATATTCGTTCGACGACAGCTTCCTGAAGGCGATCAAGGTCGGCGCGCGTGCGGCGGAGCGGACCGAGCGCGACCTGGGCAACGGTTACAATTGGAGCGCGCTGGGCCGCGGCTGGAACGGCGATCCGCAGCTGACCTATGCCAATGCCGCCCCGGGCGACACGACCTATCACGCGTTCAAGGACTTCTTCCGCGGCGAGACGGTGCTGCCGGGCAATCTGATGTTCGCGAGCGAGGATCTGGCGAAGCGCTTCGTGGCGAATCGCACCGGGCTGGTGGCGTCGCCGCCGGCGGGCTTCTGCCCCGCCACCGCGCAGTTCGACTGTTCGGTCGCGGGCCCGCTCCCGGCCGGCAGCGGATATGGCGGTGGTTCGGCGATCACGCGGCCTGCCGGCTTCGTGCTGCCGGGCGATCAGGTCGACAACAAGACGATCACCAAGGCGGCCTATGCGCTGGCGCGCTTCGGCCGGCCGGAGGGCGGCATCTCGGGCAACGTCGGCGTCCGCGTCGTCAATATCCAGAACGAGGGCAGCGGCTACATCCAGCAGAACGCCAATACGTTCATCCGCAACGGCCAGACGCAGACGCTGGGGCAGACGTTCCTGGCCCGTGGCGGCAAGGCGGAGTTCACCCGCTGGCTGCCGTCGATCAACGTCGACTATGCGCCGAACGAGAAGATCAAGATCCGCGGCGGTTACAACATCACCATGGATCTGCCGACGTTCAACGCGCTGCGTGCGTCGGGCAGCATCGGCGTCGCGACGACGAGCAACCCCGGCAACGTCAACGGCGGCAGCAGCCTGCCGAACATCTTCACCAACTTCACCGCGGACACGGGCAATCCGTTGCTCAAGCCGACGATGTCGAACAACTTCGATCTGTCGTTCGAATATTATGCGCGTCCCGGTACCGCCTTCCACCTCGCGCCGTTCTACAAGCGGCTGACCGATCTGCCGATCTACTCGCTGACCCAGCGCCAGGTGACCGTGGTCTATACCGACGGCACCAGCGAGAACGTCAGTGCGGCGGCGACCGATTACATCAACGCCACCAAGGCGGCGACGGTGAAGGGCGTCGAGGTCGGCGGTCGTGCCTTCCTCGACATGCTGCCGGGCGTGCTGTCGGGTCTCGGCTTCGAGGCGAACTATACGTTCATCGACAGCAAGAACCCGGGCGATCTGTATCGCGACATCAACGGCGTCCAGCGTGCCGACGCGCCGCTGATCGGCCTGTCGAAGCATAATGCCAACGTCACCTTGCTCTACGAGAAGCAGGCGGTGTCGTTCCGCGTCGCGTATTCGTGGCGCTCGCGCTACCTGCAGACGACCAACAGCAACGGCACCAACCCGACCTATACTTACTATTCAGCGCCGGGTGCGACCGGACAGGCGATCCAGATCGCGCTGCCGGTCTATGGCGACGCCTATGGCACGGTCGATGGCGGGGCGCGGTTCAAGGTCACCGACAATTTCTCCTTCGGTGTCCAGTTCACCAACATCCTCGGCGCGACGCAACGCACGCTGATGGGCGGCTATCCGGGCGGCAAGCTGTACGGCCGTAGCTGGTTCCAGAGCGATCGCCGCATCTCGACCGGGATCAGCCTCGCTTTCTAGTGACCCAGCGCCCCGCTCGCCGACCGGCGGGCGGGGCGTCTGCCATTTCCCGATCCGAAGGACCGCCATGACCACGCTCCCGTTCCGTTTCGGCGCCGGTGCGCTGCTCTGTCTTGCTGCCGCAGCGTCCGCGGCACCTGCGCCCGAGCCGGTCCGGGCGATCGAGGTCGACGTCGCGCGGGCGGCTGCGCCGATCGATCGCGCCTTCGATCTGTCGGTGGGATCGGACTTCGCCGGGACGCTGATCCGCCCGGACAGCCTCGCGCAGCTCGACACCGCGGTGCGCGAGCTCGGCTTCCGTTACGTCCGCTTCCACGACGTGTTCACCGATGCGCTCGGCACGGTGAAGATGCGCGACGGCCGCATCGTCTACGACTGGACGAAGATCGACCAGCTCTACGACGCGTTGCTCGCGCGCAAGATCAAGCCGTTCGTCGAACTGGGCTTCACGCCGGACGCGCTCAAGACCTCGAACCAGACGATCTTCTACTGGAAGGGCAATACCTCGCACCCGCAGGCCGAGGGCTGGGCCAGGCTGATCGACGCCTATGTCCGCCACCTGCGCCAGCGTTATGGCGCCGAGGAGGTGCGCAGCTGGTATTTCGAGGTGTGGAACGAGCCCAATCTCGCCGGCTTCTGGGAGAAGGGCGACAAAGCGGCGTATCTCAGCCTGTACGAATCGAGCGCACGAACGATCAAGGCGATCGACCCGGCATTGCGCGTCGGCGGGCCGGCGACGGCGGGGGCGGCGTGGGTGCCCGACCTGCTCGATTATGCCGCGGCGCGTAAGGTGCCGATCGATTTCGTCACGACGCACACCTATGGCGTCGACGGCGGTTTCCTCGACGAGAAGGGCGAGGACGACAATCGCCTGTCGACCAATCCCGATGCGATCGTCGGCGACGTCCGGCGCGTCCGCGCGGAGATCGCGGCGTCGAAATTCCCGGGCTTGCCGCTGTACTTCACCGAATGGAGCGCGAGCTACAATCCGCGCGACCCGGTGCACGATTCCTACGTCAGCGCGCCCTATATCCTGACCAAGCTGCTCGCCACGCGCGGGATCGCGCAGGGGATGAGCTATTGGACCTATAGCGACCTGTTCGAGGAGGCCGGGCCGCCGCCGACGCCGTTCCACGGCGGCTTCGGGCTGATGAACCGCGAGGGCGTCCGCAAGCCGGCGTGGTTCGCATATAAATATCTCCACGCGCTCAGCGGGCCGGAGATCGCGCTCGCCGACGCGCAGGCGCTGGCGACGACCGAGGGCGGGCGGACCAATGTGCTGGTCTGGAACTGGCAGCAGCCTAAGCAGACGCTGAGCAACCGGCCGTTCTTCACCCGGCAATTGCCGGCGACGGCGGCCGCGGCGGCGGACCTGCATCTGACCCATCTAGCGCCGGGGCGCTATCGGCTGACGGTGCACCGGACCGGCTATCAGAAGAACGATGCGCATTCGCGCTATCTGGCGATGGGATCGCCCAAGACGCTGACACCGGCGCAGATCGCCGAATTGCAGGCGCTCACCACCGACACGCCGGAGATCGCGCGCGTCGTGCAGGTCGGTCGCGACGGCGGCTATACGCTGCGGCTGCCGATGCGCAGCAACGATGTGGTGCTGGCGACGCTGCAACCGGTGGCGTCGGGGAATTGAGCGGGTTGCGCCAACGGGCTGGGAGACGAAGCCGCGTCGGACGGGCGCTGCTGATGGCCTTGGCGGTGCTGGCGATGCCGGCGGCGTCGCCTGCGCAGCCGGCGGCGCGCTATCGCTGGACCAACGTCACCGTCGGCGCGGGCGGCTATGCGCCCGATATCGTGTTCAGCCCGGTCGAGCGCGGCCTTGCCTATCTGCGCACCGACATGGGCGGCGCCTATCGCTGGGATGCCGCGGCGGCGCGCTGGTTGCCGCTGCAGGATGGCAACGCCGTCTCCAGTTATATGGGGATCGAGAGCATCGCGGCCGATCCGGTCGATGCGGACGTCGTCTATCTGGCGGCGGGGATGAACGCCGGCGCGCCCGCGGCGATCCTGCGCTCGGGCGATCGCGGGCGGACGTGGCGGGTGGTGCCGGTGCCGTTCGCGATGGGCGGCAACGAAGCGGGGCGCGGCCTCGGCGAGCGGCTGGCGATCGACCCCAACGACCATCGGCGGCTGTTCTTCGGGTCGCGGCACGACGGCCTGTGGCAGAGCCGCGATGCGGGGCAGAGCTGGTCGCCGGTGGCGGGTTTCCCGCACAAGGGGCTGGGCCAGCCGCCGCGGCGCACCAGCCACGGTGGCGTCTCCTTCGTCGCGATCGATCCGACCAGCGGCAGGGCAGGCGCTTCGCAGCGCATCTGGGCCGGGATCGCCGATCCGGGCGGGCCGGCGCTGTATCGCTCCGACGACGGCGGGGTGCATTGGATCGCGGTGGCGGGGCCGGCGCTGTTCGCCGCCAAGGGCGTGGTCGACGCACGCGGCGTGCTGTGGGTTGGCTTCGCCAGCGGGATCGGCCCCAGCGACGTCAAGACCGGCGCGGTTTGGCGCTACGACCCGCAGGGGCATGGCCGCGACGTCACGCCGCCGGCGTGGCGGGCCGCGGGGGCCGAGGGCGGCTTCCTCGGCGTCGCGGTGGCGCGCTCGGCGCCGGGCACCGTCGCGGTCTCGACGATCGATCGCTATCGTGCGGGCGATTCGCTGTGGCTGAGCCGCGACGACGGTGTGCATTGGGACGACGTCGGCGCCCGTAGCCGCCGCGACGTCTCGACGACGCCGTTCCTGCTCCACGAGGGCAAGGGCGCCGATTTCGGCCATTGGATCTCGGGCCTGGCGATCGACCCGTTCGACGCGGGGCATATCGCTTATACCACCGGCGCCACCGTCTATGCGGCGCAGCGCCTGCCGGCACGCGGCACGGTGGATTGGGCGCCGTGGGTGCGCGGGATCGAGCAGACCGCGGTGATCACGTTGATCTCGCCGACCGGTGGCGCACCGGTCGTGTCGGGGTTCGGCGACCTCGCCGGCTTCGTCCACGACGATCTCGATCGCTCGCCGCAGCCGACGTTCGCGAACCCGTATCTCTCCAACACCAACATGCTCGATTATGCCGGCAAGGCGCCGAACGTGATCGTCCGCAGCGGCAGCCTGTATCTCGACCGCCCCCGCGACGCGAGCCTCGCCCGATCCGAGGACGGCGGCCGCCACTGGACGCCGGTGCGATTGCCGCCGCAGGGCGATCCGCCGGCGCGCGACGACCTCAACGGCGAGGCGGCGATCACGGTATCGGCCGACGGCGCGACGATGATCGTTGCGGCGCGGCTGCCGCAGGTGACGCGCGACCGCGGCCGGACGTGGTCGCCGGTGCGCGGCCTGCCGCCGCGGACGCGCGCGGTGTCCGACAAGCTCGATCCGGCGGTCTTCTACGCGGTCGACGCGGCGGGCGGGCGACTGCTGGTATCGCGCGATGCCGGGGCGAGCTTCGCGCCGGTGGCGGGACGCGGCCTGCCGCGCGACCTCACCGCGGCGCAGGCGCGCAACCGCGAATCGCAAAGCGCGCTCGTCGCTGCGCCCGACGCGACGGGGCGGCTGTGGCTGCAGGTCGGCAGCGCGCTGTTCCGCAGCGAGGATGCGGGCGCGTCGTTCGTGCCGGCGAGCGGCGGACTGGCGGTCGAGCTGTTCGGGCTCGGCAAGGATGCGGTGTTCGCGATCGGCAGCCGGGCCGGCGTGCGCGGCGTCTGGCGTTCGACCGATCGCGGTGCGTCATGGCGGCGGATCGACGATGCCGCGCATCTTTGGGGCGGGCGCTATCGCGTGGTCGCCGGCGATCCGCGCCGTGCCGGGCGCGTCTATGTCGGCACCGACGGGCGCGGGCTGTTCTACGGCGATCCGATCGACTGATACGCATCCCCTGGCGCGCTCGACCGTTCAGGAGCGATTCGAAGCCATTGGAGATGCGTCCTTGTCCGTCCTTGCAGGTCATACTGCCATCGTCACCGGCGCCAGCTCGGGGATCGGCCATGCCGTCGCGGTGGGGCTCGCCGATGCCGGCGCAGCGGTCGTCGTCAACTATCGCTCCGACGAGGAGAGCGCCGAGGAACTGGCGCAGCGGATCACCGGCGCCGGCGGCAAGGCGATCGCGGTACAGGCCGACGTGTCGCAGGAGCCGGACGTCGCCCGCCTGTTCGACGCCGCGGCGGCCGCGTTCGGCCGGATCGACGTGCTCGTCTCCAATTCGGGCGTGCAGAAGGACGCGCCGGTCGCCGACCTGACGCTCGCCGACTGGAATACGGTCATCGACATCAACCTGACCGGCCAGTTCCTCTGCGCGCGCGAGGCGATCCGCCGCTTCCGCGCGCAGCCGCAGGACGGCCGGCCCGCACGCAGCGCCGGCACGATCATCGCGATGAGCTCTGTCCACGAGCTGATCCCCTGGGCCGGCCACGTCAATTACGCCACCGCCAAGGGCGGGGTGCGGATGCTGACGCGCACGCTGGCGCAGGAGGTCGCGGCGGACGGCATCCGCGTCAATGCGATCGCGCCCGGTGCGATCCGCACGCCGATCAACAAGGAGGCGTGGGAGACGGAGGCGGCATTGACCAAATTGCTGAAGCTGATCCCGTACGGCCGGATCGGCGAACCCGAGGACGTCGCGCGCGCCGCGGTGTGGCTCGCCTCCGATGCCGCCGACTACGTCACCGGCACCACCGTGTTCGTCGATGGCGGCATGTCGCTCTATCCCGAATTCCGCGACAATGGATGATGCGGGGGGCGGGCCGCTCCGGCGCATCGGCGATCACGGCATCATCGGCGACATGGAGACCGCGGCGCTGGTCGCCGCCGACGGGACGATCGACTATCTATGCTGGCCGTCGCTCGATAGCCCCAGCGTGTTCGCCGAGCTGCTCGACGCCGAGCGCGGCGGCGCGTTCGAGATCCGGCCGGCGCTCGACGCGGCCCGGGTAATCCAGATCTACGTGCCCGATACCAACGTGCTGACGACGCGCTGGATGGCGACGGACGGCAGCGTCGAGATCGTCGACCTGATGCCGCACCCCGACGCGCGCGTGCATCCGGAGCATCGGGCACGCTGCCTGATCCGCCGGGTCACGGTGACGCGCGGCACGGTCGCCTTCGCCGCACGCTGTCGGCCGCGCTTCGATTACGCCCGCGAGGTGCCGCAGGCGGCGGCGGCGGACGGCGGCGTGCGCTTTGTCGGCCGCGACCTGACGCTCCGCCTGCATGCCTCGGTGTCGCTGACCTGCGGCAACGGCACGGCGGACGCCGACTTCACCCTCGGCGAGGGCGAAAGCGCGTGGTTCGTGTTCGGCGAGGAGGCTCTGGAGCGTCCCGACGACGCGACCGTCGCCGCCGAGATCGCCGCGACCACGGCCGCCTGGCGCGGCTGGCTGTCGCGCACGAGCTATCGGGGTCGCTGGCGCGAGGAGATGATGCGCTCGGCGCTCGCCCTCAAGCTGCTCACCTCGAACCGCCACGGCTCGATCGCCGCGGCGGCGACCTTTTCGCTGCCCGAGGCGGTGGGGGCGGGGCGCAACTGGGATTATCGCGCGACCTGGATCCGTGACGCGTCGTTCACCGTCTACGCCTTCATGCGATTGGGCTTCATCGACGAGGCCGAGCATTTCCGCCGCTGGGCCAGCGAGCGGGTGATGGCCGCCGACCGCGAGCATCCGATCCGCATCATGTATGCGATCGACGGATCGGAGGCGGCGGACGAAGAGGAACTGCCGCATCTCGCCGGTTATGCCGACAGCAGGCCGGTGCGGATCGGCAACGGCGCCCACGCGCAGAGCCAGCTCGATATC
The DNA here is from genome assembly GCF_053345135.1 of Sphingomonas sp. M6A6_1c. Lineage (NCBI taxonomy): Bacteria > Pseudomonadati > Pseudomonadota > Alphaproteobacteria > Sphingomonadales > Sphingomonadaceae > Sphingomonas > Sphingomonas sp. M6A6_1c. The sequence goes on along the minus strand of NZ_JBKEZO010000004.1, from coordinate 488,616 downwards.
TTCGGCGAGCTGATGGACAGCGTCTATCTTTCGAACAAATACGGCGCGGCGATCGATCACGCCGGCTGGCAGCACGTCCGCGGCGTCATCGACTATGTCATCGCCAATTGGGACCAGCCCGATGCCGGCATCTGGGAGATGCGCTCGGAACCGCGTCACTTCCTCCATTCGCGGCTGATGTGCTGGGTGGCGCTCGATCGCGCCATCCGGCTAGCCAAGAAGCGCTCGCTGCCCGCGCCGCTGGTCGCGTGGAGCGAGGCGCGCGACGCGATCGTCGAGGATATCTGGAGCAACTTCCGTCATCCCGACCACGGCTATTTCGTCCAGGATCGCGGCGGCACCGAACTCGACGCGGCGTTGCTGATGATGCCGCTGGTGCGGTTCGTCTCCTCGACCGATCCGGTATGGCTCAAGACGCTCGATGCGATCGGCACGCATCTGCGCGACGACGGCCTCGTCTATCGGTACCGCGGCGACGACGGGCTGGAGGGGACGGAAGGCGCGTTCACCACCTGCACCTTCTGGTACGCCGAATGCCTCGCGCGCGCCGGCCGGCTCGACGAGGCGCAGATGATCCTCGCCAAGGGCATCGCTTATGCCAACCCGCTCGGCCTGTTCTCGGAAGAACTCGACCTGCGCGGCGAGCCGATCGGCAATTTCCCACAGGCACTCACCCACCTCGCCTTCATCAGCGCCGCCTATTTCACCGACCGCCGCCTGGACCCGAGTTACCGGCCGAACTGGCAGCCGTAAGTTTTTTGCGTCGCCTGCGCATGATCATTCATCGACAAGCCAGTTTGTCGCCTTAGAAGGATCATGTGGGGCGATTTCGGCGGGTCTTGCTGTGGGCGTTTATGCTGGGGGCGGGTGGTCCTGCGGTGGCGCAGTCGCTCGCGCCGCCGCCACCGCCACCGGTTGTTGCCGCGGCGGCGGTGCAGTCGCCCGAGGCGGCGCGGGCGCAGGATGCGGCGGCGGTGGCCGAGCGGCTCGGCGTGACGGTGGAGGAGGCGATCCGCCATCTCCGCTTGCAGGAGGCGAGCGTGCCGGTGACCGATGCGATCGCCGATCGCTTCGCCGATCGGTTGACGGGAATCGCGGTCGAGCATCGCCCCGATTTCGAGATCGTCGTGACGCTGACCGGCGACGCGCCGGTCGCCGAACAGATCGTCGATCTGGACGGCAGTGCGGTGCGCGTGACCTTCCGGACCGGCGCGGCGGTCGATCATACCGGGCTGGTGCAGGCGATCACCGCCTATCAGGCGACGATCCGCGCTAGCCTGATCGCGCCGCCGGGCCTCGGCATCGACCAGCGTAGTGGTGAGCTGGTCGCGGTCGTCTCGGGTCGCGACGTGGCGCGCGAGGGCGCAGGGCCGCTCGCCGAGCGGCTTGCGGCGCTGACGCATGTGCCGGTGCGGCTGCGCGTGGTCGATCAGCCGGCGCTTGACATGGGGGGCATCCAGGGCGGCGCGCGGGTGGTCGGGCAGGTGCCGGGCGATACGCATCGCTATCTGTGCACCGCCGGTTTCGTCGTCACCGACGGCTTGCGCACCGGGCTCGCCACCGCGGCGCATTGTCCGGACGAACTGACCGGGCGCGACGCCGACGGGCACGAGCAGGCGCTGCCGTTCGTCGGGCAATGGGGCTGGGGGCATCAGGACGTGCAGATCAATGCGAGCGCGTCGCCGCTGGCGCCGCTGTTCTTCGCCGATACCGCCAAGACGATCAGCCGGCCGGTCGTCGGCGCGCGCGGGCGTGCGGGGATGCGCGCCGGCGACGTCGTCTGCCATCGCGGTGAGCGGACCGGCTATAGCTGCTCGCAGGTCGAGCTGACCGATTTCGCGCCGGCGGGCGATCTGTGCGGCGGCGCGTGCCTGCCGACGTGGACGACGGTGGCGGGGCCGGTGTGCAAGAGCGGCGACAGCGGCAGTCCGGTGTTCCTCGGCGATACCGCTTACGGCATCCTCAAGGGGGGCAGCTATCGGCCTGACGGCAGTTGTGCCTTCTATTTCTATATGTCGACGGACTACCTTCCCAGCGGCTGGCGGTTGCTGACGGCCAATCCCGCAGGGCACGAAACCATGCCGGCGCCGTCGCTTAGTGGGTTGGTCGGTCGAGTCGGTTGAGCAGCGCCTGCAGATCGTCGGGCATCGGCGTTTCGCCGAACACGCCGCGTAGCGCATTGCCCAGCGGGTCCGCCGGACGCGGAAGGCGGACGACATAGTCGCCGCTGCGGCCCTTCCCAGACGTGTGCATGGCGGTATTCATGAAGGCTAGAACGATCGTCCGGCGGAAACGTTGCGCCCGACAGCAAGGATGAGCCGATGCCGCCGCCCGTCACCGATGTTCTGGACCGCGCCCGCGCCAATGCGCCGTTCCTCGCGCTGTTGCTCGATCGCGAGCCGGTGCTGGCGGAGCGGCTCGCGGCGGGGCGGTTCGACCTCGGCTATACGACGGCGACGCCGGATATGGCGGTCGCGCGGCAGTTGCGCCTCGACCGGCGGGCGCTGGCGCTGACGGTCGCGATCGGCGACCTCGCCGGAATGATGGACCTCACCGCGGTGACGCAGGCGCTGAGCGACTTTGCCGACCGCGCGCTCGACCGCGCGATCCGCGCGGCGATCGAAGAGCGGACTCCCGGCGCCGAGCCGCGCGGCTTCGCGGCGATCGCGCTCGGCAAACAGGGCAGTCGCGAGCTCAATTATTCCTCCGACATCGATCCGATCCTGATCTTCGATCCGCGGACGCTGCCGCACCGGGCGCGCGAGGAGCCCGAGGCGGCGGCGGTGCGGATCGCCAAGCGCGTCGTCGAGCTGCTCCAGGCGCGCGACGGCGATGGCTATGTGCTGCGCGTCGACCTGCGGCTGCGGCCTTCGCCCGAGGCGACGCCGATCGCGTTGCCGGTCGACGGCGCGATCGGTTACTATGAATCGCAGGCGCTGACCTGGGAGCGGGCGGCGTTCATCCGGGCGCGGGCGGCGGCGGGTGACCTCGAACTCGGCCGGTATTTCCTCGACGCGATCCGGCCTTTCGTCTGGCGGCGCGGGCTGGATTTCGGCGCGATCGGCGAGATCCGCGACCTCTCTCGACGCATCCGCGACCATTATGCGAGCGGTCAGGCGTTCGGTCCCGGCTACGACCTCAAGCGCGGGCGCGGCGGCATCCGCGAGGCGGAGTTCTTCGCGCAGATCCACCAGCTCATCCATGGCGGCCGCGACCCGGCATTGCGCGCGCCGGCGACGCGCGATGCGCTTGCCCGGCTCGCCGAGGCGGGGTGGATCGGCGCGGACGAGGCGGCGGCGCTGACCAGCTCTTATGCCTTGCTGCGGACGATCGAGCATCGCGTCCAGATGATCGACGATCGCCAGACGCATAGCCTGCCGACCGGCGACGCGCTCGACCGGGTGGCGCGATTGCACGGACTGGACGAGGGCGGCGCGCTGATCGACCTGCTGCGCGGGCCGGTGGAGCGGGCGGGGCGTATCTACGACGCGCTCGACGACGGGCGCGAGACGGGCCTGCCGCACGAGCCGCAGGCGCTCGCCGAACGGCTGCGCGAGGCGGGCTTTCCCGACGGCGAGGCGGCGGCCGTGCGGATCGCGGGCTGGCGCGCCGGCCGCTATCCTGCGCTGCGCAGCCCGGCGGCGCGCGCGGCGCTGGAGGCGGTGCTGCCGGTGCTGATGCCCGCGCTTGCCGGTGCGCCCGATCCCGCCGCGGCGCTGCTGCGGCTCGACGTGTTGCTCGAACGGCTGGCGAGCGCGATCAACATCCTGCGACTGCTCGAGGCGCGGCCCGGCCTGGCGAGTTTGCTCGCGACGATCCTCAGCCATGCCGCGCCGCTCGCCGAGGCGCTGGCGACGCGGCCCGAGCTGATCGACTGGCTGATCGATCCCGGCGCGTTCGAGCCGCTCGGCGACGTCGCGACGCTCGCCGCCGAGATGACGCGCGGCGAGGGGCGCGACTATCAGGCGCTGCTCGATCATGTCCGCCGCATCGTCGGCGAGAAACGCTTCGCTCTGGGATCGCAGGTGGTGGCGGGGGCGGCCGATCCGCTGGATGCGGCGGCGGGCTATGCGCGGCTCGCCGAAGCAGCGATCGCGGTGCTCGCCGAGGCGACCGTCGCCGAATTCGCGCAGGCGCATGGCCGGGTGCCGGGCAGCGAGCTGCTGATCCTCGCCTTCGGACGGCTCGGCGGCGGCGCGCTGACGCATGCCAGCGACCTCGACCTCGTCTATCTGTTCACCGGCGATTTCACCGCGGAATCGGATGGCGCGAAGCCGCTGGGCGCGACGCTTTACTACAATCGTCTGGCGCAGCGGGTGACCGCGGCGCTGTCGGTGCCGACCGCGGCAGGGCCGCTCTATCCGGTCGACACGCGGCTGCGGCCGTCGGGGACGCAGGGGCCGCTGGTCGTGTCGCTCGATTCCTTCGCGCGGTATCAGCGCGAGGAGGCGTGGACCTGGGAGCATATGGCGCTGACCCGTGCGCGGCCGGTGTTCGGATCGGCGGCGGCGCGGGCGGCGGCGGCGGCGGTGGTCGCCGAGGTGCTCGCCGGCGCGCGACCGGCGCGCGATCTCGCCGGCGAGGCGGTGGCGATGCGCGCCGAGATGGCGCGGCACAAGCCGCCGACCGGACCGCTCGACGCCAAGCTGCTGCCGGGCGGGCTGGTCGATCTGGAATTCACCGTGCATCTGACGCAGCTGCGGCATCGCACCGGGCTCGATCCGCATCTCGACACGGCGATCGCCGCGCTGGTGGGCGAGGGGCTGTTGCCCGCCGGGCTGGCGGCGGCGAACGATCTGCTGACGCGGTTGCTGGTCGTGCTGCGCCTCGTCGCGCCGGATGCCGCCGAGCCGCCGCCGGCGACGCGCGAGCTGATCGCGCGGGCGCTACGCCGGGAGGATTGGGCCGCGGTGCTTGCCGCGCTGACCGCGACGCGGCAGGAGGTCGGGGCGGCATGGACCCACGCGACAGGAGACGGACATGGATGACGGCGCGACGATCCCGGCGGTGACGGTGATCGCCCCCGACGGCTCGCCGGTGCGGCTGGACGCGCTGGCGTTGCCGGCGGTGATCTATTTCTATCCCAAGGACGATACGTCCGGGTGCACGCGGGAGGCACAGGACTTTTCGGCGCTGTCGGCGGATTTCGCGGCGGCCGGGGTGAGCGTGCTCGGGATCAGCAAGGACCCGCCCGCCAAGCATGGCAAGTTCATCGCCAAATACGACCTCACCGTCGGACTGGCGAGCGACGAGGACGGCAGCGCCTGCGATGCATTCGGCGTGTGGGGCGAGAAGCAGACGTACGGCAAGACCTATATGGGGATCGAGCGGGCGACTTTCCTGTTCGGTGCCGACGGCCGGCTGGCGCAGGCGTGGCGCAAGGTGAAGGTGCCCGGCCATGCCGAGGCGGTGCTGGTGGCGGCGCGGGAGCGTAGCGCAACCTGATCCCTCCCCCGCTAACGCAGGGGAGGAATTGGCGGTCAGCTCCCCACCATGATCGTGCCCTTGGCGCGGGCGCCGTCGTTGGCGAGGTCGAGGTGGAAGGGCTGGTGGTCGTCGGTGGTGCCGGTGAGGCCGGCGCCGTCCTGCTTGAGCGTGAAGCCGGCCTTGGCGAGCCGGTCTTGGAACCAGCCGCGGACCTGATCGGCGGGGGCGGGGCTGGTGAAGCGGACGCGCAGGCTGCCCGCCTCGTCCTTGCCGGCGACGTCGAGCTTGTCGATCGTCGAGCCGGGATAGAGGTGGACGCCGTTGAGATCGAAATTGTCGGCGTCGAGCTGGATTTTGGGCAGCTTGATCTGGCCGGAGAAGCCGGGGACGGCGATCTTCACCTGACCCGACTTGGCGTCGACCGCGCCGAGGACGTTGCCGCCGTCGGCGTTGATCGACACCGACGTGCCCTCGCCCGAACGGTCGCAGGCGGTGAGCGGCAACGCAAGCAAAGCGGCGCAAAGCAGCAGGCGGGTCATGGCTAGCCTCGTGTGTTGATCGGGCAATACACGTAGGCCGTCGCGCGGCGGCGATCAAGCAGGGTTCCGAGGGCTGCCGCTTGCGGGTAGGGGAGGCGCCATCGTGACCCGCTCCATCCCCACCTCCGCGCCGGCGCTCGACGGCGCTGCCCCTGCTCCTGCCCCTTATGTCGCCGGCGAGCCGGCGGGCGCGCCGATCGGCTTCGTCGAGTTCGTCGCCTTGGTCGCGGCGCTGATGTCGCTCGCCGCGCTCGGCATCGATTCGATGCTGCCCGCGCTGCCGGCGATCGGGCGGTCGCTGGGCATCGCCACCGAGAACCAGCGGCAGTTCATCGTCACCGCCTTCGTGCTCGGCTTCGGCATCGCGCAGCTCGCGCACGGGCCGCTCGCCGACCGGTTCGGGCGGCGGACGGTGCTGTTGTGGGCGATCGGCGGCTATGTGATCGCCAACATCGCCTGCGCGGTGTCGGCGAGCTTCGTGCTGCTGCTCGCCGCGCGGGTGTTCGGCGGGGCGATGGTCGCCGCGACCCGCGTCGCCACCGTCGCGATGGTGCGCGACTGCTATCACGGCCGGCCGATGGCGCGGGTGATGTCGATCGCGTTCATGGTGTTCATGATCGTCCCCGTGCTCGCCCCCGCGTTCGGCCAGACGGTGCTGCTGTTCGCCAATTGGCGCGGCATCTTCTGGGTCGTCGCCGGGCTGAGCCTGGTGATCTGGACGTGGTTCTTCGTGCGCATGCCCGAGACGCTCCACCCCGATGCGCAGCAGCCGCTGTCGGTGCGGCGCGTCGCCGGCGGGTGGAAGCAGACGCTGAGCGATCGCTGGTCGCTGGGCTATACGCTCGCCTCGACCTCGCTGATGGGGGCGCTCTACGGCTATCTCAATTCCGTCCAGCAGATCATGTTCGATACGTTCCGGCACCCGCAGCTGCTCGCGGTGATGTTCGCGGTGACCGCGGCGCTGATGGCGGGTGCCAATCTGACCAACGCGCGGCTGGTGATGCGGCTCGGCACGCGGCTGATCAGCCACAGCGCGGTGATCGGGCTGGTCGTGCTGAGCGCGATCCATCTCGCCGTCGCGCTCGCCGGTTACGAGACGCTGGTCGGCTTCGTCGTCCTCCAGGCGCTGACGATGGGCTGTTTCGGGCTCGCCACCTCCAATTTCTCGTCAATGGCGATGGAGAATATGGGCGGCATCGCCGGCACCGCCTCCAGCGTCCAGGGCTTCACCAGCGTCACCTTCGGCGCGGTGATCGGCGTCGTCATCGGCCAGGCGTTCGACGGCAGCACCGCGCCGCTCGCCGCGGGCTTCCTGATCTGCGGCGTGGTCGCGCTGAGCGTCGTCGCGGTCACCGAGCGCGGCCGGCTGTTCCGCGCCGCCTGACCGACATGGCGGAACCGCCGCCGCCCCCCGCCGTTCGCACCGGGTAACACGAGGAGGTTTCGATGGGTGGACATCAGGTCACGGGTCATGGTTCGGGCGACGACGGCTATGACGAAGAGGGCTATGACGAGAGCCAGCGCGCCGAGATCCTGGAGGCGACGCGCAACGGCCCCAGCGACGGGCTGGTGCTGACCGACCTCAACCCCGATCTCGGCGACGACGACGAGGAGGACGAGCCGATCGACGAGCTCGACATGGATTCGGAAGAGGTCGGCGAGAGCGACCCGACCGTCGATATGGACGAGGCCGACATCGACGAGGACGACGCCCAGGACGATTTCGATGCCGGCACCACGCCGGACGAGGATCTGGACGACGCCGACGACGTGGCGTTGCGCCCCTGACCCCGAGCCGGCATCTTTCCCCAGTGCCTGCGCCGGGGGAACGATGCCGGCGGGGCGGCGTTGGCGGTCCCCCTGAGTAATCGGACGAGTTATGCGTATCCTGCTGCTGCTGCCCCTGTCGGGGGCGATGAGCCTGACCGCCTGTTCGCGCCCGGCGGCCCATCAGCCCGGCAATGCGGTCGACGTCGAAGCGGCGGCGTCGCGGGCGCAATCCGACATCGCCAATTACGCCGCCGGTAGCGGCCATCGTACCGTACGGACGGCGGCGCGGCCGTCGCCGCGGCCGAGTGGGGCGCTGGCCAAAATAGCGCCGCGCGCGCCCTGACCGGATCGACTGTGCTCCCGGCCTTCGCACTGGCGGGATGAACGCGCGCGCGCCCGCGCCGGGCCGCCGTCGACCCGCCGCCGCAGAACGCCGTGGGTTCGTTCATCCGGGTGACAGGAAGTGTGACGCGAAAGCCACAGCGGCGGACGTTCCCGCCAAAAGTGACTTCGCGGTGCAACAAAGGTCCAAAATCGCAGTTTGGACGGACCTGGGTTGCACGACGCTGCGGTGTCGTCGCCCGAGTTGAGGCAACACAAGGTACATTCATATGCGTAAGCTCGCCCTCGCGGCCGCCGTTGCGGCAGCGTCCTTCGCCGTCCCCGCCTTCGCGCAGGACATGTCGACCACCGGCACGACCGACACGACCGTCGCCACCGACGCGCAGGTCGACACCGCGCCCAAGGCTCCGGACGGCACGCGCGCATTCGGCATCGAGCCCTATGTCGCCGTGATGGGCGGCTGGGAGCAGTTCGACCGCCAAGCCGTCGCCGGCATCCCCGCGCAGCCCAAGGGCTACAACCTCGACGGCGCGCTGGTCGAAGGCATCGTCGGCTTCAACGTGCCGCTCGGCCCGGTGTTCGTCGGCGCCGAAGGTGCGGTCGCCAAGGGCGTGTCGGGTGACATCGACTGGCAGTATGGCGCATACGGCCGCTTCGGCTTCCGCGCCGGCGACAGCGGCCTGTTCTACGGCAAGGTCGGCTACCGCTGGAACAACTTCGACAAGTTCGCTCCGGGCGTGGCCGGCGACCTGAACCGCGACTATCACGCGACCGTGTACGGCATCGGCGCCGAAGTCGGCCCGAAGGACATCGGCCTCGGCGGCCTGACCGGCAATTCGGGCCTGCGCCTGCGTATGGAGGTTTCGACCTTCGACGACGCGCACAGCTTCCGCCCGATGGCGGGTGTGGTCGCACACTTCTAATCGTTCGACGGAACGGTTCGAACGGGGCGGGTCTGCTGATGCAGGCCCGCCCTTTTTCGTTGTGGCGGCGGTGGTTGCCCGCCGGCGCCTGCCTATATCGGCGACATGGTCGGACGGGTGAAGCGCAAGGCGGGACTGGCGGAGGCCGAGGCGCGCGCCGCGCGCGAGGCGCCGTCGCCGCCTTGCCCGATCTGCGGCCGGCCGCTCGGCGCCAAGGTGGAATGGCACCATCTCGTCCCCAAATCCGAAGGCGGGCGCGTCACCGCCGCGGTCCATCCGATCTGCCACCGCACCGTCCATGCGCTGATTCCGAATGCCGATCTGGCGCGGACCTATGCCGATCCGGCCGCGCTCGCCGCGCATCCGGGGATCGCGCGCTTCGCCCGCTGGATCGCCGACAAGCCCGCCGACTTCCACGCACCGACCCGCCGCAGCCGCTGAGCGTGCTGGAGGGGCATAGCGTGGCCGTTCAGGTGGTTGGACGCCGAACATGGACAAGTTGGACACCTTAATCGAAACGATCGCCTCCCATCGTTTCCGTTTCTGCACCAATGGCAAAGAGCGTCGCGTTGCCCGGCATTGGCGATCGGCGAGGACGGCAGCCTAGCCGGCGGCGATGCGTGTAGGACAGCGCGGATCGGCATGGCGGGAGGATCGGCGTGCGTTCAATGGCTTGGCGGCGTTATGGACGGAGGCCGGGGGATCGCGATCCTATTGCGACGCGGCGGCGCGCGCGACTCACTCGCCGATAAGGTTGGCGACCGCGGCGAGATCGGCGGCATTGGCGACGTCTCCCGACGCGTCGGTGATCGCGGTGTTGCCGTCGGCGCTGTTCGATGCGGATCCGGCATAATCGACCGCCGCCCAGACGATCCCCCCGGCCCAGAGCAGCGCCGCCCAGCGGCTGCGGAAGATGCGCGGGGTGGGGAGCATAATTGCTCTGTAACGGCAGGGCGTTGCCGCCGGGTTGCGCAACAGGGTTAAGCGCGACGCGCAGACTTGACGTTGGTCAGCGAGCTGGGATTTTGCGTGGAACGAGACAATGGTGGGGTAAGGCGCGAGGTTATGCTTTACTAGCTGAAGCGCGAATTTTTGCGTCGATTAGGATAAGTTCTGGGGCCGAACCTAGAGCGGCGATTTGTGCTAAACGGGCAGCTTCGACCTGATGAAATCTTTTGCCCATTCCACCTACGTCTAAGACAATATATTTGCTTGCAACGGCTTTCTCGGTGGAATTGTATATTTGGATTTGCTTAGTATAGCCCTGCAGCATTTTCGGATTTTTTGATAGTTTTAGTTCGACCAAAACTCGATCGTTGGCGCCGGTCGAAAATTTAAAGTCGACCGGTCCGCGTCCGGTATCTGCTTCGGGGGTAATATCAAGGTTATTAGCTTCGCAATATGACAGGGCAGTCATATAGAATAAGCGTTGTGCCGCCTTTTCCACTCGTGGCTGGCCATTTTCCGTATGGAACTCCCGCCATAAGTCTCTATTTTCAACTAAGTGTTGAAATTGAGATACGATCTTATCGACGATATCTATCGTTGAAGCGGCGTTATTAACTATCGGCCTCTGGATAGGAAAAGGGTGTTGCGTAATAAGCCGGTCAGCGAACGTTCTCCAGACAAACTCACCTAGTCTATCATTAACAAAATCATATGGCTTTCCATCCATGCCATGGATCATGTCCAGCAGGTCGCCGAATGCCTCTTTGCCAGAAATTGCCCACTGCTTCAGATGTGATTTGCTTTCCAGAGTCTTTCTAGACCACAAGCTGGATACGCTAGAATTTAGGCTGTCACGAAAGCGTTTATTATCTTCGCTGACAGTTTGAATGCCCGCCCAATCTAATGCTACGGGAAGTTCTCGCAAAACGTCAAGAGGCATAAGAATAACTGGAATGCGGCGATTCTGAAACAAGGGATTAACGGCAAAATGGCCTTCATATCGAAGGCCATTTTTTAGCATGATGTCAAAGTGTTCTGTTGGAACATTAATAGCGTTATATATTCGTGAATTGAATTTTGCGATTTCTCCAAAACATACATTGGTGAACATGTCACCAATCATATCTGGCCCGAAATCTTCTTCAAATAAACCAACCGCCATGAATAAGTCGGGATCATCAATGCCCATCTGTGCGACCTGAAGACCAGTTGTGGCTAGCCTTCCTGTCATTTTCGGGCCGGAACCCGATCCCGAAATGGAGCCTGAGCCGTAGCCTAAGCATGTGCCTTGTATCTCAGGAAATGAAAGTCTTTGAAACGCCGCCTTCCAAGCGGCGTGGTCTTTTTGACCGTTGCTATGCAGGAGAAGACGTCTAACCTGTTCGAAATAATTATCGAATGTCGTTCGCGCTTCCCGCATCTCAGAATGATCGCTGGCATCAAGCAAAATCGGATCAGGAAACAATTTCGTGTCAATGTTGAGCGTTGGGTCAAAGACGCCGGCAGCTGCTAACACTGACGGGCTAACGCCGAAGTGCTTACTGAAGAGATGAGGCTTGATACCGCTTTGTTTCACTCCGCCGCGACGCCAGCTTGCGAGAACATATCCCCGCTGGCCTCGCCTGCATCCTCGTTCGCCGGGCGGCCGATCTTCGCCTTCTGGCGCTTGTCGAACGAATCCCAGACGTCGTTCCACTGGCCCTTGGTCGCGGCCTTCGAATATTCGGTCGCGCGCTGTTCGAAGAAATTGGCGTGCTCGACGCCGTTCAGCATCGGCGCCAGCCACGGCAGCGGGTGTTCGTCGATCATGTAGATCGGCTTGAGGCCGAGCTGCCCCATCCGCCAGTCGGCGATATAGCGGATGTACTTCTTGATCTCCTTGGGTGTCATGCCGTTGACCGGGCCCATCTCGAACGCGAGGTCGATGAAATTGTCCTCGAGCCGGATCGTCGTCTGGCAGACGTCGGCGATGTCGTCCTTCACCGCCTTGGTCAGGCACTGGCGCTCGTGGCAGAAGGTGTGGAACATCTTGATGATGCCCTCGCAATGCAGGCTCTCGTCGCGGATCGACCAGGTGACGATCTGGCCCATGCCCTTCATCTTGTTGAAGCGCGGGAAGTTCATCAGCATCGCGAAGCTGGCGAAGAGCTGCACGCCCTCGGTGAAGCCGCCGAACATGGCGAGCGTGCGCGCGATGTCCTCGTCGCTGTCGACGCCGAAGTTCTGCATGTAGTCATGCTTCTCCTTCATCTCGGCATATTCGAGGAAGGCGCCATATTCGCTCTCGGGCATGCCGATCGTGTCGAGCAGATGGCTGTAGGCGGCGATGTGCACCGTCTCCATGTTGCTGAACGAGGTCAGCATCATCTTGATCTCGGTCGGCTTGAACACGCGGCCGTATTTCTCGTGGTAGCAATCCTGCACCTCGACGTCGGCCTGGGTGAAGAAGCGGAAGATCTGGGTCAGCAAATTGCGCTCGTGATCGGTCAGCTTCTGCGCCCAGTCGCGGCAATCCTCGCCGAGCGGGACCTCCTCGGGGAGCCAGTGCAGCTGCTGCTGGCGCTTCCAGAATTCGAACGCCCAGGGGTATTCGAACGGCTTGTACTGCTTCGATGCGTGAAGGAGGGACATGGGGGCTACTCCGTGGGATCTGTAGAAATAGGGTGTGTTGCGAAAGAGGTTAGGGCTGGCCGCTCCATTGCCACATCGCATGCGCCGAAAAGGCGAGGACGATGGCGAGGCTGACGGCCATGATGCCGGCCATGCGGTAGACGTAGACGCGCGCCGGCCCCTGCGGGCGGCGCAGCTCGAACAGCATCCACGCGCCGCCGAGGCCGAACACCGCGGCGACCGCGAACATGATGAGGCTCTGCAGCGGCATCAGCGCGGGTATCCGGGGTTTGCGCGCGATGCATCCAATTCGGGATCGGCTCGTTGGACCGCCGAACCCCTTGCAGGAGCATTGTCATGCACGATCACAGCAACATCAAAGAGCATATGAAGGTCATCGGCGCCGACGGCGTCCATGTCGGCACCGTCGACCACGTCCAGGGCGAGCGCATCAAGCTCACCAAGAACGATTCGCCGAGCACCCAGGACGGGCAGGGCGGCAAGCACCATTACCTGCCGGCCGGCCTCGTCGCCGAGATCGAGGGCGATACGGTGCGGCTGAGCGCGACCGCCGCCAATGCGGTGGACATGTTCGAAGAGGCGGAGTGATCCGCACTTTCCCTCTCCCAGCGGGAGAGGGAGGGAGCCGCCGCTAGGCGGCGGAAGGGTGAGGGCGGTGCCGGTCATGCGGTGCCGCCCTTTTCTTGTGCGTGGTCACCCTCATCCTTCCCAAACGGCTTTGCCGTGCGGGGCGCCGTGCACCCAACGCTCTTCTCCCGGAGGAAAAGGGAGATTTGAGTCAGAACGCCGTCGAGGTTCGTCATCACATCAGGGTTGGCGAAGCGGATCACGGAAAAGCCTTGGCGTTGGATGAAGCGGGTACGGATGGCGTCGGCTTCCGGCGTGTCGGCGTGGGTGTCGCCGTCGACCTCGATGACGAGACGTTCGGAGAAGCACAGGATGTCGGCACGGTAAGGTCCGATGGGTGTCTGATGGCGCCATTTCAGCGCCGGAAAGGCCTCGCGCAATCCATACAACAGACGACGCTCGGGTTCCGATGCGGCACGGCGGAGTTGCCGGGCATGCTGGACCGTACCGGAAGGTTGGTTTTTGTAGAGACGCATCTCACCCTCACCCTTCCGCCGCTGCGCGGCTCCCTCCCTCTCCCGATGGGAGAGGGAATGGTGGCCGCCTCACCCCTCTCCCTCCGGGAGAGGGAGGGGCCCGCCCGAAGCAGTCGGGTGGGAAGGTGAGGGCGACCTATGCGTTTACTGACACGCCAGACATTCGTCATAATCCGTCGTCTCGCCGATCTCGAACTTGGGTGCGGCGATCGTATTGTCCGCCTCGACCCCGCCCGACCCTGCGAAACCCGCGCGCTGTACCGACTTGGAGCGCAGGTAATAGAGCGACTTGATGCCCAATTCCCAGGCGCGGAAGTGGAGCATCAGCAGGTCCCACTTTTCGACGTCGGCGGGGATGAACAGGTTCAGCGACTGCGCCTGGTCGATATAGGGCGTGCGGTCGCCGGCGAGTTCGAGCAGCCAGCGCTGGTCGATCTCGAAGCTGGTCTTGTAGCAATCCTTCTCCTCGGTCGACAGGAAGTCGAGGTGCTGGACCGACCCGCCGTGTTCGAGGATCGAACTCCACACCGCCTCGCTGTTCTTCGATTTCTCGATGAGCAGCTTTTCGAGATAGGGGTTCTTGACCGAGAAGCTGCCCGACAGCGTCTTGTGCGTGTAGATGTTCGCCGGGATCGGCTCGATGCACGCGCTGGTGCCGCCGCAGATGATGCTGATCGACGCGGTCGGCGCGATCGCCATCTTGCAGCTGAACCGCTCCATCGCGCCGGTGTCGGCGGCGTCGGGGCAGGGGCCGCGCTCGATCGCGAGCTGCATCGAGGCTTCGTCGGCCTGACCCTTGATGTGCTTGAACATCCTCAGGTTCCACGACTTCGCCATCGCCCCCTCGAACGGCAGGCCGCGCGCCTGGAGGAAGGAGTGGAAGCCCATCACGCCGAGCCCGACCGAACGTTCGCGGCCCGCGCTATAGGCGGCGCGCTCCATGCCCGGCTCGTGGCGCTCGATATAGTCCTGCAGGACGTTGTCGAGGAAGCGCATCACGTCCTCGATGAAGCCTTTCTCGTCCTTCCACTGGTCCCACGTCTCGAGGTTGAGGCTCGACAGGCAGCAGACCGCGGTACGGTCGTTGCCGAGATGGTCGACGCCGGTCGGCAGCGTGATCTCGCTGCACAGGTTCGAGGTCGACACCTTGAGGCCCAGCTCGCGGTGATGCTTGGGCATGTTCGAATTCACGTGGTCGGCGAAGACGATATAGGGCTCGCCGGTCTGCAGACGGGTCTCGACCAGCTTCTGGAACAGCGAGCGCGCGTCGACCGTCTGGCGGATCGTCTGATCCTTGGGGCTGCGCAGGTGCCATTCCTCGCCGTTGCGCACCGCCTCCATGAACGCGTCGGTGATGAGCACGCCGTGGTGGAGGTTGAGCGCCTTGCGGTTGAAGTCGCCGCTCGGCTTGCGGATCTCGAGGAACTCCTCGATCTCCGGGTGGCTGATGTCGAGATAGCAGGCGGCCGAACCGCGGCGCAGCGAACCCTGCGAGATCGCGAGCGTCAGGCTGTCCATCACGCGGACGAAGGGGATGATGCCGCTGGTCTTGCCGTTGAGGCCGACCGGCTCGCCGATGCCGCGCACGTTGCCCCAATAGGTGCCGATGCCGCCGCCGCGGCTGGCGAGCCAGACGTTCTCGTTCCAGGTGTCGACGATGCCGTTGAGGCTGTCGGGGACCGAGTTGAGATAGCAAGAGATCGGCAGGCCGCGCCCGGTGCCGCCGTTGGACAGCACCGGCGTCGCCGGCATGAACCACAGACGCGAGATATAATCGTACAGGCGCTGCGCATGCGCGGCATCGTCGGCATAGGCCGAGGCGACGCGGACGAAGAGGTCCTGATAGCTTTCGCCCGGCAGCAGATAGCGGTCGTTGAGCGTCTCCTTGCCGAAGTCGGTGAGGAGCGCGTCGCGGCTATGGTCGACCTCGACCGGATAGGGGCGCGCGCGGACCGCCTTGCTGCCGGTGCCGACCGCCTCGGTCGCGGGGGAGGCGGTGGTGGTGCCGGTTTCGCCCATCGTCGCTTCGATCGTGTCGCTGGTCATTGCTTCACCCTGCGTGTCCCTGAAATCCATCGAAACCGATCCTTCGTTCTCTAAGTGTTCGAATCGGCGGCGCATTTTCTTGTACCACCAAGGCGGCCCGAGGAAGAGAACAAAATGAGCACATCGCGATGCCGCGGCTTGCCCGGTGTCGATGCCCGATATGGGGATCGACGGTGTTCTCTACCAGCAATTGGGTCCGCCCCCGAACTCAACCCCCACAAGTTGTGGCAAACCGGCGCGGCAGGCAAGGGGGTAATGCGGCGGAGCGAGGCCGGTTCCACCCCGCCGCTGCGCCCCGGCGGCGGGCGATGCCGCACGACGCGCGGACTTCCGCGGGTTACGGAAAGCGCAAGGGAACGATGCGGGAACGAAAATTTTTAGTCGGCCGATTCCGGACATGAATCGCGGGAGTCGTGGGTGTGACGGACCTATGTCGCGCGGCGGGCGATGCGGCCGGGCTGGGGTTGCTGGAGACGATCGAGGTTGAAGCTTTCGGCGAAATGCAGCCCCGCCTTGCCATCCTGCGCCCAGGCGACGCGCGCGGCGAACATCTGGTTCTCGACCAGTTCGATCAGCACGTCGAGCCCGACCGCCTCGTCGTCGATCGCGACGCCGTCGATCATCGCGCCGCTCGCCGAGATGTTGCGGATGCGCACGTCGCCCTGCGTGCGGCCGACCGCGAGCCGCGCCGAGCGCAGCATCTTGGTGCGCGGCGCGCGGCTGACCTTGTGGCCGACCGGCGCGGCCTGCACCGCGCCGCCGAGCTGCGTCACCACATCCGCATCGGCGATGCCGGCGCCGTAGACGAAGCCCTGGATATGGCTGCAACCCAGCGCGCGGACGAGTTCGATCTCGTCCTGGATCTCGACGCCCTCCGCGGTCGTCTCCATGTCGAGCGTGTCGGCGAGCGTGACGATGGCGCGGATGATCGCCGCGTTGCGGTTGCCCGGCTGCGCGGCGCCGCGGACGAAGCTCTGGTCGATCTTGATCTTGTCGAACGGCGCGGTGCGCAGATAGCCGAGGCTGGAATAGCCGGTGCCGAAATCGTCGAGCGCGAGGCGGACGCCGAGTGCCTTCAGCGACCGGAACATCGCATCGGTGGCGCCGGATTCGTCGAGGAACACGCCCTCGGTGATCTCCAGCTCGAGCCGCGAGGCGGGCAGGCCGCTGCGCGCCAGCGCCGAGGTGACGATCGCCGGGAAGGCGGGGTTGGCGAACTGGATCGGCGAGACGTTGACCGCGACCCGCACCGCGCGCGGCCAGCGCGCCGCGGCGTCGCAGGCGGTGCGCAGCACCCATTCGCCCAGCGCCTCGATCAGCCCGCATTCCTCCGCCACCGGAATGAAATCGGCGGGCGAGATGCGGCCGCGCACCGGATGCTGCCAGCGCAGCAGCGCCTCGTAGCCGGTGATCGCCTCGGTCGCGGTCGAGACCACGGGCTGATAATGAAGGTGGAAGCCGCCCTCCGCCAGCGCGGTGCGCATGTCGTCCTCCAGCGCCTTGCGGCTCTTCGCCCCCGACAGCATCTCCTCGGAGAAGAAGCGGTGGACGCCGCGGCCGTCGGCCTTGGCGGCATAAAGCGCGAGATCGGCGTTGCGGACCAGCTCCTCGGCATTGTCGCCGTGCTGGGGGGCGATGGCGATGCCGATCGAACAGCCGATCGTCACCGTCGCGCCGGCGATGAAATAGGGCTGCGACAGCGAGGCGATCAGCTCCCTGGCGAGCGTCGTCAGCGTGTCGCGATGGTCGATCGCGGGCAGCAGCACCTTGAATTCGTCGCCGCCCAGCCGGCCGACCAGCCCGACCGCACCGACGCCGCGTTCGAGCCGCTGCGCCACCTGCTTGAGCAACGCGTCGCCGGCCTGGTGGCCGAGCGTGTCGTTGACCGCCTTGAACCGGTCGAGGTCCATCAGGAACAGCGAGGCGGGGCGCAGCACGCCGCCCTGCGGTTGCAGCGTCTTGTCGAGGCTCTGGCGCATGCGCTGGCGGTTGGCGAGGCCGGTGAGGCCGTCGAACAGCGCGAGGCGGGTGATCTCGGCATCCGACTTGCGCTTCTCGGTGAGGTCGCTGCCCGAGCCGATGAAGCCCTGGAAGCGGCCGAGATCGTCGATCACCGGCCGGCCCGAGATCGACCACCAGCGATCGGGCTCGGCGCCGTCGGCGCTGCCGGTGGCGCAGACGGTGTAATCGGCGAACGAGGTGCGCGACGAGATGTGGAAGGCGAGCGTGCGCTCGGTGCCCGGCGAGGCGCTGTCCATCCGGAACACGTCGGTGAGCAGGCAGCCGATGGGATCGCGATAATGCGGGGCGAGCGCCGCGGCGACCTTGGCGGACAGATAGGTGATACGGCCCTGGCGGTCGGCTTCCCAGAACCAGCCGGTGCCATGGCCTTCGAATTCGGCGATCATCTTGACCGCGAGGCTGCCCTCGCGCGCGGCGGAGACGCGGCGCTGCACCGCGAGGCCGTCGAGCCGGGCGAGCCGCGCGGTGGCGACCGCGAGGCAGAAGAGGAAGGCGAGCGCGACCAGCGCCGGCAGCACGCTGTCGGACAGCAGCGCCAGCATCAGCACCAGCCCGGCACCGAAGCCGAGCGTCGCGGCGCGGACCGGGTGGAGGGCGATGCTGGTCATGCCGATCGCGCCGGCGAGGCCGACGAAGCAGCCGAGCTGGACCGGGCTGATCGGCAGCCGCGTCGACGCCCAGAGCAGCCAGAGCAAGGCGGCGGCGGTGACGGTGGCGCTCGCGACGAGGCAGCGGGTGCGGACGTGCGGCGGCCAGCCGCGCGGTCGCGACGCGGCGAGCACCGCATAGACGGCGAGCGAGGGCAGCAGCAGCGCCGCGATCGCGACGACGATGCCGACCGGCGCGCCGTTGCTCGCGACATCGCCGAGTGCGGCCCCCAGCAGCACCGCGCTGGCGATTCCCTGCGCGGCGAGCGCGAACGGCCAGATCGTGCGGACATGCGCGAGATGGCCGGCGTGCATCTGTGCTTCGTGATCGCTCTGCTCGCTGCCCAGGCCGAGCAGGCGCAGCACCGGGACGGCGGGGGGCTGATCGGGCGTGGGGGAGGGTAGCGACATGGCGCGGGAAATAACGTGTGATGGTTGAGAAAGCTTTGCGATGGTTGGGGTTTTGGTGCTCTCGGTACCGGCTTTCGTCGCCTTGGGTCAGAGGCATAACCGCGCATTTGCGTGGCCACGTCGACGCCGTCACACCGCCTTTGCGAGACGGCTGTAAAGCCGGCACGGTTCTCCCAAGCCTGTACCCCGGCCTCCGCCGGGGTACACGAGGCGTCTTGCAGGACTCTTGGCCGGTGCCGTCCGCCGTCCGAAACGTGCCTTGGCGGCCATCCCTCCGGTCTTTAAGGCGGGCGCAAAGGAGCCCGCCCCGTGATCACGACCATCCGCGCCACCGACCTGATCGACAGCGTCGCCGATGCGCTGCAGTTCATCAGTTACTATCATCCGATGGATTACATCCGCGCGCTCGGCGACGCCTATCGGGCCGAGCGCAGCCCGGCGGCGAAGGATGCGATCGCGCAGATCCTCACCAACAGCCGGATGTGCGCCGAGGGGCATCGGCCGATCTGTCAGGATACCGGCATCGTCACCGTCTTCGTCAAATGGGGCCAGGATTGCCGGCTCGACGGCGACCAATCGTTGCAGGAGGTGATCGACGAAGGCGTGCGGCGTGCGTACCTCCACCCCGAGAACAAGCTGCGCGCCTCGATCCTCGCCGATCCGGCGTTCACCCGGCGCAACACGCGCGACAACACGCCCTCGGTGCTCCACGTCGAGATGGTGCCGGGGTCGCGCGTGTCGGTCGACGTCGCCGCCAAGGGCGGCGGGTCGGAAAACAAGTCCAAGTTCAAGATGATGAACCCGAGCGACAGCATCGTCGACTGGGTGGTCGAGACGGTGCCGCAGATGGGTGCGGGCTGGTGCCCGCCGGGGATGCTCGGCATCGGCATCGGCGGCACCGCGGAAAAGGCGATGGTGCTCGCCAAGGAATCGCTGATGGGCGCGATCGACATGGGGCAGCTCAAGGCGCGCGGGCCGAAGAACGATCTCGAAGCGCTGCGCATCGAATTGTTCGACAAGGTCAATGCGCTCGGCATCGGCGCGCAGGGGCTGGGCGGGCTGTCGACGATCCTCGACGTCAAGATCCTCGACTGGCCGACGCATGCCGCGTCCAAGCCGGTCGCGATGATCCCCAATTGCGCCGCGACGCGCCACGCGCATTTCACGCTCGACGGGACGGGGCCGTCCTATCTGGAGGCGCCGAACCTCGCCGACTGGCCGCAGGTCGACTGGCAGCCGGACAGCGCCGCGATCCGCGTCGACCTCGACACGCTGACGCCCGAGGTGGTGGCGCAGTGGAAGCACGGCGACCGGCTGCTCCTGAACGGCAAGATGCTGACCGGGCGCGATGCCGCGCACAAGCGCATCGCCGACATGCTGGCTGCCAAGGAACAAGGGGGGGGCGAGCCGCTGCCGGTCGATTTCCGCGGGCGCGTGATCTATTACGTCGGGCCGGTCGATCCGGTCGGCGCGGAGGTCGTGGGACCCGCGGGGCCGACGACGGCGACGCGGATGGACAAATTCACCCGCATGATGCTCGACCAGGGGCTGCTCGCGATGGTCGGCAAGGCCGAGCGCGGCCCGGCGGCGACCGAGGCGATCCGCGATGCGAAGAGCGCGTATCTGATGGCGGTCGGCGGCGCGGCGTATCTCGTCGCGCGGGCGATCAAGGGGTCTAAGGTGGTCGGCTTCGAGGACCTCGGCATGGAGGCGATCTACGAATTCGAGGTCAGCGACTTCCCGGTCACCGTCGCGGTCGACAGCGAAGGGCAGAACGTCCACCAGCTCGCACCCTTGGTGTGGCGCGAGAAGATCGCGCGCGAGGGTCTGCTGACGCCGGCATAAGTGGAGGTGGCGTGAGCGGGACGGGGCGAGCCATCCCCGCGGGCACCGGCGGAACGGTGCGCGCGGCGGGTGGTTGGTTCGCCATCATGACGATGGGAGCCCTGCCATGAAGACGATCCTTGCCGCCGCGCTGATCCTCGCGCCGACGCTGGCGATCGCGCAGACCGCCGATCCCGCCCCCGCGACGACGGAACGTGGCGGTGGGTTGCTCGGTCAGATGGGCGGATTGCTCGGCGGCGGCGGCGCGGCCGGGGCGCTGCCGCGGATCGGCTCGATCGGCGCGGGCAATGCCGCCGGGCTGCTGGGCTATTGCGTCAAGAACCGGCTGCTCGGCACGGGTGGCGGGACGTCGGGCGCGGCGGGCGTGCTCGGGCGGCTGACCGGGCAGAAGGACGTGCAGAGCCAGCCGGGTTATGCCGCTGGACAGGCGGGGCAGGTGCAGGCGCCGGGCGGGCAGGCGCTGTCGCTCGACGGGCTGCGCGGGCAGGTGAAGAACCAGGTGTGCAACCTGGTGCTCAACCGGGCGAAGGCGTTCCTCTGACCCGGCCGCGGCCGCCGGCTCCGGCGGTCGTCGCCGTCTGGGGGACCGCGAGATGGAAGAATTTGCGGTCCACCATCATCACCGGGAAATTCACCGGCAGCCCCATCCGCGAGATCTCGCGAAAGCCGCTCTTCTTGTAGAAACGGTGCGCGGCGAGGAATTCCCGCGCGGTGCCGAGATAGATGTTCTGCATCCCGGCCAGCCGGGCATGCTGCACCAGCGCTTCGAGTAGCCCCACCGCGACCCGATGCTCGCGGCCGCGGGCATGCGCGGCGACGAACATCTTGCGCAACGCGCCGTTCCGCCTCGCGATGTCCTTGAGGCCGATCGTGCCGACGATCTCGTCGTCGCGCTCCGCCACCCAGAAGCCGCCGGCGCCGGTCTGATAATAATCGTCGATCGTCAGCAGGTCGGGCTGATCCTCCGCGGTGACGGGGATGCCGAACTCGACCTGCTGGATCGGCAGGATCAGTGCCGGGATCCTATCCCTATCCGGCGCGGCATAGGGGCGGATGATCGTTGCAGCCATGATCCCGTTATAGGATGGCGCGCGATCATGCGATCGTTCGGCGCGCGAACGGCCTTGTGCCGTTGCACCTGCCCCAGATGTGAGAAGAGGGTGCCGTGCGCCTCCCGGCAGCCCGACACCCTCCAAACATGGTCAGCGGCCGGAGAGCTCCAGCCCGGGAAACCATGGGACCTCTTTCATCCTCGTCATGCCGTTGATTGGGGGAGGATACCCCCCGACACGATTCAAACAGACGTTAGAAGCCGGTCCCCCGAACGAACCGAACCGAACTCACTGCTGAACCATGAGACATCGGATCACCTCCTTTCGCTTGTTGATAGCCATGTGACCGGACCCGGCCACGTCCGCAATGTGCACATGCTCCGCGGCGGAAACAAGTCTTGTAATGCAGGGGATTTTACGCGACGATTCGAACCCTCGCCGCCGCGTCAGCCGCGGCAGTCCTCGGTCACCCGCTCGATCTCCGCCCAGGCCGGCACGACCAGCGTCGGCGCGCCCGGCCGCTCGATCACGAACCGGCCGCGGCTGAACCCCATCGCATCGAGCAGACCGTCGTTGGTCGCCAGCGTCGCGGCGAGCGACGGCGGATTGCCGCCGTTCGGCTGCACCGGAAGCGCGCGCGCGATGCTGGTGGTGCGCACGGTGAGCGTGGTCGCGGTGCTGCCGTCGACCGACAGGATGATCTGACGCCGGTCGCGGTCGCAGCGCAGCGCGAGGCGCGCGGGGCCGCCGGCGGGGGCGAAGCGCGCGATGCTGCCGCGCGCGTCGCGCTGCCAGCTCCAGTCGCCCGGGGTCAGCGGCCAGTCGCGCCAGTCGGCGCCGCGCGGCACGGCGGTGACCGGCGGCGCGGGCAGCGCGACCACCGGCTTGGGTGCGGGGGCGGGCGGCGCCACCGGCTGGGGCACGCAGGCGCTGGCGGCGAGCAGCAGGGCGGTGGCGGAAAGGATGCGCATCCGGCGGCTTATGCGGGAAGGGCGGCGATGCCTCAAGCGGCGCGCGCGTGGAACCGGCGCGGGCAACGGGCGGTTCACCCGTCAACAACCAGGAGCATCCGATGTCGACCGACGGCCAGTCCACCACCGCTACCCAATTGCTCGTCCAGGCGAACGTCGCCCACACGCTGAAGGTGGAGAGCCGCGACGGCGATCAGGTCGGTTCGGTCTATGCGCTGATGGTGCACAAGGGGACGGGCCGGTCGACGCATGCGGTGCTCAGCCTCGGCGGCTTCCTCGGCATGGGCAAGAGCTTCTATCCGCTGCCGTTCGAGCTGCTGCAGTTCGATCCGGTACGCGATCTCTACGTGGTGACGATCGACCGCCGCCTGCTCGAGGGCGGGCCGAGCTGGTCCAACAACGCGCCGGTGTTCGACCAGGCCTATGCCGACCGCGTCGCGAGCTATTACGGGGTAAGCGCGGCGAATTTGACGACCGGCTAAGCCGCGCGGCGTACGATCCGATCGAGCTCGGCCCGGTAAGCTGACCGGGCCTCTTCGAGATCATGGTCGTTCTGCAAGCCGAGGAAGAACGTCTCACCCATACCGAAATAGCGCGCGAGGCGAAGCGCAGATTCGGCATCGACCGGTGCTCGCTCGTCCAACAGCGCCTCAAGTTTTTCAAGCGCGATGCCGGCTCCCGCGGCCACCTCGGCGACCGGTATCGCGCTGCCGATCAGGAAGTCCTCGCGGAGGATCTCACCGGGATGGATGTTCGGCAGCCGTTCGGTATCATCGATGATAATCCTCGATGCGGACATCGATTGCGCTCCCACCCTCCCAGCGGAAGGTAATCCTCCACTGATCGTTGACCCGGATACTATATGTCCCCTTACGATCGCCCTTCAACTCCTCGAATCGGTTTCCGGGCGGGACCAGCAGGTCGAGAGGCTTGTCGATGCGGTTGAGCTGACGCAATTTACGAAGCCCCGGGCGCTGGATGTCCGGCGGCAGCTTGCGACTACGCTCGCGGTTCCAGATACGTTCGGTTTCGACGTCGGCGAAGCTGCGGATCATGGGGCCATCCTTTCACCCGATCCGTAGCCACTTCCCACACCTCTATTACGGCTGATCGACGCCGATCACCGGCCGCCGCGCTTGCCGCCCATCCGCATCGCCTGCGCCTTGCCATAGCGGGTCTTGCGCGTCCCCGGCTTGCCTTCGTTCGAGCGGCCCATCACCGGCGCCTTGTGTTCGGCGGCGGGCAGTCCGAGCTCCTCGTTCTCCAGCTGGCGGATCTCGTCGCGCAGGCGCCCGGCCTCCTCGAATTCGAGGTCGCTCGCCGCCTTGCGCATCCGCTTTTCGAGATCCTCGATATAGGCGCGCAGATTGTGGCCGACCATGTGCGGCCGATCCTCGTCGATGGGCACGGTGACCTGATCGCCCTGGCTCACGTGCGCGATGATGTCGCCGATGTTGCGGCGGATCGTCGTCGGCGTGATGCCGTGTTCGCGGTTATATTCCTCCTGCTTCTCACGGCGGCGCGCGGTCTCGTTCATCGCCCGCTCCATCGAGCCGGTGATGCGGTCGGCGTAGAGGATGACGCGGCCGTCGACGTTGCGCGCGGCGCGGCCGATCGTCTGGATCAGCGACGTCTCGGAGCGCAGGAAGCCTTCCTTGTCGGCGTCGAGGATCGCGACCAGCCCGCATTCGGGAATGTCCAATCCCTCGCGCAGCAGGTTGATGCCGATCAGCACGTCGTAGACGCCGAGGCGCAGATCCCGGATCAGCTCGATACGCTCCAGCGTCTCGACGTCGCTATGCATGTAGCGGACCTTGATCCCCGCCTCGTGCATATATTCGGTCAGATCCTCCGACATGCGCTTGGTCAGCGTCGTCACCAGCGTGCGATAGCCGGCGGCGGTGGTCTTGTGGCATTCCTGGATCAGGTCCTGGACCTGTTCCTCGACCGGCTTGATCTCGACGGGCGGATCGATGAGGCCGGTGGGGCGGATGACCTGTTCGGCGAAGACGCCGCCGGTCTGCTCCATCTCCCAATTGCCCGGCGTCGCCGAGACGCTGACCGTTTGCGGGCGCATCGCGTCCCATTCGTTGAAGCGCAACGGCCGGTTGTCGATGCACGACGGCAGGCGGAAGCCATATTCGGCGAGCGTGATCTTGCGACGGTGATCGCCGCGCGCCATCGCGCCGATCTGCGGCACCGTCTGGTGGCTCTCGTCGACGAACAGCAACGCATTCTCGGGGAGATATTCGAACAGGGTGGGCGGCGGCTCGCCGGGCAGGCGGCCGGTGAGGAAGCGGCTGTAATTCTCGATCCCCGCGCACGAGCCGGTGGCGGCGATCATCTCGAGGTCGAAATTGGTGCGCTGCTCCAGCCGTTGCGCCTCGAGCAATTTGCCCTCGGCGACCAGTTCCTTGAGCCGCTCGGCGAGTTCGTGCTTGATCGCGTCGCCCGCCTGTTTGAGCGTCGGGCCGGGCGTGACGTAATGGCTGTTGGCGTAGACGCGCACGCTGTTGAGGCTGGCGACCTTCTTGCCGGTGAGCGGGTCGAATTCGATGATGTCTTCGATGTCGTTGCCGAAGAAGCTGATCCGCCACGCGCTGTCTTCGTAATGCGACGGGAAGATTTCCAGCGTGTCGCCTTTCACGCGGAAATTGCCGCGCGCGAAGCCGGCGTCGTTGCGCTTGTACTGGAGTGCGACGAGCTTGCGGACGATCTCGCGCTGGTCGACGGAGGCGCCCTTCTTGAGGTCGAAGATCATCGCCGAATAGGTTTCGACCGAGCCGATACCGTACAGGCACGACACCGAGGCGACGATAATGCAATCGTCGCGTTCGAGCAGCGACCGCGTCGCCGAATGGCGCATCCGGTCGATCGATTCGTTGGTCGACGATTCCTTCTCGATATAGGTGTCCGAGCGCGCGACATAGGCCTCGGGCTGGTAGTAATCGTAGTAACTGACGAAATATTCGACGGCATTGTCGGGGAAGAAGCTCTTGAACTCGCCGTAGAGCTGTGCCGCGAGGATCTTGTTGGGGGCGAGGATCAGCGCCGGGCGCTGCAATTCCTCGATCACCTTGGCCATGGTGAAGGTCTTGCCCGAGCCGGTGACGCCGAGCAGCACCTGATCCTTCTCGCCGGCGCGCGCGGTCGAGGTCAGTTCGGCGATCGCGGTCGGCTGATCGCCGCTCGGGCTGTATTCGCTGACCAGCGTGAACCGCTTGCCGCCCTCGACCTTGTCGGGCCGGGCGGGGCGATGCGGGACGAAGGTCTCGCCGGTTTCGGGTTCGGCGAGGCTGGTGCGGATCTGGATGGCCATATCGGGAACGGATATGGGGTAGCGGCGCAGGCTCGGCAATGACCGCGCAGGGGCGTCACAAGCTTTGCTTTGGTTGACCCGGCGGCGCAGGGTTCATAATGCGATCCCTTCGCAAACAACCCGAAGCCCGTCGCGCATGACCGATCTCCGTTCCCCCAAGACCCTGCCCGAAACCAAGGCGTTCGTGAACGTTAAGGTCCTGTGGGTGCGCCACTGGAACGACCGGCTGTTCAGCTTCGCGGTCGAGCGGCCGGCGAGCTTCCGCTTCCGCTCGGGCGAGTTCGTGATGATCGGCCTGCCCGGCGACGGTGAGAATGCGAAGCCGATCATGCGCGCATATTCGATCGCCAGCCCGCATTATGCCGAGGAGATCGAATTCCTGTCGATCAAGGTCGAGGACGGGCCGCTGACCTCCAAGCTCCAGCTGATCGAGCCGGGCGACGAGGTATATATGGGCAAGAAGCCGACCGGTACCCTGGTCACCGACGCGCTGGTCGGCGGCAAGCGCCTGTTCTTCTTCTCGACCGGCACCGGGCTGGCGCCGTTCCTCAGCCTGGCGCGCGATCCTGACGTATACAGCATGTTCGATCAGGTGATCCTGGTCCATTCGGTGCGGCAGGTCAGCGACCTCGCCTATCACGACGAATTGCACGCGCGGCTGGCCGAGGACCCGCTGGTGTCGGACGAAGCGGCGACGCAATTCCATTATATCCCGACGGTGACGCGCGAGCCGTTCCGCACCACCGGCCGGATCGGCGACCTGATCGAGAGCGCGGCGCTGTTCGGCGATCCGGTGCAGGGGGCGAAGCGGCTCGACCCCGAGACCGACCGGATCATGCTGTGCGGATCGATGGCGATGATCCGCGAGACCGCGGCGATGCTCGACGGGCTGGGGTTCGAGGAAGGCTCGAACGCCAAGGCCGGGACGTATGTGATCGAGCGCGCGTTCGTGGATTGAGCTAAAAATCCTCCCTCGCTTTAGCGGGAGTGCAGGGTCGATCATGCCCCCGGCATGATCTTGGATTGCCGGGGGCCATCCAACCCTGCGCTGGGGACCGCCCGCGTAGCGGGTGGTGGAGGGGGCGTTCCCGCATACGGCGAACTCACCGTATCCTCCCCCTCCGTCACGCCCTTCGGGCGCGCCACCTCCCCCTGGCGGGGGAGGAATGTTCAACGTAGCGCCCTCACCTGCGGCGTATCGAGGCAGCGCATCATCTCGGGCGCGGTCATCGGCTTGCCCGTCACCGGCTTCGCATAAGGCGCCACCTCGAACGGCACGCCGAGCCGCTCCGCCGCGAAGCCGCGGCCGCCGGTGCAGCGCATCGCCGCGGTGAGCAGTTTCGGCGGCGTGTCATAGCCTTCGTACGACAGGCGGAACGTGCCCCAATGGATCGGCAGCGAGCGCGCCGCGCCGAGCCGCTGATGGATCAGCGCCGCCTCGGCCGGGCCGACGTGGCTGCCCGAGCGCATCTCGCCGGGCTGGAAGCGGAAGGCGCCGATCGGGATCATCGCGAAACGGACCGGGCCGTAGGCCGCGGCCTCGGCGGGCCACAGACCGTCGCCGAAGCCGGTGTCGCCGGCGAAGAAGATGTTGCCGCCGCTCGGCAGGCGGACAACGAAGCTCGACCAGAGCGCGCGGTTGCGATCGGTGAACCAGCGGCTGCCCCAATGATGGTTGCGGGTGACGAACACCTGCGCGCGGTCGCCCGGGCACCAGCTGTCGGGATCGCAGCGGATGTCGCGGCTGGTGTCGCGCAGCCCCGCCGCGGTCAGCGTCGCGCTGCCGCCCCAGTCGAGCGCCAGCGCCCTGGCGCCGACCTGCCCGATGACGCTGTCGTTGCCGAGGCTGGTGACGATCCCCGGCCGGTCGCGCTGCCACAGCCGGCGCAGCGCCGCCTGGTCGAGATGGTCGTAATGATCGTGGCTGACGAGGACGAGGTCGATCCTGGGCAGATCCTCAAACCGCACGCCGGGGGCGGCGACGCGGCGCGGCCCGAAGCCGAGCGGACCGGCATGGTCGGCGTAGATCGGGTCGGTGAGGATGTTGAGGCCCTGCGTCTGGATCAAGACGGTGGCATGGCCGATCCACGTCACCACCATCCGCTCGCCCATCACGCGGGCGGCGGGTCGCGACGGGGCGACGGGCACCTGCGCCGGCCATGGCGGGCGTCCGTCGCGACCGGTCAACTGGCGCCACAGGAAACCGGCGCGGCTGCCGCCGCCGGGCAGGCGCTGCGTGTCCTGGTCGCCGTCCGGATTGTAGAAGCGCGCGCCGTCGTAATGATCGCTCGCCGGGCCTTCGTAATACAGGCGGTCGAGGAAGCGCGGGACGATCGTCACCGCGAGGCCGACGACGACGATCAGCAGCACCAGGATCGCGGCGGCCGATCTTGCTATGCGCGCTGTCATCGTCCTGATCCCGATCAATATGGCGGAGGCGTGGGGTGAAACGGTGGATAGTCGGCGTTGCGGAGTGCTTGCGCGCCGCCGCTACGGCCCTAGCATCGCTCGAAAAGCACAGGGGGTTCCATGTATCGGCTCTTTTCAGCGGTTCTGCTCGCCGCAACCGCGCTGCCCGCAACGACGCTGCCCGCCGCGGCCAGGACGCCGCGGGTCGAGGAGGCGTCGCTCGAACAGGTCCAGGCGCTGATGACCGCGGGCAAGGCGTCGAGCGTCGAGGTGACGCACGCCTATCTCGACCGGATCGCCGCGATGGATCGCAAGGGGCCGACGCTGCGCAGCGTGATCGCGGTCAACCCGGACGCCCTGGCGCAGGCCAAGGTGCTCGACGCCGAGCGCAAGGCGGGGCGCATCCGCGGCCCGCTGCACGGCGTGCCGGTGCTGATCAAGGACAATATCGAAACCGCCGACCCGATCGCGACGACCGCGGGCAGCCTCGCGCTCAAGGACAATGTCACGCGGCGCGACGCACCGGTGGTGGCGGCGCTGCGCGCGGCGGGTGCGGTGATCCTCGGCAAGACCAACCTGAGCGAATGGGCCAATATCCGGTCGAGCCATGCGATGAGCGGGTGGAGCGCGGTCGGCGGGCTGGTGCGCAATCCCTATGCGCTCGACCGCACCGCGTGCGGATCGTCGTCGGGATCGGGCGCGGCGGTGGCGGCGAGCTTCGCCGCGGCGGCGGTGGGGACGGAGACCGACGGGTCGGTGGTCTGTCCGTCGTCGATCAACGGGCTGGTCGGGCTGAAGCCGTCGATCGGGCTGGTCAGTCGCACGCATGTCGTGCCGATCAGCCATTCGCAGGACACGCCGGGGCCGATGGCGCGCAGCGTGCGCGACGCGGCGATCCTGCTGTCGGCGATGGTCGCCGCCGATCCCGCCGATCCCGCGACCGCGGGGGCGGTGCGCCGCGACTATGCCGCGGGGCTGTCGGTGAGCGCGCTGTCGGGCGTGCGCGTCGCCGTGGTGCGGCCGGAGGGACTGTCGGTCGAGGTGACGGCGACGTTCGATGCCGCGCTCGCGGTGCTGAAGGCGGCGGGGGCGGTGCTGGTGCCGGTCGATCCGCCCAAGCTCGACGGGATCGGCGACGCCGAA
Organism: Sphingomonas sp. M6A6_1c; assembly: GCF_053345135.1. Classification (NCBI taxonomy): domain Bacteria; kingdom Pseudomonadati; phylum Pseudomonadota; class Alphaproteobacteria; order Sphingomonadales; family Sphingomonadaceae; genus Sphingomonas; species Sphingomonas sp. M6A6_1c. The sequence continues at coordinate 459,068 of NZ_JBKEZO010000004.1, read as the reverse complement.
TTCACCGTGCTCAAGACCGAGCTGAAGGCCGATCTCGACGCCTATCTGGCGACCACCCCGCCGGCGGTGACCGCGCGGACGCTCGACCAGCTCATCGCCTTCAACCGCGCGCATGCCGCCGAGGAAATGCCGTTCTTCCAGCAGGAGACGTTCGAGGCGGCGGCGCAGACCAAGGGGCTCGGCGATCCCGCCTACAAGACGGCGCGGGCGACCTCGCTGCGCCAGGCGAGCGAGGCGATCGACGGCATGCTGCGCCGCGCCGGCGCGCGGCTGCTGGTCGAGCCGACCTATGCGCAGGCGTGGCTGAGCGATCCGGTGCACGGCGACCAATATGGCGGGCCGTCGTCGTCGGAACTGCCGGCGATCGCGGGCTATCCCAATCTCACCGTGCCGATGGGGCTCGCCAAGGGGCTGCCGGTCGGGCTGTCGTTCATCGCCACCAAGGGCGGCGAGGCAACGGTGCTGGGCGCGGGCTATGCCTATGAGCAGCGCGCGCAGGCGCGGGTGGCGCCGCGCTATCTCGCGCAGGCGGATGTGGGGGAAGGGCTGGAGGGGCGGCGGTAGCGCGCTGCCGTCCTCACCCATCATCGCCTTCGGCGTCTCTCCCTCTCCCGATGGGAGAGCGCATCAGGTGAATATGATCTACATCGAAGCACTTGCCACAGAGGCTTTGAAGCCGCGCGATCCGCGGGTAAAGGCGCGCGCATGACCGACTCGATCGCCACTGCCGCGCTGCTCGCCAAGGCCGAAACGCTGACCGACGCGTTGCCCTATCTGCAGCGCTATGCGGGCAAGACGTTCGTGGTGAAATACGGCGGCCATGCAATGGGCGATCCCGAGCTGGCGCGGGACTTTGCCGAGGATGTCGTGCTGCTCAAGGCGGTCGGCATCAACCCGGTCGTCGTCCATGGCGGCGGGCCGCAAATCGGCGCGATGCTCAAGCGGCTGGGCGTCGAATCGCGGTTCGTCGACGGGTTGCGCGTCACCGATGCCGAGACGGCGCGGATCGCGGAGATGGTGCTCGCCGGGTCGATCAACAAGGAAATTGTCGCCTGGATCGGCCAGGCCGGCGGCCGTGCGGTCGGCATCTCGGGCAAGGACGCCAATCTGGTCACTGCCAAGAAAGTCGGCCGCGAGACGCCGGACACGTTGCAGGGGATCGAGCGGCACGTCGATCTGGGCTTCGTCGGCGAACCGGTCGCGGTCGACCGGACGATCATCGACACGCTGTCGGCGAGCGGCATCATCCCGGTGATCGCACCGATCGCGATGGGCGCCGACGGCCAGACCTACAATATCAACGCCGATACGATGGCGGGGGCGATCGCCGGCGCGCTCGGCGCGGCGCGTTTCTTCCTGCTGACCGACGTCGCCGGCGTGCTCGACAAGCAGAAGACGCTGCTGACCGATCTCGATCCGGCGCGGATCGCTGCGCTCAAGGCGGACGGCACGATCTCCGGCGGGATGATCCCCAAGGTGGAGACCTGCGTCGCCGCGGTCGAGGCCGGGGTCGATGCCGCGGTGATCCTCGACGGCCGCGTGCCGCATGCGATGCTGCTGGAAATCTTCACCTCGGAAGGCGCGGGGACGCTCGTCCACGCCTGACCCCGGCAGGCGGCTGGATCAGTGCGCCGCGCGCCAGCGCCGCGCGAACGCCGCCTGCCAGAGCATCAGCAGCGGCACCGCGCCCAATTCCATCGCGAAGCCGAACAGATGGCCCGGCGATGGCGGGCCGACCGCGATCAGCGAGACGACGCGCGACAGGCCGCCCGCGACGACGAGCGCGCCGAGCAGGCGGAAGCGCGGGCCGGTCGCCTCGATCCGCGGCACGCAGCTCGCGAAGGCGATGCCGACGCCGAGGAAGATGCCCGAGATATAGCGGAAATGGCTATCGAGATCGTTGGGGATCACCGGCGGATGGCCGAGGAAGCCGGGACCGTGCAGCACGCTCTGCCCGCCGACCGACAGCGGCACCAGGCAGGCGAGCGCCACCACCGCCTGCAACAGGCGGCGCTCGACGGCGTGGCTCACGACAGGATCTCCTTGCGGACGTGGATCGCGCGCAGCGACACGCGCACCTCCCACATGAAGGCGGTGAGGCAGCAGATCAGCAGCGCCACCGCGACGATGAAGACCAGGGCGATCCAGGTGCCGATATGGAATTTGGCGATATTGGCGATGAACAGCAACGCGATGACGACGCAGGCCATCACCGCGCTGGACACCGACAGGAACAAGGCCGCGTTGATGATCGACATGCGTTCGTCGAGCAATTTGAGTTCCCAGACGTCGCGCGCGCGGTCCGCGCCGCTCTCGGTGCCGAGCACGCGCTCTTCGAGGATGCGGGCGCGGTCGATGACGCGGGCGAGCCGTCCGGCGAGGACGTTGAGGATCTGGCCGATCGCCGCCAGCATGAACACCGGCGCGAGCGACAGCTGGATCGTCTGGGCGATCGTCGAAACCTGGAAGAACACTGGCATGGCCCCATCATAGGGCGCGTCGCGCGAGGCGAAAGGGTGCACGGCTCGCCGCAATCTGCACCGATTGGTAAGGCGTGGCGATTAGATGCGCCGGGGTGACCGAAGCGATGCTCCTTGCCGAATTCCAGCGGCTGCCCCCGGTGGCGCGCGCCACCGTCGGCGACGGGCTGTCCGCGGGGATCGACGACGTCGCCGCGCGTGCCGCGGCGAGCCACGGTTTCCTGCGCTACGGCTGGTTCGCCGCGGCGCTCGGCGCTTACGGCGGGCGGGCGCGGACGCTGCTGGTCGAGGAGGACGGCGTGCCGACCTGCGCGCTGCCGTTCGTCGGCGTCGGGCCGGGCTGGGCGCGGCTGGCGGCGGTGCCGGGGAGTTATTGGCCGTTCCGCAGCTTTCCGCTCGCTACCGGGGCGGGCGAGGCGACGCTGCGCGCGGCGCTGGCGACGCTCGCCGGGGCGGTCAACGGATTGCGGATCGGCCCGGTCTATGACGACGATGCGGCGGCGGCACCGCTGATCGCGGCGGCGCGGGCGAGCGGCTGGGCGGTGCTCGACCGGTTCGTCGCCGACAGCTGGCTGCTCGACATGGCGGCGCTGCAGGCGGAGGGCTGGCCGCGCGGATCGACGCTGCGCAAGAACCGCTTCCACGAGAAGCATCTCGCCAGCCACGGCGCAACGGACTGGCGCTTCCTCAGCGGCGCGGACTGGCCCGCGGCGTTCGACATGCTCACGCAGATAGAGGCGGTGAGCTGGATCGCAGCGCGCACCGACGGCTCCGACGCCAAATTCACCACCACCGGCCACGGTGCGTTCTGGCGTGCGGCGGCGGCGGACCCGGTGATCGCCGGCATGCTGCGTGCGGCGTTGCTGACGATCGACGGCAAGCCCGCCGCCTTCTCGTTCGACATCGATGCGGGCGACCTCAAATATGCGATCGCCAACAGCTACGATCCCGCGTTCGCCAAACATTCGCCGGGCAAGTTGCTCTATTATCGCAATCTCGTCGAGGCGCTGGGGCGGGGCATCGCCCGCGTCGACTGGGGCGCGGGGGACAGCGGCTACAAACAGGTGATCGGCGCCGACAAGGGGCCGGCGATCCGCGACTGGCTGCTGCTGCGGCCCGGACTGCCGGCGCTGGTCGGGCGATGGGCGCGCGGCGCGTGGCGGCGATCGGGGCAGGGCGGCTAGACGCACCCCTTCCGCCCGCTTAGGCGTTGGCGGATCATGCTCGTATTCCTCGATTTCGAAGCCTCGTCGCTCGCCAAGCTGAGCTATCCGATCGAGGTCGCCTGGGTGTTCGAGGACGGGCGCGAGGAAAGCCATCTGATCCGCCCGGCGACGCAATGGACCGATTGGGACGCGGCCGCCGAGGCGATCCACCATATCCCGCGCGCGCGGCTGGAGGCGGAGGGGACGCCGCACGATGTCGTCGCGCGGCGGATGATCGAGACGCTCACCGGGCATGAGCTGTTCGCGAGCGCGCCGTCGTGGGACGGCAAATGGCTGAGCGCGCTGCTCCGCGCGGCGAAGCTGCCGCGCCACGCGTTGCGACTGCGCGACACCGAGGAGGCGCAGCGCGACACGGCGACCGCGATCCTGCGCGACGTCGTGCCGACGGAGCTGCTCGGGCGCGCGGTGGCGGAGGTGGTGACGCTCGCCGAGGTGCGCGACCGCGACGTGCCCGCGCATCGCGCGCTGGCGGATGCACGCGACGAATGGGAGCGCTGGTGTGTGGTGAAGAAGGCAGCGGAAGCGCGGGCGGCGGCTTAAATCCTCCCCGCAAGGGGGAGGGGGACCGTTCGGCGTCAGCCGAATGGTGGAGGGGGAGGATAGGGTGGAAGCTTTGTGACGAGGCTCCCGCCCTGTTCTCCCCCTCCGTCACGGCTTCGCCGTGCCACCTCCCCCTGGCGGGGGAGGAGTGGTATGGGTCGTCTATGGCCGAGATCATCAATCTGCGTCTGGCGCGCAAGGCGCGCGATCGGGCTGCGGCGGCGCGGATCGCCGAGGCCAATCGCGCCAAGTTCGGGCGGAGCAAGGCCGAGCGCGCGGCCGATGCCGCCGAGCGCGACCGGGCCGAGCGGATCGTCGACGGCGCGAAGCTGGACGACTGACGCGGGTCAGCGCGGACGGCGGACCCGCCATGCCATCAGCGCGACCAGTGCCGCCATTCCGAACCAGGTCAGCGCATAGACCAGATGGCTGTTGTGGAAGCGGACGACGGTGAGGCCACCGCGCGGCCAGCCGGTCTTGGGTTCGCTGGCGTCAATGAAATAGGGGGCGACCGGGCCGAGATGCTTGGCCGCGGCGATGCCGGCGACGTCGCGCGAATACCAGCGGTCGGCGGCGGGATCGTTGCTGCGCAGGAAGCCGCCGCCGGGTTCGCCGAGACGGAGCAGGCCGCGGACGGTCTGCGGCGCGGCGGAGGGGGCGACGCGGCCGCGCTGCTCGCCGGGGACGAAGCCGCGGTTGATCAGCACGGTGAAGCCGCGATCCGTGACGAAGGGGGTGAGTATCCAGATCCCGCCGCCAAGATCGGTGACCGCCTGCACATAGGTGTCGGCGCCGGTGCGGTAACGGCCGGTCGCGAGGACCGGGCGATAGGCGTCGTCGTTGCCGACGCCCGGCCAAGCCGCCGGCCCCGGTGCGGGGAGGGGCGGGCTGGCGAGTTGCGCTTCGGTGTGCGCGATCAGCGCGAGCTTCCACGTCCGCCGTTCGAGCTGCCAGATGCCGAGGCCGATCAGCAGCGCGATGACGACCAGCATCGCGCCGGTCGCCCATCCACGGCGGGACGCGGGATGGCTCACATCGCGCTCGCGTCCATGCTCGGCATCATGTTCGTGTTCATGTGATACATGACCCAGAGCGAGCCGGCGAGACAGATCGTCAGGACGATGATCGTGAAGATCAGCGCCATCAGCGTCCAGCCATTCTCCGACTTGGAGTTCATGTGCAGGAAGTAGATCATGTGGACGACGATCTGCACCAGCGCGAACACCATGACGACGCCCGCGGTGATCCGCGCGTCGGCGATGACGCCGCTCATCACCAGCCCGAAGGGAATCGCGGTGAGGATCACCGACAGGACGAAGCCGATCACATAATCCCTGCGGCTGCCGTGCGCGCCTTCGGACGAACGGCCGTGGCCATGCGCATTGTCGTGCGCATCGTGACCGTGCGCGTCGTGACCGTGATGCGTGTCCGCGCTCATCGCAGCACTCCCAGCAAATAGACGAAGGTGAAGACGCCGATCCAGATCACGTCGAGGAAGTGCCAGAACAGCGACAGGCATTGCAGGCGGCGCTGGTTGGCGGCGATCAGCCCCTTGCGGCCGACCTGCACCATCAGCGTCACCAGCCAGATCAGGCCGAAGGTGACGTGCAGACCGTGCGTGCCGACGAGGGTGAAGAAGGACGACAGGAAGGCGCTGCGCTGCGGCCCGGCGCCTTCGTGGATCAGCGTCGAGAATTCGTAGAGCTCGATGCAGAGGAAGGCGAGGCCGAACAGGCCGGTGATCGCCAGCCAGCCCTGCGTCGCACGCACCTTGCCGTCGTTCATCGCCAGCATGGCGAAGCCGTAGGTGATCGACGACAGCAGCAGCATCGAGGTGTTCAGCGCCACCAGCGGCAGCTCGAAGATCTCGTGCGGCTGCGGGCCGCCGGCATAGCTGCCGCCGTAGACGCCATAAGCCGCGAACAGCATGGCGAAGATCAGGCAGTCGCTCATCAGGTACAGCCAGAAGCCCAGCATCGTGCTGCCGCCGGCGTCGTGATGATGTTCGTCGGTCTCGTAGAAGACCGGGGCCTGTGTGCCCGGTGGGATGGTTGCTTCGCTCATGGTCCTCAGGCCCCCGCGACCGCTGCGTGCGTGGTCAGCTGCCGGGTATGTTCGTCCTCGGCGGCGGTGACTTCGGCGGCGGTGATGTAGAAATCGCGGTCATAGTTGAAGGTGTGGCCGATCGCGACCGCCAGCAATCCGACGAACGCCAGCGCGGCGAGCCACCAGATGTACCAGATCATCGCCAGTCCGATGACCATCGAGAAACCGGCCAGGATGATGCCGGCGCCGGTGTTGCGCGGCATGTGGATGTCGCGGAACCCGGTGATCGGCCGTTCGGCGCCGTTCGACTTCATGTCGTACCAGGCGTCCAGATCGCGGACGACGGGCGTGAAGGCGAAATTGTACGCCGGCGGCGGCGACGAGGTCGCCCATTCGAGGCTGCGGGCGTTCCACGGATCACCGGTGAAGTCGCGCAGCGCCTCGCGGTTGCGGAAGCTGACGTAGAACTGGATCAGGAAGGCGGCGATGCCGACCGCGATCATCGCGGCACCGATCGCGGCGATGATGAACCAGATCTGCAGCGACGGGTCCTCGAAGTGGCGCAGACGACGTGTCACACCCATCAGGCCGAGCACGTAGAGCGGCATGAACGCGACGTAGAAGCCGATGACCCAGAACCAAAAGCTGATCGTGCCCCACTTCTTGTCGAGCTTGAAGCCGAACGCCTTCGGGAACCAGTAATTGATCCCCGCGAACATGCCGAACAGCACGCCGCCGATGATCACGTTGTGGAAGTGCGCGATCAGGAACAGCGAATTGTGCAGCACGAAGTCGGCGGGCGGTACGGCGAGCAGCACGCCGGTCATGCCGCCGATGACGAAGGTGATCATGAACGCGATCGTCCACATCATCGGCAGTTCGAAGCGGATGCGGCCCTTGTACATGGTGAACAGCCAGTTGAAGATCTTGGCCCCGGTCGGGATCGAGATGATCATCGTGGTGATGCCGAAGAACGAATTGACGCTCGCCCCCGACCCCATGGTGAAGAAATGGTGCAGCCAGACGAGATAGGCGAGGATGGTGATGACCAGCAGCGCGTAGACCATCGACGTATAGCCGAAGAGCCGCTTGCCGCAGAAGGTCGAGGTGACCTCGCTGAACACGCCGAACGCCGGCAGGATCAGGATGTAGACCTCCGGGTGGCCCCAGATCCAGATCATGTTGACGTACATCATGGGGTTGCCGCCCATGGTGTTGGTGAAGAAGTGCGTGCCGATGTTACGGTCGAGGCTGAGCATCGCGAGCACCGCGGTCAGGACCGGGAAAGCAGCGACGATCAGCACGTTGGTGGCGAGCGCCGACCAGGTGAAGATCGGCATCTTCATCAGGCTCATGCCCGGTGCACGCATCTTGATGATCGTCGCGAGCAGGTTGACGCCCGACAGCAATGTCCCGACGCCGGCGATCTGCAACGACCAGATGTAATAATCGACACCGACATCGGGCGAATAATCGAGCCCCGAGAGCGGCGCCATCGCCAGCCAGCCGGTGCGGGCGAACTCGCCGACGAACAGGCTGGCCATGACGATCGCGGCACCCGCGGCGGTCATCCAGAAGCTGAAATTGTTGAGGAACGGGAAGGAGACGTCGCGCGCGCCGATCTGGAGCGGGACGACATAGTTCATCAGACCGGTGACGAAGGGCATCGCCACGAAGAAGATCATGATGACGCCGTGCGCGGTGAACACCTGGTCGTAATGGTGCGCGGGCAGGAAGCCCTCGTTCGGGCCGAACGCCATCGCCTGTTGCGCGCGCATCATGAGCGCATCGGAAAAGCCACGCAGCAGCATGACGATGCCGAGGATCATATACATGATCCCGATCTTCTTGTGATCTACCGAGGTGAACCATTCCTTCCACAGATAGCCCCAGACCTTGAAATAGGTCAGCGCGGCGATCAGCGCGGCACCACCCATCGCCACGACGGCGAAGGTGCCGATCAGGATCGGTTCGTGAATGGGGAAACTCTCGAGCGTCAGGCGCCCGAAAATCGTCTTGAGCAAAGCATCGGACATCAGGTCGGTCCTAGGAACGGGCGGCGGCGGTGAGGCCGGTCAGCATGGCGGGCAGCGGGGCGGCGGAGGTCATCGAGCGATTGTCTTCGGCGCCGGGTTTGTTGCTGCCGGGCGGGGCGGGACGGGGGGCGTTACGGTGCGGGCTGCTGCCCTTCTCCTCGGGAGCCTTCTCCAGGGCGCCCTTCGATTCGCTGCCGCGCATATGGCCGCTGTCGTTGACCGGGGCGCCATGGCCGCTGTCGCGATGCGGGTCCCTGGCGCCGTCCTTCATCATCGTCGCCTGCATGCAGGTCTCGCCCGGCTTGGTGCACATGCCGAGGATGCGGTCGAACAATTGCGGCTGGAACGCGGCGTAGCGGATCGCCGGCACCTTCTCGCTCGGCTTTTCGAGCTGGACATAGGTCGGCATGTCGAGCTTCGCCGGCGCGCTGCGTGCCTCGGAGGCCCATTTGGCGAAGCCGGCATCGTCGACGCTGTCGACGGTGAAGTGCATGTCGGAGAAGCCGGCGCCGCTGTAATTGGCGGACAGGCCCTCGAACCGGCCCGGCTTGTTGAGCACGGCGTGCAGCCGCGTCTCCATGCCCGGCATCGAATAGATCATGCCGGCCATCGCGGGGACGTAGAAGGTGTTCATCACCGACGACGAGGTGATCCGGAAGCGAACCTGGCGGTTCATCGGCAGGACCAGCTCGTTGACCGTCGCCACGCCCTGTTCGGGGTAGATGAACAGCCATTTCCAGTCGAGCGACACCACCTGGATCTCCAGCGGCTTGTCGTTCTTCGCCAGCACCTTGCCCGGCTCCAGCCGTGCCAGCGGGCGATAGGGATCGAGCGCGTGGGTGCTGATCCAGGTCAGCGCACCAAGCGCGATTACGATCATCAGCGGCGCCGACCAGATGATCAGCTCCAGCCCAGTCGAATGGTCCCAATGCGGCTCGTAATCCGCCTCCTCGTTGGTGTGGCGATATTTCCACGCGAACAGGATGGTGAGCGCGATCACCGGCACGATGATGAGCAGCATCAGGCCGGTCGACCACAGGATCAGATTGGCCTGTTGCCGCGCGACGTCGCCGGACGGGTTCATCACCACCCAATTGCACCCGCCCAGCAGGGCAGGCGCCAGAAGCGCGGCGGCGGTGCGCAGGGCACGCGCTGAACGGGGCGGGAGAGGGGAGAACGGGAAGGTTCGCATCGTCAGGTCCGGTACGCCTGTGTGCCGCACCGCAAAATAGGACATTTTGTCCTATCCCCGTGCGCGACCGGCTGCGGTAAGGGGTCATGCTGGCGCTGCGTCCGAAACCGGGTGCGGCGCGTTGATGACCGACGGCCCTCGGGCTGCGAGACGACAGGACTGCGATACATGTCAGTGGCTTCCGCCCATTCCGGATCGCTCGAACGCGATGCACGTGCCGTCAACACACGGGGAGACCATGAGGTCCGCCCGGGTGAGATCGCGATCGGCGTCATCATCGGGCGCACGTCGGAATTCTTCGACTTCTTCTGCTACGCGATCGCCTCGGTCATCGTCTTCCCGGCGCTGGTATTCCCCTACGTCGACCGGCTGACGGGGACTCTCTATTCGTTCGCGCTGTTCCCGCTGGCGTTCATCGCGCGGCCGATCGGCACGCAGATCTTCATGTGGGTCGATCGCGAGCACGGCCGCGGCACCAAGCTGACCATCGCGTTGTTCCTGCTCGGCACCTCGACCGTGTCGCTCGCCTTCCTGCCCGGCTATGCCGAGGTGGGGATATGGTCGGCGATCCTGCTCGCCGCCTTCCGCATCGGCCAGGGCCTCGCGCTCGGTGGTGCCTGGGACGGGCTCGCCTCGCTGCTGGCCTTGAATGCGCCGCCGGAGAAACGCGGCTGGTATGCGATGGTGCCGCAGCTCGGCGCGCCGCTCGGCCTGATCGTGGCGAGCGCATTGTTCGCCTTCCTGCTCGCCAATATGGAGGGCGTCGACTTCCTGTCGTGGGGCTGGCGCTATCCGTTCTTCGTCGCCTTCGCGCTCAACGTCGTGGCGCTGTTCGCCCGACTGCGCATCGTCGTGACGCCGGAATACAGCCGGCTGTTCGAGACCCGCGAGCTGACCCCGTCGCGCGTGTCGGCGACGGTCAAGGCGCAGTGGCGCAACATCATCATCGGCGCCTTCGCACCCCTCGCCAGCTTCGCGCTGTTCCATATGGTGACGGTGTTCCCGCTGTCGTGGATCGCGCTCTACACCAACGAGGATATCGCGCGCTTCCTGGGGATCGAGATCATCGGCGCCTTCTTCGGATTGGGCGCGGTGGTGATCTCGGGCCTGCTCGCCGACCGGATCGGGCGACGTTCGGTGCTCGGCTATACCGCGGCGGCGATCGCGGTGTTCAGCGGCTTCGCGCCGCAGCTGCTCGCCGGCGGCGATGCGGGCGAGCTGGCGTTCATGATCGGCGGCTTCGTGCTGCTCGGCCTGTCGTTCGGCCAGTCGTCGGGCGCGGTGACCAACAATTTTCCCAAGCGCGCGCGCTACACCGGCGCGGCGCTGACCTCGGATCTGGCATGGCTGTTCGGTGCGGGCTTCGCGCCGCTCGCCGCGCTGGTGCTGGCGAGCCAGTTCGGGCTGCTGGCGGCGGGCGGGTATCTGCTGTCGGGCGCGTTCGCCACGCTGGTGGCGCTGGGGCTCAACAAGGAGCTGGCGCGGCGGCTGGATTGATCCGTCGGCGGGGGTGACCGTCGACGCCGTTCTCCGGCGGCTTTGCGGGGCGCTACCTTAATTCCTCCCCGCCGGGGGGAGGTGGCAGGCCGAAGGCCTGACGGAGGGGGAGGATACGGTGCGCTTACCGTATGCGGAGACGCCCCCTCCACCACCCGGCTGCGCCGGGCGGTCCCCAGCGCAGGGTTGGATTGCCCCCGGCAATCCAAGATCATGCCGGGGGCATGATCGACCCTGCACTCCCGCTTCGCGAGGGAGGATTTAGTCTCTGCCCAAGCCGGTCATGTCGCCGCCGGGGCCCGTACCGGCGCCGCCGAAGCCGCTGCCGGCGCCGCCCATGCCGCCACCGCGGCGGCCGCCGCCACGATGGCCACCACCGCCACCGCCGCTACGCCCGCCGCCACCGCCGCGGCTCATCGCGGCCGCGCGGCCGGTGACGTGGGGCAGTTCGTCCCAGCTCAATTTGCCGTCGTGGTTCTTGTCGAGCGAGGCGAAGCGCTTGTCGGCGGCGTCGGCGAATTCGCGCGCATCGACGCCGCGGTTGAAGTTGCGGTCGGCGGCGGTGACCGGCTCGGGGAGCTGGAAATAGCTGAAGCGCGCCGCGCCGAGCTTGCCGGCGTCATAGGCGGGCGCCTTGCCGCCGCCGTCCGAATCGGAACCGCTGGCGATCACTCCCGGCCCGCCGCTGCCCGATCGCACCTCCGGCGCGATCGTGCTCTCGTAATAATCGATGTCGTCGGGGTCGATCTCGCCGTCGTGCTTGCGGTCGAGCGTCGCGAAGAAGCGGCTGGCGTCGGCCTGGAATTCGACTCGGGTGATCGCGCCGTCCTTGTTGGCGTCCGCCGCGTCGAACCACGCGCGTTCGGGGTCGGGCGCGGCGTCGTCGCCGTGGAAGGGCTGGCCCATCGGGCTGATGAAGGTGCGGTGGTTGCCGTGCGCGGGCGGCTGCTGGGCGGCGGCCGGTACGGAGCAGGCGAGCAGGGCGATGACGATGGTGCGGTTCATGGCTGTTCCCCGAGTGATCGACGTTGTGAACCAGCTCAATGTTGCGGTTGGATGTCCACGACCGCCGCAACCCGGTATCATGCGGTTATCCGGCGGAAACAATTCGACGCCATGAGAGGGCGATGATGAGCCAACAGCATAATGCAGGGGCATCGGGGGACGAACCGGCGGCGATCCTGGTGGTCGACGACGATCGCGAGATCCGCACCCTGCTGACCCAGAGCCTCGGCGCGCGTGGCTATCGCGTGCAGGCGGCGGCCAATACCCGCGAAATGGACGCGGTGCTGGAGCGCGACCGGATCGACGCGGTGCTGCTCGACGTGATGATGCCGGGCGAGGACGGTATCTCGGCCTGCCGCCGCATCACCCGCGACGGTGGCCCGGCGGTCATCATGCTGAGCGCCTTGGGCGAGGAGCGCGACCGCATCGTCGGGCTGGAGATTGGCGCGAGCCATTATCTGACCAAGCCGTGCAGCGCGCGCGAGGTGATCGCCACGGTCCGCGCGGCGCTGCGCAGCCGCCAGCAGGCGGAGCCCGCCGACCGCTCGCGGCTGAGCTTCGACGGCTGGACGATGGACCTGATGGCGCACGAATTGTTCGATGCGCAGGGCGTGCTGGTCGGGCTGACCGACGGCGAATTCGCCCTGCTGCGCGTCTTCGCCGAGCGGCCGCGGCGGGTGCTGTCGCGCGAATGGCTGCTCGAGGCGGCGCGCGGCCCCAACAGCGAGGCGTTCGATCGCGCGATCGACGTGCAGATCAGCCGGCTGCGGCGCAAGCTGCGCAGCGGCGGCGACGACATCATCCGCACCATCCGCAACGAAGGCTATCTGTTCGTGCCCGCGGTGGCGCGGGCATGAGCTGGCGGCCGGCGTCCCGGCTGGGGATAAGCTGGGTCGCCAAGTCGCTGTTCTGGCGCGTCTTCCTCGTGATGCTGCTGAGCGTCGCGACGGTGCAGGCGCTCAACGTCGCGCTGGTCGTGTTCATCACCCCGCCGACGCCGCGCATCTTCTCGGTGCCGCAGGTCGCCACCGCGCTGCGCACCGGCCGCGACGCGACCGGCGAGGTGCTGGTGACGCGCGAGGCGAGCAACCCCGCGCCATACGATGCGCGCAGCGTCCGCATCCGCCGGCTGATGGCGGCGCAGCTCGAACTGCCGCTCGACCTCGTCCATGTCCATTTCGGCGGGCCGCCGCCGATCGTCTTCGGGCCGATGCCGCGGCGCGAGGGCTATCCCGAACGGGCGCGCTCGCCCGATGCGCGCAACCAGATCCTGTTCGGGCGCTTCACCGTCTCGGTGCATCAGCCCGACGGGAGCTGGCGGATCGCGCGCGCGGCGCGCACCGGTTTCGAGAGCTGGCGGTGGCGGGCGTTCCTGTGGCTGCTCGCGGCCCTGGTCGCGATCGCGCCCTTCGCCTGGCTGCTGGCGCGGCGGCTGACCAAGCCGATCGCCGCGTTCGGCGCGGCGGCGGAGCGGCTCGGCCGCGATCCGCGCGCGGCGCCGTTGCCGCTCGGCGGGCCGGCGGAGATCGCCGACGCGGCGGCGGCGTTCAACCGCATGCAGGCGCGGCTCAACCGCTATGTCGAGGATCGCACGATGATGATCGCGGCGATCGCGCACGATCTGCGCACGCCGCTGATGCGGCTCGGCCTGCGGCTGGAGCGCGCGCCCGAGCCGCTGCGCAGCGCCAGCGAGGCGGACATCCGCGACATGCAGGCGATGATCCAGGCGGCGCTCGCCTTCTTCCGCGACGGCAACCAGATCGGCGAGCGGCGCCGGCTCGACCTGCGCTCGCTGGTCGAGAGCGTCACCGACGAGCTGGAGGACCGCGGCGAGCCGGTGACGCTGCACGAGGGCGAGCCGCTGGTGATCGAGGGCGATGCGGCGGGGCTGAAGTCGCTGATCGCCAACCTCGTCGGCAACGCGTTGAAATATGGCGGCGATGCCGAGGTGATGCTGAGCCGGATCGACGGCCATGCGCTGATCGCGGTGCGCGATCACGGCCCCGGCATCGCGCCCGAGGACCTGCATCGATTGTTCGAACCCTTCTTCCGTGGCGAACGCTCGCGCAACCGTGATACCGGCGGGATCGGTCTGGGGCTGAGCAGCGTGCGCGGCGTCGCGCGGGCGCATGGCGGCGACGCGACGATCGCCAACCATCCCGACGGCGGCGCGATCGCGCGGGTGACGTTGCCGGTGTGACGGGGGCGGGCGGCCCCCGTGCCTCCGTCACCCCAATTGGTCGGCGATGATCCAGCGGCGGCTGATCGCGGTGCGCATCAATTGCATGCCGCAGCAGACGCAGCGCGCGCGGCGGACGCCACCGATCTCGCTCTGTTTGCGGCCGGGGCGGTGGCGGGTCGCAAGGCAGGTGGCGATCATCGGCGATGCCGGCATGGGCTGGGCTCCTTCTCGCGCGGTCATCACGCCGGCGCATTGCCTGCGGATGTCTCGAACGGTCCAAAGCGGAAATATCGCCGCAATATGGCGTGGCTAGCGATGCGCGCGTCGGTGGCGTTCTCTCCCACACTCGACCCACCGACATCCGGGCGCTCCCCGGTGCCCGACGGGCGAGCTACGGGATCCCCCCGGTCCCGTAGCTCGCCTAATCCTCCGGCGGATCGATCGGTTCGACCGCGAGCACCTCGATCGCCGCGTCGCGACCATTGAAGGCGAGGACGTCGTCGGGCTCGGCGCCGATCAGCGCATGCGCCAGCGGCGCGCCGTAGGCGAGCCGGTCGGCGTGCGGGTCGGCCTCGTCGTCGCCGACGATCGCGATCGTCCGGGTCTTGCCGGCGAGGCGGATCGTCACCCGCGTGCCGAAGCCGGCGCTGCCGTCGGCGGGCGCGGCGGTGGGCACGGCGGTGGTGCGGCGCGTCTGCCAATAGCGCAGGTCGCGGCGCAGCGCATCCAGCGCCGCCGCATCCGCCGCCGCGATCGCCGCCTCCAGCGTGGCGATCCGCTCCTCGATCAGCCGCTTGCCGGTGGCGGTGACGAGGTTGGGCGCGCTGGGGATGGGCAGCTCGAACTTGGGCTCCAGATGCTCCTCGTCGCTCTCGCGGCGGAACGCGACACTCATCACACGGTCCTCATCGTTAACGTCCCATCCGTGGACAGGTCGGGTTTAACCACCTTTGGCGCTGGTCGATATCGTAAACGAGGCGTTAACACCCTCGCCATGACCAGACGCCTCGTCCTCACCAATGAATCGGCCCGACACCCGTTCCGGCGGACGCTGCCGCCGCCGGTGCTGCCCGACATCAGGAAAAGCGACGACGAGGATTGGAAGCTGTTCCTGCTCAGCTTCGCCGCCTTCTTCACCTGCTTCTACACATTCCTGTTCTAGCGCCGGCTCAATCGCAGGCGCGGTGCAGCCGCTGTGCGATCCAGGCCGAGATCAGGCACATCGCGGCGACGAGGAACAGCATGTCGACCGGCTGGACGCCGGCGATGTTGATCCCGATCGCGGCGATCGACCCCAGCGTCATCGCGCCGGAATTGACGACGTTGTTCGCCGCGACGGTGCGCGCGGTCTGGTCCTTTTCCACCGTGGTGGTGAGGAAGGCGTAGAGCGGCACGACGAACATGCCGCCGGTGGTGGCGATCGCCAGCAGGCACAGCATGATCGGGATCGCGCGCGGCTGCGCGACGAAGTCGGTCCAGTCGTAATATTGGCCTGCCGCCGCCGGCACCCAGGTACGGCAGAGCAGCGAGAAGACGACGACGAAGCCGCCCATCGCGATCACCGACAGCGGCGAGTAGCGCGCGCTGATCCGCCCTTTGAGCATTGTATTGATCACCACCGATCCGATCGCGACGCCGACCGAAAAGACCGCGATCGCGCCGCTCGCCACCATCTTGTCGGCGGTGAGCACGTTCTTGACCAGCGGCGGGAAGATGATGATCAGCACCGCGCCGATCGTCCAGAAGAAGCTGATCGCGCAGATCGCCAGGAACAGCCGCGGGATGTGCATCGTCGTGCGGATCAGCCGCCACGATGCGGTGAACGGATTGTAGTTGAGCTTGAGCCGCGGCCCCTCGCGCGGCGCCGGCGGGATCTGGCGCGCGGCGAACCAGCCGATGACCGCGACGACGAGCACGAGGATCGCCGCACCCTCGATCGGCACATAGCCGGCGACGATCGTACCGAGCAGGATCGCCAGATAGGTGCCCGCCTCGACCAGCCCGGTGCCGCCGAGCACGTCGTGCGCTTTCAGATGCTGCGGCAGGATGGCGTATTTGATCGGCCCGAAGAAGGTCGAATGGACGCCGAGGAACAGCACCGCGCCCAGCATCAGCCCGACGCCGAGCGTCGGCAGGCCAGCACGCGCGACCATCAGGCCGGCCGCGCCGAGCAGCATGATGCCGATCTCGGCGGTCTTGACGATACGGATGATCCGCGCCTTGTCGTGGCTGTCGGCCAATTGCCCGGCGAGCGCCGAGAACAGGAAGAACGGCAGGATCGCGATGCCGGTCGCCAGCGCGTTGAAATTCGTCTCCATGTGCGGATCGTTGAAGATCGCATAGGTCGCGAACAGCACCATCGACGTCTTGAACAGATTGTCGTTGAAGGCGCCGAGGAACTGGGTGGTGAAAAGGGGCAGGAAGCGGCGCTGCTTCAGCAACCCCATGGCATTCAACATGCGATTAACGGCCTTCGATCGTGGCGGTATTCCCCGCGGCATAGCGGTTTGCGCAGAGCGCGCCAACGGGGAAGGTGGCCGCGCATCGCCCCTCCCTTGCCGGGGCAGTCGCATACGACCGATCGGCGTGTCGCAACGGCGCCTATGGCTTCCGTCATGCCGGCCTCGATCCGGCATCCCGCGTTTTTGCGCCATCCAGAGAAGCGGGACCCCGGCGCAAGGCCGGGGTGACGGAGTGGGGTCAGGGAGGGGAGGGGTTCCGCCCGCTCCCGCGCCGGGGTAGGAAGGCGGCGATGCTGACCTTGCCCAACCTCCTGACGCTGTCGCGGATCGTCGCGGTGCCGCTGCTCGTCGCCTTCTTGTGGTGGCCGCGGTGGGAGGCGGGGTTCGGGATCGCCTTCGCGCTCTATTGCCTGATGGGGATCACCGATTATTTCGACGGCTATCTCGCCCGCGCGCAGGGCGCCGTGTCGAAGCTCGGCGTGTTCCTCGATCCGATCGCCGACAAGATCATGGTCGCCGCGGTGATCCTGATGCTGGTCGGTACGCGGCACGACGACAGCGCGCTGATCACCGGCGTCCATCTGATCGCCGCGCTGATCATCCTGCTGCGCGAAATCGCGGTGTCGGGGCTGCGCGAATTTCTCGCTGGCCTGCAGGTGTCGCTGCCGGTGTCGAAGCTCGCCAAGTGGAAGACGACGCTGCAGCTCGTCGCGTTCGGTGCGCTGATCCTGGCGGGTGCGCTGCCTGCGCAGGCGTGGATCAAGGTGACCGGGCTCGGCTGTCTGTGGGCGGCGGCGGCGCTGACGCTGGTGACGGGCTGGGATTATCTGCGCGTCGGCCTGAAGCATATGGACTGACCGATGCGACTCGAGATGCTCTATTTCGCCTGGGTGCGCGAGCGCATGGGCCGGTCGCAGGAAACGGTCGACGTCCCGGCGGCGGTGACGACGGTGGCGGCGCTGGTCGACTGGCTGGCGGCGCGCGACGCGGTCGGCGCCGAGGCGCTGGCCGATCGCGGCCGGCTGCGCGCGGCGGTCGATCAGGCGTTCGTGGCGATGGACGCGACGATCGTCGGCGCGCGCGAGGTGGCGCTGTTCCCGCCGGTGACCGGCGGATGATCCGTATCGTCGTCACGCCCGAGGCGATCGACATCGCCGCCGAAATGGCCCTCGCCGAGGCGGCGGCGGGGACCGGCGCGGTGGCGACCTTCACCGGGCTGGTCCGCGCCGACGAGGACGAGGCGGGGGGCGTCGGCACGCTGGAACTGGAACATTATCCCGGCGCCACCGAGGCGGCGCTGTTCCGTGTCGCCGCCGGGGCGGTGGAGCGCTGGTCGCTCGGCGGCGCGACGATCGTGCATCGCGTCGGGCCGATGACGCCGGGCACGCGGATCGTCTTCGTCGCGGCCTCGTCCGCGCATCGCGCCGCGGCGCTGGAGGCGTGCGCCTATCTGATCGACCGGCTCAAGACCGACGCACCGTTCTGGAAGCGCGAAACGCGCGCCGGCGAAACACGCTGGGTCGAGGCGCGCGACACGGACACGGATGCGGCGAAGCGCTGGGAAGACACTTAGTTCCTCCCTCGCTTTAGCGGGGGAGGGGGACCGCCCGGCGCAGCCGGGTGGTGGAGGGGGCGTTTCCACAAACGCGAAGCTCGCCGTATCCTCCCCCTCCGTCACGCCCTCCGGGCGCGCCACCTCCCCCTGGCGGGGGAGGAATTCAATTACTGCGGCAGGTTCGGCACCAGCACGCCGTTCACCACATGGATTACGCCATTGGCCTGCGCGACGTCGGCCGCCTCCACGTAGCTGCGGTTCCCCGTCACGCTGGTCAGCGTGATCACGTCGCCGGTCAGCGTCGCGGTGATCGGCTGGCCGCCGAGCGTGGTCAGCATCGTGCGGCCACCGCCGGCGCGGATGCGGGCGGTGAGCTGTTCGGTGGTCATCGTTCCCGGCACGATATGATAGCGCAGCAGCGCAACCAGCGCCGCGCGATTTTCCGGCGCGAGCAGGTCGCGCGCGATCCCCGGCGCGAGCCGGGTGAACGCCGTGTCGGTCGGTGCGAACAATGTGTACGGGCCGTTGCCGGCGAGCAGCGCATCCAGCTCCGCGGTATGCAGTTCGGCCGCCAGCGTGCCCAGCCCCGGCGTCGCGGCGATCGAGGTGGCGATCATCGCATCGGATTCGATGTGCGAGGGGTCGACCGGCACGACGGCGGCGGCGGGCGATGGCGGCGGTGCGCTCACCGGCGCGGTCGCCGGCGGCACGCAGCCGGCAAGGCCTGCGGCGAGGAGCAGGACGGCGGCACGCCGTGCGGAGGTCTGCAAGGATCGGATCACATCGGCTCCTATGGGGTCACCGCGCTTCGGCGAGCGCCTCGGCAAGCAATTGGAAGTCCTTTTCGCGCGGCGATGCGCGACGCCAGACCAGCGCGATCCGCCGCACCGCATTGTCGGCGTCGAGCGGCCGCGCGACGATATTGGTATGGTCGAGGATACCGGCCTTCAGCGCCATCTCCGGCAGCATCGTCATGCCGAGGCCGTTATCGACCATCTGCACGATCGTGTGCAGCGAGGTGCCGAGCATCGTCGCCTCGGCGCGCAATTCGGGGCGGTTGCACGCGGACAGCGCATGATCCTTGAGGCAATGGCCGTCCTCGAGCAGCAGCAGCCGCGTCTCGTCGATCAGCGATGCCGGGATCATCGGCGGGTCGCTCGGCATGTCCTGCGGCTGATAGGCGACGAACAACCGATCGTCGAACAAAGCGTGGCTAGCGACGTCGCCGCAGGCGAAGGGGAGGGCGAGCAGCACACAATCGGTGCGGCCGTTGTGCAGCCCCTCGCAGGCGGCGCCCGAGGGCTCCTCGCGCAGGAACAGCTTGAGATCGGGATAGTCGCGGCGCAGCCGCGGCAGGATATGCGGCAGCATGAACGGCGCGATCGTCGGGATGACGCTCATCCGCATCTCGCCCGACAGCGGCCGGCCGGCGGCGCGGGCGATGTCGCCAAGCTCCTCCGCCTCGCGCAGCACGCGCCGCGCCTTATCGGCGATCCGGTCGCCCAAAGGCGTGAAGCGGACGACGCGGCGGGTGCGCTCGACCAGGGTCACGCCAATCAGCGTTTCGAGTTCGCGCAGCCCTGCGGACAGCGTCGACTGGGTGACGAAGCACGCGTCGGCTGCACGGCCGAAATGGCCCGCGTCCTTCAGCGCAACGAGATATTGCAGCTGTTTCAGCGTCGGGAGGTAGGTCGCTGCCATGGGGGCGGGAGATAGGGGGGCGCGGCGGAGGGCGCTACCCCCTTATCCCTTAAGTCCTCCCCCGCCAGGGGGAGGTGGCACCGCGAAGCGGTGACGGAGGGGGAGGATACGGCACGTTCGCCGTATGCGGAAACGCCCCCTCCACCACCGGCTGCGCCGGCGGTCCCCCTCCCCCGCTAAAGCGAGGGAGGATTTAGGCGGTTACTCCGCCGCTTCTTCCCAGTCGTGCGTCTCTTCCGCAGGCAGGCGGATGAGGTGGTCGAACGCGGCCAGTGCCGATTTCGAGCCGTCGCCCATCGCGATCACGATCTGCTTGAACGGCACCGTGGTCGCGTCGCCGGCGGCGAAGATGCCGGGCTGCGAGGTGTGGCCGCGGTCGTCGACCTCGATCTCGCCGCGCGGGGACAATGCGATCGATCCCGCCAGCCATTCGGTGTTCGGCACCAGCCCGATCTGGACGAAGATCCCCTCCAGCTCGACGCGGTGCATCGTACCGTGGGCGCGATCGCGATAGGAGAGCGCGGTCACCTTGTCGCCGTCGCCATGCACTTCGGTGGTCAACGCCGAGGTGATGACGCGCACGTTGCTCAGGCTGGCGAGCTTGCGCTGGAGCACCGCATCGGCGCGCAGATCGGTGTCATATTCGATCAGCGTGACGTGCGCGACCAGCCCGGCGAGGTCGATCGCCGCCTCGACGCCTGAATTGCCGCCGCCGATCACCGCGACGCGCTTGCCCTTGAACAGCGGACCATCGCAATGCGGGCAATAGGCGACGCCCTTGTTCTTATAGGCGTCCTCGCCCGGGACGTTCATCTGCCGCCAGCGCGCGCCGGTCGACAGGATAACGGTCCGCGCCTTGAGCGACGCGCCATTCTCCAGCACCAGCTCGTGCAGGCCGCCCTCGGGTGCCGGGATCAGCTTCTCGGCACGCTGCAGGTTCATGATGTCGACGTCGTACTCGCGGACGTGGCGTTCGAGGTCGGCGACCAGCTTCGGCCCCTCGGTGTGCGGCACCGAGACGAGATTCTCGATCGCCATCGTGTCGGCGACCTGACCGCCGAACCGCTCGGCGAGGATGCCGGTGCGGATGCCCTTGCGCGCGGTGTAGATCGCCGCCGCGGCACCGGCGGGGCCACCGCCGACGACGAGCACGTCGAACGCATCCTTGGCGGCGATCGACTTTGCGGCGCGTGCCGAGGCGCCGGTGTCGAGCTTGGCGACGATCTGCTCCAGCTCCATCCGGCCCTGGCCGAACACCTCGCCGTTGAGGAAGACGGTGGGCACCGCCATCACCTTGCGGTCGGCGACCTCGTCCTGGAACAGCGCGCCGTCGATCGCGGTGTGCGTCACGCCCGGGTTGAGGACCGCCATCAGGTTGAGCGCCTGCACGACGTCGGGGCAATTGGCGCAGGACAGCGAGAAATAGGTCTCGAAGCGATACTCGCCGTCGAGGTTGCGGACCTGGTCGAGCAGCTCCTGCGCCGCCTTCGACGGATGGCCGCCGACCTGGAGCAGCGCCAGCACCAGCGAGGTGAATTCATGGCCCATCGGCAGGCCGGCGAAGCGCACGCCGATGTCGGTGCCGGCGCGGCGGATGAGGAAGCTGGGGCGGCGCGCATTGTCGCCGGTGGTCGTGGTGATCTGGTCGGAGAGCGCGGCGATCTCGTCGATCAGCTCGCGCATCTGCCGCGACTTGGCGTCGTCGCCCAGGCTGGCGACCAGTTCGATGGGCTGGCGGATGTTGACCAGATAGGCCTTCAACTGCTGCGTCAGATTGGCGTCGAGCATGGGGGCACTCCGAAAAATATGCGTCTTCGAAAACAAGCGGCCCGGGGCGGAGGGAACCACCCCGGGCCGCGATCACCTGCCACGGGGAGGGGCAGGGATTCGCTTAGATCTTGCCGACGAGGTCGAGGCTGGGGGCGAGCGTTTCCTCACCCTCTTCCCACTTCGCCGGGCAGACTTCGCCCGGATGCGCGGCGATATATTGCGCGGCCTTGATCTTGCGGAGCAGCTCGGCGGCGTTGCGGCCGACGCCTTCCGAGGTCACTTCGATCAGCTGGATCACGCCCTCGGGATCGACCACGAAGGTGCCGCGATCGGCGAGGCCCTGGCCTTCGCGCAGGATCTCGAAATTATTGCTGATGCTGTGGTTCTGGTCGCCCAGCATGAAATAGTTGATCTTGCCGATCGCCGGCGAGCTGTCGTGCCACGCCTTGTGGCTGAAGTGCGTGTCGGTCGAGACGCTGTACACTTCGACGCCCATCTTCTGAAGCGTCGGATAGACGTCGGCGAGGTCTTCCAGCTCGGTCGGGCAGACGAAGGTGAAGTCGGCCGGGTAGAAGAAGAAGACTGCCCACTTGCCCAGCACGTCGGTGTCGCTGACGCTGACGAACTTGCCTTCCTTATAGGCCTGCGTGGTGAACGGCTTCAGTTTGCTGCCGATGAGGGCCATGTCGGGTCTCCGGTTGAATGACGTGGACCGGATATAGGCGCTCATGCCGCAGTGCAAAATCAATCTGTTCGCATCCTGTGATCGAATGGGCCGATCAAAGGGCAAAAGCCGCGTGTTTGTGCGTATTTAATCGTGCTGCGGTCGCGTCGGATTTATTTCGCGAGTGCGGCGTAGATCGACCAGGCGCTGGTCAGGGTCAGCAGAACGCCGACCATCGCCATCAGTCCGCGAGTCGGTACGCGCTTGGCGAGGATGCCGCCGAGCGGCGCGGCGACGAGCCCGCCAATCAGGATGCCGAGCGTGTGCAGCGTGAACGCCGACCAGCCGAGCGCGATGAAGAAGGTGATCGAGGCGGTCGCGGTGAGGAAGAATTCCGCGGTGTTGACGGTGCCGATCGTATGCCGCGGCGTCGCGCCCTGGATCAGCAGGTTGGAGGTGACGACCGGCCCCCAGCCGCCGCCACCCGCCGCATCGAGGAAACCACCGACGAGGCCGAGCGGCGCGATCACCTTGGGCGTCCGCGGCTCGATCCGGCCCTTCACCGCGCGGAACAGCAGATAGAGGCCGATACAGGCGAGATAGGCCATCACGAACGGCTTGGCGATCGAGGCGTCGACGTTGCTGAGCAACGTCGCGCCGAGCGCCGCACCGATCACGCCGGGGATCACCAGCCGGCGGAACAGCTTCCAGTCGACGTTGCGATGCGCGATGTGGCTGATCCCGGAGGCGGCGGTGGTGAAGGTCTCGACCGCATGGACGCTGGCGGAGGCGACCGCCGGCGGCACGCCCATCACCGTCACCAGCAAGGTCGAATTGATCACGCCGAACGCCATGCCGAGGGCGCCGTCGACCACCTGCGCCGCGAAGCCGATCGCGATGAACGGCAGCACCTGGGTCCAGTCGATGGCGAGGAGGAAGTCGGGCATCGGCAATCGTCTCTCCGGCAGAATGTCGGGTTCGAGATTACCCGCTATCGCTCTCATCGTGCACGGTGGCGCCAAATCCTACAACAAAGCTGGGCTTTGTCGCACCCAAGCTTCGCGGGCCGGGCATGGCAATTTGCCCAACGAGAGGCTACATTCGCGCATCTGCTCGGGAGACGTTGGCGCATGTTCGGACGCTTGGCCGCCTATCTGGATTCGATCAAGGCCCGCGATCCGGCTCCGCATTCGCGCGCCGAAATCCTGCTTTATCCCGGCGTTTGGGCAGTCGGGCTTCATCGCATTGCGCATGCCCTCTACCGGCGCCGCCTGTTCTTCCTCGCCCGGCTGGTCAACCACATCGCCCGCGCCTGGACCGCGATCGACATCCATCCCGGTGCGACCATCGGCCGCAACTTCTTCATCGACCACGGTTTCGTCGTGATCGGCGAAACGGCGGAGATCGGCGACGACGTCACCATCTACCAATGCGTGACGCTCGGCGGGACCAGTCCCGACAATGGCGTCGCCGGCAAGCGCCACCCGACACTGGCCGATGGCGTGATCATCGGATCGGGCGCGCAGGTGCTCGGCCCGATCCTGGTCGCGACCCGCGCGCGCGTCGGCGCGAATGCGGTGGTGACGCGCGACGTGCCCGAAGGCGCGGTGATGGTCGGCATCCCCGCGCGCGCGACGATGGTGGAGGGCGGCGCCGCGACGACGCCGGCGCGGTTCGTCCCTTATGGCACGCCGTGCAGCGACATGTTCGATCCCGCGACGCAGAAGATGGAGATCATGCGCTGCGAGCTGGAATCGTTGCGCAAGCGGCTCGATGCGCTGCTTGGGGAACAATTGCCCGAAGCGGAGCGTGATCGCGCCTGATGGGTATCGTCACTCCGTTTCCGCATGCCGGCAAGCCGTCGCAAATCGGCTTCGAGCGGCTCGAACTCAACCGCATCCTCGATCTCTACGGCCGGATGGTCGCCGCGGGTCATTGGAAGGACTATGCGCTGGAACTCGGCAAGGACGCCGCGGTCTTCGCCGCCTTCCGCCGTGCCGCCGAACGTCCCGAGTTCCGCATCGAGAAACGCCCGGCGTTGCGCGGCAAACAGGGGATGTGGGCGCTGATCGGCGAACAGGGCGTGGTGCTGAAGCGCGGCCACGAGCTTGGCCCGGTGCTGGCCCCGGTCGAGCGCCGGCTGATGAAGCTGGTGGAGTGACGCCACGGGCGGCCTGACGGCCGCCCCGTTCTTCCCCCGTCAGGCGGCGTGCACCGGCGGCAATCGCAGGCGCAGCGACTCCGGCAGGCGGTCGACCAGCGCGCGTCGCATCGGCTGCCAGAAGGCCGACAGGCTGAGCAGCGCCGAACCGATGACGAAGGCGGTCAGCGCCGCGCCCAATTCGATCGCGCCGGCGCTGCGGAACAGCGCGTAGAGCGCCGCCAGCACGTAGGCGAGGCCCGACACCAGCAGCGCGCGGCGGTCCACCGCGAGCGCGATGCCGGCGAAGCCGACGTAGAGCGCCAGCACCACGATCGCCATGCCCGCGCCGATGTCGCCGCGGAATACGCCGAGCATCTGGAAGATCGAATGCGCGATCATCGGCGCCGCGGTGAGATGCAGCCAGAAGGCGACGTCGGCGCGGCGCGTCCGGCGTTCGGTGTCGCTCATGTCCCAGCGCATCGCGAAGGCGAAGACCGCGATGCCGCCGACGAGGAGCAGCGGCCATTTCGCCGCCTCGATATCGGGAAAGGCCGCGAGCACCAGGGCAATGCCGGTGCCGGTCAGTGCCGCCGCCCCCGCCGCGACCGTGATCGGCACCATGAACCGCCGCCAGTGCAGCCACGCGCCGCCCGCCATGCACGATGCGACTCCCGCCGCGACCAGCGCGGTGGCGCGATCGCCGAGGTGCGGCGCGACGGTCATCATCACGCCGACCAGCGCCCAGCCGATGCCGCCGACGAAGGTGAGCAACAGCAGGATGCTCGGCAGCGCCATGCGGCGGCGCGCGGTGAAATATTCCGCCAGGCCCCAGGACGCCGCGGCGAGCAACAGCCCGCCGAACGGCTTGGCGATCGATCCGCCGATCTGGCCAAGCGCGACGAGCAGCAGGACGAGCGCGATCGACACGAAGATGTCGTTGAAGCCGGTGAGCAGCCGGAAATGCTCCTCGTCCACCGCCGGCGTCGCGTGGCGCGCGGCAACATGCGCGCGCAGCGCCGCGGCCGCCGCCGGCGTGATCGCGCCCGCGCTCACCGCCGCGTCTATGTCGCTTTCGCTGTACATGGTCGTTCCCCCCGTTGCGGATGTGGAACGTATCAGGCGTGTGTTATCTATTCAATACACGCACGTCACTTCATCCTGCGAGCCTTCTGCGAAAGCCGGCCGGTACGCACGAACATGTACCCCGGCGGAGGCCGGGGTACATCAGGAGTGTTGGGGAGGTCCCGCGTTCGCCCGAATGGCGGATGGACGAGCCCTCATCTGCCCTGCAGCAAGGCGCCGATCGTCATCGCCTGTTCAGCGCCGGTCTTCGGCACGATCTCGCCGGTGCGGTCGGTGATCGCCGCCCAGTGCGCGGCGACGCCTTCGGGGGACAGATCGTCGCCGGTGAGCAACGCGCCGGGGGTCAGCGTCACGTACGAGGCCTGGAACGCGCCCGCGCCGGCGCCGAGAATGACATTGGTCGGCGCGTCCTCGCTGACGAGATAGAGCGCGCCCGGCGCGACCTTTTCGGGGGCGAAGGCCTGGAAGGCCGCGGCGGGGAACAGGTCCTCGGTCATCCGCGTGCCGGCGGTGGGGGCGAGCGTGTTGACGCGGATGTCGTGCTTCGCGCCCTCGATCGCCAGCGTCTTGGTCAGGCCGGCGAGGCCGAGCTTTGCCGCGCCGTAATTCGCCTGGCCGAAATTGCCGAACAGGCCGCTCGACGACGAGGTCATCAGCACGCGGCCGTAATTCTGTTCGCGGAACGTCTCCCAGCAGGCCTTGGTGGCGAAGGCGGAACCGAGCAGGTGGACGCGGACGACGAATTCGAAATCCGCCGGCTCCATCTTGGCAAAGGTTTTGTCGCGCAGGACGCCGGCATTGTTGATCAGGATATGGACACCGCCCCAGGCCGCCTTCGCCTGCGTCACCATATCGGCCATCTGCTCGTATTCGGCGACGTTGCCGCCGTTGGACATCGCCTCGCCGCCGGCGGCGCGGATCTCCTCGACCACGGCGAGCGCGGCGTCGCTATGGCCGGTGCCGTCCCGCGCCCCGCCGAGGTCGTTGACCACGACGCGCGCGCCGCGCCGGGCGAGGTCGAGCGCATAATGGCGACCGAGGCCGCCGCCGGCGCCGGTGACGATGGCCACGCGGCCGTCGAAGCGGATGGGGGACATGGAAAAGGCGCTCCTCGTGGTGATGGAGCGCCTTTCCCTAAACGTTAAGTGGCATCTGGCAACCGGTCATGCCAGCCGCCGCACCGGCTTACTTCTTGCCGCCGCGCTGGATGCACTGATCGTATTGGCCCTTCTTGCAGACCGGATATTTGGCGAGCGGCGCGGGCGCCGGGAAGGCCTGGTCGGGGCTCGGCGCGGGACGGAACACCGGCGGCAGGCTGGCACCGGGCGTACCGCCGCTGACTGCCGAACCGCTCGGCGCATAGCCGCCGGCCGGGGTCGCGCCGCCGGTCGAAGCGGGGGCGGGCGTGCTCGCCTGCGGCGTGGGCGCGGGGGCTGCAGCGGGATCGGTGGGCGCCGGCGCGGCCGCAGGATCGGCAGGAGCCGCGGCGGGATCGGCTGGGGCGGCGGGATCAGCCGGCGCGGTCGTCTGGGCGTCGGTCGGCGCCGGGGTGGTCTGCGCCAGGACGGGGGCAGCGATCAGGGCCGTGGCGGCCAGCAGAATGAGCTTCATCGCGGGATCTCCTATCGAATCTCATGCGTCATCTTGTGTCAACGCCTGCGCCCAACGTCCCAATGCGGACTTTTATCCATCGTTTCGCGTCCGATTCTATTTCGGGCGACGCGGGGCTATGGAGAATCGACTGCAACGGCATCAGTCGCACGTCACTCCAGCATCGTTCCCCCCGTCAGGCCCCCGAATCGAGCGAATAGCCCGCCGAGCGGACGGTGCGGATCAGGTCGGGACGGTTGCCGATGTTGATCGCCTTGCGCAGGCGGCGGATGTGGACGTCGACGGTGCGGCTCTCGATGTCGCTGTCGTGGCCCCAGACCGCGTCGAGCAGGCGCTCGCGGCTGAACACCCAGCCGGGATGCTCGAGGAAATGCTTGAGCAGCCGGAATTCGGTCGGCCCCAGCGGCACGACCTCGCCCGAGCGGCGGACCTTGTGGCCGACCGTGTCCATCTCGATGTCGTCATAGGTCAGCGCCTCGCCGGCCAGCGCGGGCCGCACGCGGCGCAGCACCGCGCTGACCCGCGCGACGAGTTCGCGCGGGGAGAAGGGCTTGGTGACGTAATCGTCGGCGCCCGTCTCCAGCCCGCGGATGCGGTCCTCCTCCTCGCCGCGTGCGGTCAGCATGATGATCGGCACGTTCTGCGTTTCGGTCATCCGGCGCAGGCGGCGGCAGACCTCGATGCCCGAGAGCCCCTCGACCATCCAGTCGAGCAGGACGATGTCGGGCGCCTTCTCCTTGGCGAGCAGCAGCGCCTCCTCGCCGTCGGGGGTATGCGCGACGTCGAAATCCTCGCGCTTGAAGTGATAGATGAGCAATTCGGCGAGGGCAGCATCGTCCTCGACCAGCAGCATGGAGGCGCGGGCCATCAGCGTATGTCCTTGTCCGGGCCGCCGCGGTCGCGGTCGGCCATCTGGGTGCCGGTTGCGGCGAAATAGACCATTTCGGCGACGTTGGTCGCGTGGTCGCCGATCCTCTCCAGGTTCTTGGCGACGAACAGCAGGTGCGCGACCTGGCTGATCGTGCGCGGGTTCTCGACCATGTAGGTGACGAGGGTGCGGAAGATGCTGTCGTAGAAATCGTCGAGCGCGGCATCGCTGTGGACGACGCGCACCGCCGCCTCCGCATCGCGCGCGGCGAAGGCGTCGAGCGCGTTGCGGACCATGTCGCTCGCCATCCGCGCCATGGACGGCAACAGCGAGATCGGCTCGATGCGATGCCCGCCGCCCTCGTTGGCGGCCTCGATCAGCGGCACGCGCTTGGCGATGTTCTTGGCATAGTCGCCGATCCGCTCGACCACCGCGGCGATCTTGAGCGCGGCGACGACCTCGCGCAGGTCGACCGCCATCGGCGCGCGCAGCGCGATGATCCGCACCGCGAGCCGCTCGACCTCCGCCTCGATCGCGTCGATCGCCTTGTCGTCGGCGCGGACGCGCGCGGCGAGCGCGGGATCGGGGCGGGCGAGCGCCTGCATCGCCTGCGCGATGGCATCCTCGGCCAGACCGCCCATCTGCGAGATCATACCCCGCAGCTGGCCGATATCGGCATCGAATGCCTTGACGGTATGATCCATTGGCATGTCCGTCCTCTCAGCCGTAGCGGCCGGTGATGTAATCGCGGGTGCGCTCTTCCCGCGGATTGGTGAAGATGTCGCTGGTCGCGCCGAATTCGACCAACTGGCCGAGGTGGAAGAAGGCGGTCTGTTGCGAGACGCGCGCCGCCTGCTGCATGTTGTGCGTGACGATCACGATCGCATAGCGGCCCTTCAGTTCGTGGATCAGCTCCTCGATCTTGGCGGTGGCGATCGGGTCGAGCGCGCTGCACGGCTCGTCCATCAGGATCACCTCGGGTTCAACCGCGATCGCGCGGGCGATGCACAGGCGCTGCTGCTGGCCGCCCGACAGCGCGGTGCCGCTGTCCGACAGGCGGTCCTTGACCTCGTCCCACAGGCCCGCGCGGCGCAGCGATTGCTCGACCAGCGCATCGAGATCGGCGCGCGCGGTGGCGAGACCGTGGATGCGCGGGCCGTAGGCGACGTTCTCGTAGATCGACTTGGGGAAGGGATTGGGCTTCTGGAACACCATGCCGACGCGCGCGCGCAGCTGCACGACGTCCATGCCGCTGGCGTAGATGTCCTCGCCGTCGAGCAGGATCTCGCCGGTGACGCGCGCCGACGCGACGGTGTCGTTCATCCGGTTGAGCGTGCGCAGGAAGGTCGACTTGCCGCAGCCCGACGGGCCGATGAAGGCGAGGACATTGTCCTGGTCGACGTCGATCGAGACGTGGTCGATCGCCTGTTTGGCGCCGTAGAAGACGCTGATGTCACGGGCGGAAATCTTCGGGGTCACCAGCGGGTCTCGAATCTGTTGCGGAGATAGATGGCGAGCCCGTTCATCGCGAGCAGCACGACGAGCAGCACGATGATCGCCGCCGAGGTCTTCTCGACGAAGCCGCGGTCGATATCGTCCGACCACAGGAAGATCTGCACCGGCAACACGGTGGCGGGATCGGTGAGCCGCGACGGCGGTGCGGCGATGAAGGCACGCATGCCGATCATCAGCAGCGGCGCGGTCTCGCCGAGCGCGCGTGCCATGCCGATGATCGTGCCGGTCAGGATGCCGGGCAGCGCGAGCGGCAGCACATGGTCGAACACCACC
Source organism: Sphingomonas sp. M6A6_1c (assembly GCF_053345135.1). NCBI lineage: Bacteria > Pseudomonadati > Pseudomonadota > Alphaproteobacteria > Sphingomonadales > Sphingomonadaceae > Sphingomonas > Sphingomonas sp. M6A6_1c. The sequence goes on along the minus strand of NZ_JBKEZO010000004.1, from coordinate 429,219 downwards.
TGCACCGGCGAGGCGCCGACCGCGAGCGCGGCGTCGCGGATCGACGGCGGCACTGCCTTGATCGCGTTCCTGCCGGTGATGACGATCACCGGCATCGTCATCAGCGCCAGCGTCAGCCCGCCGACCAGCGGCGCCGAGCGGGGGAGATGGAAGGTGCCGAGGAACACCGCGAGGCCGAGCAGGCCGAAGATGATCGACGGCACCGCGGCGAGATTGTTGATCGACACCTCGATGAGGTCGGTCCAGCGGTTCCGCGGCGCATATTCCTCGAGATACAGCGCGGCGAGCACGCCGATCGGGAAAGCGAGGACGATCGTGACGGCCATCGTCAGCAGCGAACCCTTGAGCGCGCCCCAGATGCCGACGCGGGTCGGATCGGTCGAATCGGCGGCGGTGAGGAAGCCGCCGCTCCAGCTGGTGGTCAGCAGCCCGCGTGCCTGCAACCGCGCCACCGCGGCCTCCGCGGCGGGGGTGCCGTCGTGCTTGGCGGCGACATCGATCGCGCTCGCCACCGGCACCGCGATCGTCGTGCGGCCGCGCAGCAGCGCCGGATCGCGCTTTACCGCATCGCGCACCACCAGCCAGGCGCCGTCCGAGATCAGGTCCGCGCCACCCGGCCCGAACGCACGCGTCGCGGCGCCGTCGACCGCGTTTTCCAGCCCCGCGCCGGCGAGCGCGAGATCGGCGCCGCGGCCGTGCAATTGCGCCGGCGTCACCGCCAGTTTCGCGGCGGCGAAGTCGATCGGCAGCGCGATCCGCGTCTGGCGGAATCCGCTCAGCCCCTCCCACACCATGCTCGCGAGCAGGAAGGCGAGGAACGCCGCCGACAGCCACACCGCGGCAAGGCCCATCAGCCGGAACCGCCGCTCGGCCGCATAGCGTCGCCGGGTGCGCCGCTGCACCGCCGTCGCCGTCCAGTCGGTGGGCAGGCGCGACTTATTCATAGGCTTCCCGATAGCGTTTGACGACGGTCAGCGCGACGATGTTGAGCGCCAGCGTGATGACGAACAAGGTGAGGCCGAGCGCGAAGGCGGCGAGGGTCTTGGCGCTGTCGAACTCCGCCTCGCCGGTGAGCAGATCGACGATCTGCTTGGTGACCGTCGTCGTGCTGGCGAAGGGATTGGCGGTGAGCGTCGCGACGCCGCTTGCCGCCATGACGACGATCATCGTCTCGCCGATCGCTCGGGAGACCGCGAGCAATATGCCGCCGACGACGCCGGGCAGCGCGGCGGGCAGGATGACGCGGCGGATCGTCTCCGACTGGGTCGCACCCATCGCCAGGCTGCCGTCGCGCATCGCGGCGGGGACGGCGGCGATCGAATCGTCCGCCATCGACGAGACGAAGGGGATGATCATGATCCCCATCACCGCGCCCGCCGCCAGCGCGCTCTCCGAGGAGGCATTGGCCACGCCGAGCGCGACGCCGAGCTGGCGCACCGCCGGGGCGACGGTGAGCGCCGCGAAATAGCCGTAGACGACGGTCGGCACGCCGGCGAGCATCTCCAGCACCGGTTTCATCCAGGCGCGGGTGCGGACATGCGCATATTGGGTGAGATAGATCGCGCTCATCAGCCCGAACGGGATCGCCACCGCCATCGCGATCACCGCGCCGATGAAGAAGGTGCCCCAGAACAAGGGCACCGCGCCGAGGCTGGCGCCGGGATCGCGCGCGTCGATTACCTGCGGGCTCCAGTGCATGCCGAACAGGAAGTCGCCGATCGGCACGATGCGGAAGAAACGCGCCGATTCGTAGAGCAACGACGCGACGATACCCACCGTGGTGAGGATCGCGATCAGCGACGCGGCGAGCAGCAGCAGCATGACGACGCGCTCGACCTGCGTCCGCGCGGCGAAATCGGGGCGCACCCGCGTGAAGGCGAGGCCGCCGCCGGCGAAGGCGAGCAGCAAGGCGATGACGGTGGCGATCCAGTCGTAGCGGGTCTGCGCGGTCGCATAAGCGGGGGCGAGCGTGGCGGAGAGGTCGTGGAACGCGCCATAGCCGCGCCCCGCGCCGAGCTCGCGCGCTTCCGACAGGATCGAGGCGCGCTCGAAGCCCGGTGGCGGCAGTGCCGCCGCGGCGGGGGTGGCGAGCACCGCGTCGGTGACCAGCGCCGGTGCGGTCAGGCTCCATATCGCGAGGAAGACGAGCGGCGGAACGAGCGCGCAGACGGCGACGAAATAGCCGTAATGCACGGGCAGGGCGGTGAACCGCGCGCGTCCCGGCGTGCGGAACGTCGCGGCGCGCATCCGCGCGGCAAGCCAGCCGATCAGCGCGAGCCCGAACACGACGATGGCGACGGCAAGCGCGCTCATGACACCCGGCCCGCCACATCCATCCCGTCGCCCCGGACGTGATCGAGACCTGTCCAAAACTCCCCAAGTGCTCCTGCGAAAGCAGGAGCCCAGGAGTCCCGAGCGCCAGACGTTGGTTTGCTCCTGCTTTCGCAGGAGCATCGCGCTGCTCGTACGGTGCTCCTTGCCGCGGCGCGGACCCAGGAACGAGTCCGGGGCGACGGCGTGGGTGGGGGAAGCATAGTGCGCATCACGACGGCAGCTCCGCCGGATCGAGCGGCGTTTCGTGCGCGACCACCGCGGCGGCCTTCGCGCGGATCGCCGGCGGCGCGGCGATCAGGCCGCGGCGGACGAGCGGACCCTCCGGTCCCCAGGCGCGGGTATAGCTTTGCAGGAAATCCTTGAGGCCGGGGATCGCCTTGAGATGCGCGATCTTGACGTAGAGGTACAGGGCGCGCGACCCCGGATAGGCGCCGGCGGCGATCGTCGCATAGCTCGGCTTGACCCCGTCGATCGCGACGCCGTCCACCGTGCCGGCATTCTGTTCGAGATAGCTGTAGCCGAAGACGCCGATCGCATCGGGATTGGCGGCCAGTTTCTGGACGATCAGATTGTCGTTCTCGCCGGCGTCGACATAGGCGCCGTCCTCGCGCACCCGCGTGCACAGGATTTTGTGCGCCTCCGGATCGCTGCGGGCGAGCGCCTTGGCACGCGGATCGATCGCCTCGCAACCGCGGGTCAGGATCAGTTCGGCGAGCGCGTCGCGCGTGCCGCTGGTCGCGGGCGGGCCATAGACCTGGATCGGCGTCGCTGGCAGCGCCGGATTGACGTCGCGCCAGACGCGCGCGCGGTTGGCGACGCCGCCCGGCGCCGCGGCGAGCGCGCGATAGAGATCGGCGGGGGTCAGCATCATCCCCGGTCCGCTCCCCGCGGGTCGCCGTGCCTCGGCGAAGGCGATGCCGTCGATGCCGATCTGCACCTCCATGATCGGGCCGACGCCATTGTGCGCGCAGATGCGATATTCGCTGCGCTTCATCCGTCGCGAGGCATCCTCGATATCGGGATGCGCCGCGCCGAGCCCCGCGCAGAACAGCCGCATCCCCGCGCCGGTGCCGGTCGATTCGATCACCGGCGCCTTGGCATCGGGCTGGTTGGCGACGAAGGTCTCGGCGACGAGCGTGGTGAACGGATAGACGGTCGACGATCCCACCGCGGTGATCTGGTCGCGCGCACCGCCGCCGCCGCCGTTCGCCTGATCCTGGCAGCCGGCGAGGCAGAGCGCCCACATCAGCAGCGGGCCAAGAATTCGAACGCGCATCATGTCCCCGCGAGCGACTCGACGTCGCCACGATCCGCCTGTGTGACGGTTACGTTACCCTTTGATGACACCGGCTTCGGCGAGCGCATCCGCCGGCGGCAAGGCGACGGTGACGCTGGTGCCGATTCCGACCCGGCTGACGATGTCGAGCCGGCCGCGATGCCGTTCGACGATATGCTTGACGATCGCGAGGCCGAGCCCGGTGCCGCCGACGCTGCGGCTGCGGCCGGGATCGACGCGATAGAAACGCTCGGTCAGCCGCGGGATGTGCTGCGGCGCGATGCCCTCGCCCTCGTCGCTGACGGTGAGGCGCAGCAGGTTCGACGGATCGAGCCCCAGCACCACCGTCACCGGCGACCCCGCCCGGCCGTATTTCATCGCATTGCCGATCAGATTGTGCAGCAACTGCGACAGTTGCGCCTCGTCGCCGACGACCTCGGGCAGGTCCGGCTCGATGGTCACGCCGACGTCCTGCGCGCGCGGGCTGTGCGCGGCGGCGATCTCGGCGGCGACATCCTCGAGCAATTCGCTCAGCGACAGCCGTTCGCCGGGCAGCCGGTATTTTTCCGCCTCGATCCGGGAGAGCGAGATCAGATCCTCGACCAGCCGCTGCATCCGCCGCGCCTCGGCGAACATCACGTCGAGGAAGCGACGGCGCAGACCCGGGTCCTCGCCCGCCTCTTCGTTGAGCGTCTCGATGAAGCCGAGGATCGAGGCGAGCGGGGTGCGCAATTCGTGGCTGGCGTTGGCGACGAAATCGACGCGCATCTTCTCGGCGGCGTAATTGCCCGATTGGTCGACGAGATGGACGATGCGCGCACCGTCGGCGGTTTCGCCGGTGCGCATTTCCCAGCGCTGGTCGGGGGTGCCGAGGCCGACCAGTTCGACCGGCCGGCCGGGCAATGCCGCGCCCGAGGTCAGCCGGTCGGCGGCGGCGGGATGGCGGATCGCGACACGCACGTCCTCGCCGACGATATGGCGGCCGAGCAGCGCGCGCGCCGCGGTGTTGGCGCAGGTGACGACGCCGCCGCGGACCAGCAGCACCGGCTCGGCGATGACGTCGAGCACCTCGCCGAGCAGCACATTGGCATCCGGCCCGGCATGGCGCGCGGCGGCGATCCCCTGGTCGCCGCGCCCCATCGCCGCCAGCGCCGCCGCCACCGCGCCGACGCAGGCGATCGTGGCGCCGTCGGGCCGCCCGTCGACGAGGAACACGCCCGCACCGGTGCCGAAGGCGATTCCCAGCGCGCCGCTGAGCCGTTGGACGAATCGGGAAGCCATGACGCGTGGCTAGCCGAGCTTGGCCGCGGCGGGGAGGGGGGATGTGGTCCCAGACCTCGGGATGATCGAGCCGCCGGGCTCCCGCCCCATCCTCCCCCTCCACCACTCGGCTGACGCCGAGCGGTCCCCGTCCCCTTGGCGGGGGAGGTATGAGGCGGACGTAATTCCTCCCCCGCCAGGGGGAGGTGGCGCGGCGAAGCCGTGACGGAGGGGGAGGGCAGGGCGGGAGCCCCGCGACGTCATCAACCCCGACCGTCGCACCGGAATTCCCCCTTCGTCCCGGCACCGCACATTTCCTGCGCTTGCCAGTGGTTAGCGAATGTGAAAGGCAGTGGCGGTAGCAGGGGTGCCATGAGTGACGAAACGCCGGTCGACGGCTACAATCCAGCGCAGGCGGGACCGGCGGAGCCGGACGATGCCGCCGTCGCCACCCGGCGCCGCGTCCTGATGCTCGGCGCGGTGACCGCCGGTGCGGTGGTCTCGATCCGTCCGGCGCTCGCGCAGACCGCAGGTTCGGTGATGACCTGCGAGATCCCGGTGCCCGATCTGGGGCGCGCCGGCCGCTTCATCGATCCGGCGGGCAACGTCGTCGCGCCCGGCACCAAGGGCGCGTTCCCGCCCGCCTCGCGCCCGTTCAAGGGCGAAGAGGTCAAGCGTGCGCTCGCCGGCGCGCAACTGCCCGGCACGACATATGAGAGCAACCGCGCCTATGTGAGCTATATCCGCAGGTTGCAGCGCGGGCAGGGCGGCTTCACCTGCTTTGCCTCGTTGCAGATGCCGCGCGGCTGACGCCTTGCGCTACCGCGCCCCGGCCGACGCGGCGCTGCTGACCGCCGAACTCGACGCCTTCACCGCCGTCTTCCATCGTCCGTCCGGGATCACGCATCTGCTGGTCAGCCCCGCGCCCGAGATCGTCGCGTTGCTCGCCGACACGCCGCTCGATCTCGATACGCTGCTGGTCCGATTGGGCGAGCGCTACGATCTCGCCGACGCCAGCCGCGATGCGCTGGCGGCGCGGCTCGACGAGCTGGTCGCGGCGGGGCTGGTCGAGGCTCTATGAGGCACGTCTTCACCGTGCGGATCGGCCCAATCGGCTTTCGCGTCGGCAGCGACTGGCGGGCGCCGATCGACGCCTTGCGCGAACTCTATCGTTATTATCCCTCGCCCAATCTGCCCGATTTCACCGTACGGCTGGAGGCGACGCATTGGTGGCGGCGCTGGCTGCGCCCGTCGATCCGCATCGCCGGCGACTATACGCTGCCGGAGGCGGCGCCGCTGCCGCTCGCGCAGGGGCTGCTCGCCGCCGAAATGGCGATGAACCTGCAACTGGCGCTGGGTGGCCGCCGCTATCTGCTGCTCCACGCCGCCTGCGTCGAGCGCGACGGGCGCGCGCTGCTGCTCACCGGCGAATCGGCTGCGGGCAAGTCGACGCTGGCGACGCTGCTGGCGGCGCGCGGCTGGCGGTTCATGAGCGACGAATTCGCGCTGATCGATCCCGAGACCGGACTCGTCCACCCGTTCCCGCGCCTCATCAGCCTCAAGAACGAAGCGATCGCCGCCGCGATCGCCGCGCGGCCCGATGCCAAATTGGGGCCGCTGCTCACCGGCACGCCCAAGGGCGACATCCGCCATATGGTGCCCGACGCGCTCGCGGTCGGCGCGATGGACGAGCCCGCGGCGCCGGTGATGCTGCTCTACCCGCGCCACGGCTTCGCGGCGGAGACGCGCGGCGTGCGGCCGTCGGAATCGTTCGTCCGGCTGACCCAGGCGTCGACCAATTACGTCGCGCTCGGCGAGGCGGGGTTCGGCGCGCTGACCCGGCTGGTGCGCGCGACGCCGGCACACGCGATCGACTATCCCGACGGCGCGGCGGCGATCGCGCAGGTGGAGGCGTTGTGGCGGACGCTCTGATCCTCGCGCGCGCGCTCGCCGACCCGCAGTCGCTGGCGCTCGACACCGACTGGATCGGCCTCGTCACGACGGCGCGCGCGGAGCAATTGCTCGGCACGCTCGCCTATCGCCTCGATGGCCTGCCGCTGCCCGAGGATGTCGCGCTGCTGCTCGCCGATGCCCGTGCCGCCGCCGAAAACGGCCGCCGCGCCGCTTTGTGGGAGGCGGATATGGCGCGGCGTGCGCTCGCCGGACTGGAATGTCCGGTGGTGCTGCTCAAGGGGACGGCGTTCGTCGCCGCCGGCCTGCTCGCCGGGCGCGGCCGCTCGATCGGCGATCTCGACATCCTCGTGCCGCGCGAGTCGCTCGACGCGGTCGAGGCGGCGCTGCTCGCGGCGGGGTGGGAATGGGTCAAGCCCGATCCCTATGACGACAGCTATTACCGGCGGTGGATGCACGAGCTGCCGCCGCTGATCCATCGCACGCGCGACCGGATGATCGACGTCCACCATACCATCCTGCCGCTCACCGCGCGGATCACACCCGATGCGGCGGCGCTGCTGGCGCAGGCGCGGCCGCTCGGCAACGGCCTTGCCGTGCTGTCGCCCGACGACATGCTGGTTCACGCCGCCGCGCATCTGTTCGCCGATGGCGACCTGGCGGGTGGCCTGCGCAACCTGTGGGATATCCACTGCCTGATCGACGATCACGGCAGCGAGGGCGCGCGGGCGCGGGCGGCGGAGCACGGCCTTTCGCGCGAGGTCGCACGCGCGTTGCGGCTCACGCACCGGGTGTTCGCGACGCCGGTCGATCCGGCCTATCGTACGCTGGCGCGGGGCGACGCGCTCTACCTGCGCCGGCTGCTCGCGCGCGACGACTGGGGCCGGCCGATCCGCCCGGCGACGCGGCTGGCCTTCTACGTCCGCTCGCACTGGCTGCGCATGCCGCCGGCGATGCTCGCGCGCCACCTCTGGGCGAAGTGGCGGCGGGGCTAGCCGCCGAGTCGGTGTCCCAGCCGCTCCAGCGTCGGGATCAGTTCGTCATAGCCGTCGATGATCGCATCCGCGCCGAGGTCCGCAACCGGCTGCATCAGGAAGCCGAACGAACAGGCGACCGTCGGCAGGCCCGCCGCCTTGCCCGCCTCGATATCGAAGATCGAATCGCCGACGAACGCCGCGGTGCCGCCGCCGCAGCGCGCCAGCATCTCGTAGATCGGCTTGGGGCTGGGCTTGGCGTTGCCCGGCCCCATCGTGTCGCCGCCGATGATGCAGGCGAAGCGGCCGGTGAGATCGAGCGCGCCGAGCAGCTTGCGGGCCAGCCCCTCCAGCTTGTTGGTCACCACCGCCAGCCGCGCGCCGCGTGCGGCGAGCGCATCCAGCGCCTCGAGCACGCCCGGATAGGGCTGGGTCAGATCGGCGATATGCGCCTCGTAATGGTCGAGCAGCCGCCGGTGCAGCACGTCGAGCGTCGCCTCGTCGCAGCCGCCGGTCGCCGTCATGCCCTGCGCGAGCATGCGGCGCGCGCCGCCGCCGATCATCGGCTTGACCTGCGCGACGCCGAGCGGTGCCCGCCCGACCGAGGCGAGCGCATGGTTGACCGCCGCGGCGAGGTCGCCGCTGGTATCGAGCAGCGTCCCGTCGAGATCGAATCCGACGATGTCGAACGGAGCGTCGGGAGACGGACGGGGCGGTGAATTCGACGTCATATCCGTGCGCCGGTGACGCGTCGGTATGGAATTGGCAAGTCTTCCGTGGCAGCAGGACGGCATGACCACATCTCTCGCCGTCATCATCCTCGCCGCGGGCAAGGGCACGCGGATGAAGTCCGATTTGCACAAGGTGCTGCATCCCATCGCCGGGCGGCCGATGCTGCTCCACCTGATCGACAGCCTCAATCGCGCCGGCGCGACGCGCCGCGTCGTCGTGGTCGGCGCCTCGGGCGAGCAGGTCGAATCGGCGGTGGCGTCGACCGGGGTGGAGATCGCGTGGCAGCGCGAGCAGCTCGGCACCGCGCATGCCGCGTTGCAGGCGAAGGCGGCGCTGGCCGATTTCGACGGCATCGCGATCGTCTGCTTCGGCGACACGCCGCTGCTCGGCAGCGACACCGTCGCGCGGCTCGCGGCGCGGCTCGAGGCGCCCGACGCGCCGATCGTCGCGGTGCTCGGCTTCCGCCCCGCCGATGCGCGCGCTTATGGCCGGATCATCGCGGCGAGCGACGGCACGATCCGCAAGATGGTGGAATATAAGGACGCCAGCCCCGCCGAGCGCGCCGTCGAATTGTGCAATTCGGGCGTCACGGCGGTGCGCACGCGCGACCTGTGGCGGCTGCTCGAAGCCGTCGGCAACGACAATGCGGCGGGCGAATATTACCTCCCCGACGTGGTGACGCTGGCGATCGCCGGCGGCGGCCGCGCGGTGTGTATCGAGACGGGTGAGGACGAGGTCGCCGGCATCAACAGCCGCGGCGAGCTGGCGGCGGTCGAGGCGGGTTGGCAGGCGGCGCGGCGGGCGCAGGCGATGGCCGACGGCGCGACGCTGATCGCGCCCGAGACGGTGTGGTTCAGCCACGACACCGTCGTCGGTCGCGACGTGGTGATCGAGCCCAATGTCGTCTTCGGCCCCGGCGTCACGATCGCCGACGGCGTCGTCATCCACGCCTTCAGCCATATCGAGGGCGCGACGATCGGCGCGAAGGCGGAGGTGGGACCCTATGCCCGGCTGCGTCCCGGCGCGACGCTGGGCGTCAAATCGAAGGTCGGCAATTTCGTCGAGATCAAGAAGGCGGTGCTCGGCGAGGGCGCCAAGGTCAACCATCTCTCCTATATCGGCGATGCCGAGATCGGCGCGGCGGCGAACATCGGCGCGGGCACGATCACCTGCAATTACGACGGCTTCTTCAAATACAAGACACAGATCGGCGCCGGCGCGTTCATCGGCTCCAACTCGGCGCTGGTCGCGCCGGTGTCGGTCGGCGACGGCGCGATCGTCGCGGCGGGATCGGTGCTGACGCAGGACGTGGAGGCCGGCGCGCTGGCGCTGGTCCGTCCGCCGCAGGTGGCGAAGCAAGGCTGGGCGACGCGCTTCCGCGAGCGGATGGCGGCGCGCAAGGCTGGCCAGTGATATCGGCGTGTGATATCATCGGGGCATGACTCGCATCCTTGCCGATCTGCCCGACGACGACGTCAAATGGCTCGATGCGCGTGCCGCCGAGCAGGGCAAGTCGCGCGCCTCGCTGCTGCGCGAGGCGGTCGCCAGCTATCGTGCCGAAACGCCGCCGTCGAAAGATACGAGCTGGCTCGACGATGCCTTCGGCCTGTGGAAGGACCGGACCGACATCGGCGATGCGGTCGAATGGCAGCGCCGCGAGCGGGCGTCCTGGACCCGCCCGTGGGATGACGATTACGAGGACGTGAAAGCCGAATTTCCGGACCTGTTCGATGCGGAGGACGATCGTCAGCGCCAGATTTATCTGGATATGAAAAACGGTCGTTTGTGATCGCGCGCTCGTTCGACAGCAATATTCTGATCGACGCATTGAACGGGCACGAGCCGGCGCATGCCGAGATCGCTTCCGCGACCTATCTGCACATCAGCCGCGTGACGTGGATCGAGGTGCTGTCGAAGGTCGAGGAAGATCAGCTGCCGGTGGTGCATCGCTTCCTCAACCGCTTTGAGATCGACGAACTCGACCTCGTTATCGCACAGCGCGCGGCCGCGCTCCGCCGGGAACGGCGGCGACTGAAGCTTGCCGACGCGGTCATCCTCGCCTCGGCGCAGGAACACGGCCGCATCCTCGTTACTCGAAACATCAAGGATTTCCCGGCGACCATGCCGGGCATCCGTGTTCCCTACCTCCTCTGAAGGCAGACCCCGATCATGTGTGGAATCGTTGGAATCGTCGGCGCGGAAGACGTCGCGGATCGCCTGCTCGACGGGCTCAAGCGCCTCGAATATCGCGGCTACGATTCAGCCGGCATCGCCACCGATCATGACGGCGCGATCGAGCGCCGGCGTGCCTCGGGCAAGCTCGTCAACCTCGCGCGCGAGCTTGCCGCGCATCCGCTGCCCGGCACCACCGGCATCGCGCACACGCGCTGGGCGACGCATGGCGGTCCGACCACCAACAACGCGCATCCGCATGCGACCGAGGAGGTCGCGGTGGTCCACAACGGCATCATCGAGAATTTCAAGCCGCTGCGCGACGAACTGATCGCCCGCGGCCGCGTCTTCACCAGCGAGACGGATACCGAGGTCGTCGCGCACCTCATCAGCGAGAAGGTCGAGGCGGGGATCGATCCCGTCGGTGCGGTGCGCGAGGTGCTGCCGCGCCTGCACGGCGCCTTCGCGCTCGCCATCCTGTTCCGCAAGCATCCCGAATTGCTGATCGGCGCGCGGCTCGGCTCGCCGCTCGTCGTCGGCCATGGCGACGGCGAGACCTATCTCGGCTCCGACGCGCTGGCGCTGGCGCCGCTGACCCAGCGCATCGCCTATCTCGACGAGGGCGATTGGGTCGTCTGCACCGCGGAGGGCGCGCAGGTCTACGATCGTGAGAACCATCCGGTCGAGCGTGCGATCACCATCTCCGGCGTCACCGGCGAGCTGATCAGCAAGGGCAATCACCGCCATTACATGCTGAAAGAGATTTACGAGCAGCCGATCGTCGTCGCCCAGACGTTGCGCTCGTACCTCCAGCGGATGGAGGAGCGCGTCACGCTGCCGATCCCCGAATTCGACCTGTCGAGCATCAAGCGCGTCACCATCGTCGCCTGCGGCACCAGTTTCTACGCCGGCATGGTCGCCAAATATTGGTTCGAGCAATTCGCCCGCGTCCCCGTCGACCTCGATGTCGCGTCCGAATTCCGCTACCGCGCGCCCGTGATGGAGCCGGGCGGGCTCGCGCTGTTCATCAGCCAGTCGGGCGAGACCGCCGACACGCTCGCCGCGCTGCGCCACGCGCGTTCCGAAGCGCAGACGATCGCGGTCGTTGTCAACGTGCCGACCAGCAGCATGGCGCGCGAGGCCGACCTTTTGCTGCCGACGCATGCCGGTCCGGAGATCGGCGTCGCCAGCACCAAGGCGTTCACCTGCCAGCTTGCGGTGCTCGCCGCGCTCGCCGCCAATCTCGCCCGCGCCAAGGGCAAGCTCAAGCCGGGCGAGGAGCGCGACATCGTCCGCCACCTCGCCGAGGCGCCCGCCGCCCTGAATGGCGCGCTCGCCTATGACGAGGCTATCCAGGCGATGGCCGGCGTGATCGCGAGCGCACGCGACGTCCTCTATCTCGGCCGCGGCACCGATTATCCGCTGGCGCTGGAAGGGGCGCTCAAGCTCAAGGAGATCAGCTACATCCACGCCGAAGGCTATGCCGCCGGCGAGATGAAGCACGGCCCGATCGCACTGATCGACGAGAACGTGCCGGTGATCGTCATCGCCCCCTCCGGCCCGCTGTTCGACAAGACGGTGAGCAACATGCAGGAGGTGCAGGCGCGCGGCGGCAAGGTCGTCCTCATCAGCGATTACGACGGTATCCAGGCGGCAGGCGAGAATTGCGTCGCGACGATCACGATGCCGAAAGTCCATCCGCTGATCGCGCCGCTCGTCTATGCGGTGCCGGTGCAGCTGCTCGCCTATCATGTCGCGGTGGCGAAGGGGACGGACGTCGACCAGCCCCGCAACCTCGCCAAATCGGTGACGGTGGAATAGCCGCGCCCCGGGACATCGCGGTCGCCGGTTGCGGGCCGGCGGGGCTCGCCGCGGTACTGCTACCGGTGCGCGATGGCCACCGCGTTACTCCGGTCTACCAATCCGACAGCCGCGTCCTGCCGTTCGTGCGCGACCGGCTGGTCGGGCTATCGTCCGGGCGCTGGCGGGCAAGTCGCATACAGGCGGCGATGGCCGGCGGTCTGATCGGGCGGTTGCTTGCGTCGCTTGCGCTGGCCCTCGCCTAACCTGCTGTTGTCGGCTAACGCCCGCGCCCTAAGGAGAAACGATCGTGGTTAGCGTCCCCCCTCTGGTAGCCGGTATCGAATTGGGTGGGACCAAGATCGTCTGCCTGCTGGCGCGCGGGCCCGATGCGATCGAGGATCGCGTGCAATTGCCGACCACGCGGCCCGAAGAAACGCTGGCGGCGATCGAGCATGTCCTCGACGGCTGGGGCAAGTTCGATGCGCTCGGCATCGCCAGCTTCGGCCCGATCTCGATCGACCGGCACGCCGCCGATTACGGCCATGTCACCTCGACCCCCAAGCCGCATTGGGCGGGGACCGACGTCGCCAAGCGGCTCGCCGCGCGCTACGAGGTGCCGACCGGTTTCCATACCGATGTCGTCGGCGCGGCGCTGGCGGAGGCGCGCTGGGGCGCCGCCGAGGGGCTCCGCGATGTCGCTTACGTGACGGTCGGCACCGGCATCGGCGTCGGCCTGATCGCCGGCGGCGTGCCGGTGGACGGCCTCACCCATAGCGAATTGGGGCATGTCCGTCCCGACCGGCTGGCCGGCGACGACTGGATCGGCATCTGCCCGTTCCACGGCGGCTGCCTCGAGGGGCTCGCCGCCGGTCCCGCGATCGGTGCGCGCGCCGGCAAGAAGGGCGAGGACATCGCCGCCGACGATCCGGTCTGGGAGCCGGTCGGCCATGTCCTTGCACAGCTCTGCCACACGCTGGTGCTCACCGGCGTGCCGCGGCGGATCGTGATGGGCGGCGGCGTGATGGTCGGCAACGACCATCTCTTCCCGCGTATCCGTGCCGCGATGGTCAAGAGCCTCGCCGGATATATCGCCTTGCCCGAGATTTCAGAGCCCGCGTTCGTCGTCCCGCCGGCGCTCGGCGGCAATGCGGGGCCGCTCGGCGCGATCGTGCTCGGCGGCCAGGCGCTCGAAGATCAGTTAAAGTCGTTCACGGCCCTTTAACCGTATTTGCTTACCTCTCCGCCAACGAGGAGAGGGAAGTTCGTGTCGATGACTGCCGCCGCACCCGAACGCCTGCCGCGCAAGCGCCTGCTCGTCGTCGACGACGAACCGGCGATGCACGACAGCTACGTGCGCAGCTTCGCCCGCCGGCGCGGCGCGGACGAGGATGCGCTCGGCGTGATGGCGGCGGATCTGTTCGGCGCCGATGCCGCGCGCGATCCGGACGAGCCCGAGCCGTTCGAACTCACCTTCTGCCACCAGGGGCATGAGGCGGTCGCCGCGGTCGAGGCGGCGCAGGCGGCCGGCGCGCCTTATACCGTCGCCTTCATCGACATCCGCATGCCCCCCGGCATCGACGGGCGCGAGACCGCGCGGCGCATCCGCGCGATCGATCCCGAGATCAACCTGTGCATCGTCACCGGTTTCTCCGATTTCTCGCCGATCGAGATCAGCAAGGTCGCCGGTCCCGCCGACAAGATCTTCTACATCGCCAAACCCTTCGAGGTCGCCGAGATCATCCAGACCGCGACCGCGCTGGCGCGCCGGTGGGAGGTGGACCGCGAACTCGCCGCCGCGCGGACGCAGCTCGCGCAGCAGATCGTCCAGCTCGAGGAACAGGCGGCCGAACTCGCCGCCAACGAGAGCCGCGCGCTCCACATGGCGACGCACGATTCGCTCACCGATGCCCCCAACCGGCTCGCCTTCCTGCGCGCGCTCGGCGATCGCGCCCGTCGCCCGGGCCTGTTCGCGACCGCGATGTTCGATCTCGACCGGTTCAAGATCGTCAACGACACGCTCGGCCATCTTGCCGGCGACGCGCTGATCCGCGACGTCTACGCCATCCTTCAGGCGCATGCGCCCGAGGCGGCGGTGGTCGCGCGGCTCGGCGGCGACGAATTCGGCGTGCTGTTCGATGCCGCCGGCGAGGAGGCCGCGGTGATGGCGTGCGACCGCATCGTCGCCGCCTGCGCGGGCACGCATCAGGTGTTCGGCAATTCGGTGCAGAGCGGCGCCTCCGCCGGCGTCGTCGTCGTCGAGGGCAGCGGCTGCGACCCGATCGACGCGCTGCGCCGCGCCGACCTCGCGCTCAACGACGCCAAGCGCGCCGGCCGCAGCATCACCCGCCTGTTCGACGAGAGCATGGACGAGGGCATCCGCTTCCGCCGCCGCGTCGAACAGGGCCTCGCCGCCGCGATCGAGCGCGGCGAGCTCAGCCTCGTCTATCAGCCGATCGTCGGCCGCAGCGATCTGGAGGTGATCGGCTTCGAGGCGCTGGTGCGCTGGAATACCGAGGAATATGGCCCGATCAGCCCGGCGATCTTCATCCCGATCGCCGAGGAATCGAACGTCATCCACGACCTCGGCGACTGGATCCTCGACGAGGCGCTGAAGACGGTGCAGCGCTTCCCCGGCCAATATGTCTCGGTCAATTTCTCGCCGCGCCAGTTCCGCCGCCACAATTTCGTCGGCCACGTCATGGAGAGCGTCCAGCGTGCCGGCGTGCTGCCGGGCCGCGTGCAGATCGAGATCACCGAAACCGCGATCTTCGACGATGCCGAGCGCGCCGCCGAGACGCTCTATCGCCTGCGCCAGATGGGTTTCCGCATCGCGCTCGACGATTTCGGCACCGGCTATTCCTCGCTCTACAACATCCGCAAATTCGCGCTCGACAGCCTCAAGATCGATCGCAGCTTCATCGACGGCATGGGCCGCGAGCGCGAGAGTGCGGCGATCGTCCATTCGATCATCCACCTCGGCCGCGCGCTCGGGCTGGAGGTGATCGCCGAGGGTGTCGAGACCCCCGCGCAGGTACAGGCGCTGCGCCTCGCCGGCACCAGCCATCTGCAGGGCTTCTTCTTCTCGCCGCCGGTGCCCGCCGATCTCGCGATCGCGCTCGCCGAGCGGCGGGTGATAAGCGGCGCGCTGGGCGACCGGGCGGATACCGGAACCGGCAGCTGATGCGCGCGCCCGGGCTCGCCACGCGATCCCTGCGCGCGCGATCCGGCCGGGCGATGTCGCTTGGCGCCAAATTGGTGCTGATCCTCACATTGGTCGGCGTCGCCGGCGCACTTGGCATCACCGTGCTGCTCGCCGGCATCATCACGCCCAGCTTCGATGCGCTGGAGGCGAAGGCGGTGCAGGGACATGTCGACCGCACCCGCGCCGCACTTTCCGACTATGCCGCCAAGGTCGAGACCGCCGTGCGCGATTACGGCAATTGGACGCAGGGCTATGACTATATGACGACACCGCCCCCGGCGTCGCCGGCCGCGGCGGCGTTCGAGCGCAACGGCGTCTCGCGGCTCGCGCTGCGCGATCTCGGCGTCCAGGGCATCGCCTATGTCGCTGCCGACGGCGGCGTCCGGGTCGCGCGCTGGCGCGATGCGTCCCCGGCGCCCACCCGCCGCGCGATGCAGGCGGCGCTGGCGCAGGTCGCCACCCGCACCGATCTCGCCCGCATCCTCGGCAACAGTATGTCGGCGCATTTCTACGCGCGCGTCGGCCCCGCCATCGCGGCGATCGGCGTCGCGCGGGTGCGCCGTTCCGACGGCAGCGGCGATCCGCACGGCTATGTGCTGATGGCGCGCGAACTGACGTCGCGCCAGCTCTCCGACCTGCTGCGGCTCGACGCGCGGATCGGTCCGGCCGCGGACGCCGGCGGGCGCGTCGCCTCGGCGCACGGCCGGATGACGATCGCGGTGCCGATCCGCACGCCCGACGGTCGCGCGATCGCCACCGCGCGCTTCGACGTCACCCGCGACGCCACCTCGCTCGGCCGGCGCATGCTGCTGTTCGCCGCCGCCGGATCGACCTTGCTGCTGCTGATCGTGCTCGTCGTGCTGCGCCGGGTGATCGCGCGGCTGGTGCTGGCGCCGCTGCAGCGCGTCGAGCGTCACATGCAGCGCGTTCGCGCCTCGGGATCGATCGCTTTGTTCGAGGGCGACGGCCGCCGCGACGAATTCGGCTCGCTCGGCCGCAGCCTCAACGCGATGCTGTCGCAGCTCAAGGACCTGCGCGAGCAGATCGAGGTGCAGAGCTTCGCGCTCGGCCGCAGCGAAAGCGCGGTCGCGGTGATGCACAACGTCCGCAACGCGCTCACCCCGATCAGCACCATCCTGACCCAGGGCATCGCCCAGCCGCCGCCGATCGATCGCGCCACCGTCGAGCGCGCGCTCGCCGAACTCGCGCTCGATACCCTCCCGCCCGATCGTCGCGCGCGGCTCGCCGCCTTCGTCACCGCCGCCTTCGCCGCCGAGGTCGCCGGGCGCGAGACGATGCGCGGCGAGCTGCGCGTCGGTCGCGAGGCGATGGCGCACGTGCTGGAGATCATCGGCCAGCAGCAGCAGCAGGCGCACGACCGCCCGCATCTCGAAAGCTGCGACCTCAGCGACATCGTCGCGCGCAACGCCGCGATCGCGCGTTATGCCGATGCCGCCTCGATCGCGTTCAGCTTTCCCGCCGGGCCGCATTACGTCCGCGCCAATCGCGTCATCCTCAGCCAGGTGATCGGCAACCTGCTCGGCAACGCCGCCGAGGCGGTCGCCGCCACCGGCAGCGACAGCGGCAGCATCGGCGTGTCGATCCACCAGTCGGGCGACGTCGTCACCGTCCATATCCGCGACGACGGCGAAGGCTTCGACGCGGCCACCGGCACGACCGTGTTCCAGCGCGGCTTTTCGACCCGCGCGCACAAATCCGGTGGCCTCGGCCTGCACTGGTGCGCCAATTCGATGACCGCGATGGGCGGCACGCTGCGCCTGGAGAGCGAGGGCCGGGGCAGGGGCGCGGTCGCCATCCTGACGCTGCGCGCCGCCACGCCGGATCGCGCGGCATGAATCCGAGCGTATCTGTTTGATCTTCGACGCGGATTGTCGCTGCTCCACGTCCTGTTGCAGACGGGCAACGTAACAGAACGGTTACGCCAATGCCGCCATTCTGTCATTCGGCCTGCCTAGCCCGCCCGCTTGGACGCTCCCCGGGAGCGCGAGGGGGACGTGGTGATGAAGAATGTTGCACTGATGGCGGGCGTTTCCGCGCTCGGCCTGTTCGCGGTGCCCGCGGCGGCGCAGAGCAGCGATGCGGCGCACGACACCGCGACCGCGCAGGAGGCTGCGCAGGCCGACGTGCAGACCGACGCCGATATCGTCGTCGTCGGCACCGCGCAGGGCGAGAAGAAGGCGATCGAGACCAAGCGCCGCGCCGACAATTTCGTCGAGGCGCTCTACGCCAACGATGTCGGCAAACTGCCCGACCAGAATGTCGCCGAGGCGGTGCGCCGCCTGCCCGGCCTGTCGGTCGCCAACGACCAGGGCGAGGGCCGCTATGTCATCATCCGCGGCATCAACCCCAATCTCGTCAACGTGGTGCTCAACGGCCTGACGTTGCCGGCGCCCGAGCCCGATGGCCGTCAGGTCAAGCTCGACGACATCCCCTCGGCGCTGATCAACTCGATCGTCGTCACCAAGTCGCTGACCGCGGATCAGGACGCCAATGCGATCGGCGGCGAGGTCAACATCCGCACGCTGACCGCGTTCGACCGCAACAAGCCGCTCTTCGCCGACGCGCGCATCCAATATGGCGCCTATCACATCAACGGCGGCCATCCGTGGGAGGGCGACGCGCAGGTCGGCGGCCTGTTCGGCCACGATGGCCAGTTCGGCGCGGTGCTCTCGGTCAATTATTCGAAGCGGCCGATCGAATCGGAGAATTTCCAGGGTTCGACGAGCTGGCGAGTGCCGGCATCGTCTACCGGCGCGAACCAGAGCTACGTTCTGCCCGACCAGCTCGGCCTGCGCGATTACAATCTGACGCGGACCCGCAAGGGCGTCGTCCTCAATCTCGACTGGCGGCCGAGCGACGCGGTCAAGCTGTTCCTGCGCGGCACGCTGTCGCGCTTCGACGACAATGAGACGCGCGACCAGTTCATCATCGATAACCAGTCCGCCTTCGCCAATCAGACCGCGACCACCGGCACCTTCCGCGGCCGCGGCAGCGTTCGCGTCCGCCGCCGGCAGGAGACGGACAACACCAAGTCGGTGCAGGGCGGCGGCAGCCTCGCGCTCGGCGGCGATGCGACGCTCGATCTCGCCGGCGGCTGGACCCGCGCGCAGAAGCGCGATCCGCTGCGCTCGGAATATAATTTCCGCACCGGTGGTACTGCGCTGACCGTCAATTACGACGTCTCCGACACGCCGTATGTCTTCACGCCGACGGTGCAGCCCAACGCCAACCAGAGCGCCTATGGCTTCAACAGCGTCAATTACGAGACGCGCAATGCGGTGGAGACCTTGTGGCAGGGGCGGGCCGACGTCACCGTGCCACTAGGCCTCGGCAGCGACAGCAGCATCAAGGTCGGCGCTAAATATCTCGATCGCCACAAGACCAATGCGCGCGACGTGCTCAATTACGGTCTCACGACCGGCCGCAGCTTCACGCTCGCCAACGTTTCCTATCTCGGCGACACCAGCTTCTACGATGGCGCCTATCCCTTTCCGGTGCGCATCGGCTACGATCGGGCGCAGGCGTTCCTCGCCGCCAATCCCGGCACGATCGCGGTCAACGTCGCATCGAGCCGCACCAACAGCCTCGCCAACGACTATGACGTGCGCGAGAGCATCGCGGCGGGCTATGCGATGGCGACGCTCCACCTCGGCACGCTGACGTTGGTGCCCGGCGTCCGCGTCGAGAACACCCGCGACCGGACCAAGGGCAAGCTGATCACCGCCGCCTCGGCGCTCGACGCCGATTACAACGCCTTCGGCCGCAAGAGCTACACCGACGTCTTCCCGGGCCTCAACGCGAAATGGGAGGTGACCGACGGCCTGATCGTCCGCGGTGCCGCGACCACCGCGATCGGCCGCCCGAACTACCCCGACCTGTCGCCCTATGTCGCGGTCGACACGACCACCTCGCCGACGACGGTCACGCTCGGCAACCCCGATCTCAAGCCGTACAAGGCGGTCAATCTCGACGGCGCGGTCGAATATTATCTGCCGGGGCAGGGGCTTTTGTCGGTCGGCTATTTCTACAAACATATCGACGATCCGATCTACACGGGCACGCGGATCGGCCAGACGGGGACCTATGCCGGCCAGGCGCTGACCGGCGTCAGCGTCGTCCAGCCGCTCAACCTCGACAAGGCGGAGGTGCAGGGGATCGAGGCGAACGCGCAGGTCCGCTTCACCTTCCTGCCCGGCGCGCTCGACGGCTTCGGCTTCGCGGTCAATTACGCGCATATCACCGGTCATGGCAGCGGCACCGTTCCCGGCCAGCCGCCGCGCACCGGCGACCTGCCGCTGTTCCTCCAGTCGCGCGACGTCGGCACCGCGCAAATCTTCTACGAGAAATACGGCGTCGCGATCCGCGCCGCTTATTCCTATCGTTCGCCCTATCTCGACACGATCGGCACCAGCGCCGCGACCGACCAATATACCGACAGCAACGGCCAGCTCGACGTCAACCTCAGCTATGAGGTAACGCCGCAGCTCACCTTCTTCGGTCAGGCGCTCAACCTCACCGACGCGGCCTGGCGCCGCTATATCGGATCGAAGCCGCAATTGATCGAGCGCGAACGCTACGGCTACAGCTTCCGTTGGGGCGCCCAGCTCCATTTCTAGGCGGCGGTGGACGGTGCTGCGACAGGTGCGGCACCCGACGGGTAGCGTTCGCTGCCTCAGGAGGGGACAAGACATGAAACGCCTGCTCATCGCCGCGCTGATCGCCGGTACCGCCGCGCCGGCCGCGGCGAGCGAACCCGCCCCTCCGGCGGGCCTCACGCTCGACCGCGTCGTGCTGCTGATGCGCCACGGCGTCCGCCCGCCGACCAAGTCGCCGCCACTGCCCGAGGGCAGCGCGCGCGGCGCATGGCCGCAATGGCCCGTCGCTCCCGGCTATCTCACCCCGCACGGCCGCGCCGCGCTGGCCCGCGTTGCGACCTACGACCGCGCGCGCTGGACCGCCGCCGGTCTGCTCCCGCGCCGGGGCTGCGCGCGCATCCGCATCGTCGCCGACAGCGACCAGCGGACGATCGAAACCGCGCGCACCTACGCCGCCGGTCTCGCCCCCGGCTGTCCGGTCGCCCCCGAGCACAAGCCGCAGGACGTCGCCGATCCCTTG
The DNA here is from genome assembly GCF_053345135.1 of Sphingomonas sp. M6A6_1c. Taxonomy (NCBI): domain Bacteria; kingdom Pseudomonadati; phylum Pseudomonadota; class Alphaproteobacteria; order Sphingomonadales; family Sphingomonadaceae; genus Sphingomonas; species Sphingomonas sp. M6A6_1c. The sequence continues at coordinate 408,419 of NZ_JBKEZO010000004.1, read as the reverse complement.
TTCTCGCCGATCGACGCAGGCGCGGCGCCGTTCGATGCGGAGCAGGCGCGCGCCGCGGTGCTCGCCGCCGCCGGTCCCGACGGCATCGCTGCCGAGGAACGCCGCCTCGCCCCGTTGTTGACGCGGCTCGACGTCATCCTCTGCGGCAAGCCCACGCCCGGTTGCGGCATCGCCGCCACGCCGACCGGCCTCGCCCCCGCCCGGCCCGGCAAGCGCCCCAAGCTCACCGGCGCGCTCGACCGCGCCTCGACCGCGGCGCAGGTGCTGCTGCTCGAATATGCCGACGGCAAACCGATGCCCGAAGTCGGTTGGGGTCGCGCGACGCCCGCCGACATCGGCCGCCTGTCGGCGCTGCACAGCAGCGAATTCCGCCTGCTCGCCCGCCCGCGCTACGTCGCCCGCGCCAATCTCGCGCTGCTCGCGCCGCTGATCGCCGATTCGCTCGCCGGCGACGATGGCGCGGCGGTGACGATGATCTCGGGCCACGACACCAATATCGCCAGCCTCGGCGGGTTGCTCGACCTGCACTGGCGCGTCCCCGGCCTTGCCGCCGACGATCCGTCGCCGGGCGGCGCGATCGTCCTCGAACGGCTGCGCGACGCCAGCGGCGGCCGCTACGTCCGCGCGCTCTACCGATCGCAGACGCTCGCCCAGATCCGCAGCGCCGCGCCGCTCACCGCACCTTATGTCGCGATACTGCCGATCCCCGGCTGCACGACGCGCGGCGTCGCCGGCCTGTGCACCCTGGCGGACTTCCGCAAGACGCTGCTGCGCTAGCGCCCGGTCGCCCGATCGCCCGGCGTGCGCAGCGTCGCGAGGAAGCGCGGCAGCAGTCCGGTCACGCGCAATGCCGGCAGATAGGCCGCCGACTCGCAAGACGCGCGACTGCGTTCGATATTGTCGCAGCGCGCAATCCCGCCCCCAGCCGAGCGCGGCAATGCCCGGTCGAGCCGCCGCCGCTCCGCCGCGGGCAGCGAATCGCGGAAGTCGTCGAGCCGTTGCAACCGCTCGCCCGCGGGCAAGGCGACGAATCGCGCCGGCACCGCCGGGACGGCCGGCGCCGCGAGCAGCAGGGACCATAGAAAAGCCAAATCCGCCTCCATGTTCGCTCCCGGACCGCAACGATAACACGATCCGGGGCGGCGAACAGGTCAGTCGGCGGCGGCGTGTGTCGGCGGCGTCGCGATCAGCCCAGGCGCCTCGGCGACGAACCGGTCGAGCACGCCATCGGCGATCTTGATCGGGCCATCGAACCGGGTCGCGCCGGGGATCGACGGGATCGCCGCCGCTTCGGCTGCCAGCCGCTTGGCATCGGCGAAATAGCGCGTTGCCGCGCCGCTGCCGCGATTCGCCGCATCGAGCCCCGCCGCGGTCAGCTGCAGCGCGCGGCCCCAGCGTTGCAGCGCATCGAGCCACGGCCGCGCCTGCGCGGCGAAGGCGGGATCGACCGTGCCCGAACGGATGATGTCCGACGCACCCGCCAGCGCATCGGCGCGCTGCGCCAGGTCGGCGATCGCCGCCTGCCGTGCCGCCGCGTCGCCCTCGGCCAGCGTCTCGCGCACGCCGTCGAGCAGCGCCTTGAGCTGCGGCGCCTGCGGCTGCCACGGCTGACTGCCGAACGTCGGCGCCATATGCTGCGTGTCGAAGAACAGCAGCAGCGCCGCGGTCGCCTGCTCGTCGCCGCCGGCGAGGTCGCGCGCCGCGGCATGCCAGGTCAGCGTCGGGTCGTAATCCCGGTCGTTCCACGCGAAGGCGGCGACGCCGGTCACCGCGACGCGGCTCGGCGCTTCCTGGTTCATCGGGTTGGACAGGATGCCGGTCAGCTCGCCCGATAGCCCCGCCTCGCGCCGGTCATAGGGCGCGAGCAGCAGCCGCCCGGTGGTCTGGGCGTAATCGTTGACCGGGTAATTGTCCCACAGCAGCGTCTTGCGGCCGAACGCCTTGGTCGCCGCCTTGGCGTCGGGGATCGAAATGGCGGGCGGCACCACGTCGGTGCCGGTCCATTGCACGACGATGCGCGGGTCGAGGTGCTGGCGTAGCGCCGCCTTGTACGGCGTTTCCTTCGCATCGTAATATTCGGTCGGCACCATGATCAGCGGCCGCGCCTTGGAATCCTTGGCGGTCAGGTCCTTCTGCACGATGTTGAGCAATTGCGCCTGCGCGACGCCTGCCGCCTGCGCGCCGGACGGGCCGAAGGCGGCGGTGTCGCGCGCACAATTCCACTTGGTATATTCGATGTCGTCGAGCGCGACGTAGAAGCTGTCGATGCCGATCGCGCGCAACGCGTCGAACTTGCGCTCCAGCGCCTGCGCGTCGGCGGGGTCGGAGAAGCAGACGCTCGGCCCCGGCGAGATCGCATAGACGAAGTCGACGTGATTGCGCCGCGCCGTCGCCGCCAGCGTGCCGAGCGCGCTCAGCGTCGCGGCGGGGTAGGGCTCGCGCCAGCGCGCGCGTGCGAACGGATCGTCCTTGGGGCTGTAGACATAGGTGTTCGCCTTGACGCTGGCGAGGAAGGCGAGGTGCTTGGTGCGATCCGCCATCGTCCACGGCGCGCCGTAGAAGCCCTCGATCGTGCCGCGGATCGGCATCGCCGGATGATCCTGGATCACCAAGGTCGGTACGCTGGGCCGTCGGGCGAGCTGGCGGAAGGTCTGCGCCGCGTGGAACAGGCCGTCGGCGTCATGACCGGCAAGCGTGATCAGACTGCCCCTGCCGATCGCGAGGCTGGCGATCGTATAGCCCTCGGCATAGCCGTCGAGCGTCGTGCCGCTGCGCGCGAGCGCGGCGCGGATCACGCCGGCGTCGCCGGTGCCGAGGACGACATAGGTCCGGTCGAGCGCCGCCGGCACGGCGCGGGCGGTAGCGATCGTGGTGACGCCGGCGGCGGTGAGGATGCCGCGGATCAGCGCGACCGTCTCGCCCAGCGTCCCCGGCGCGACCACCAGCACCACCGAATCGCCCAACGTCACCGTGCCGCTGCCGAGCGCGATCGACGCGGGCGCGGGGAAGATCGCCGGCAGCGTCGCCGGCTCGGCCGCGCCCGCCGCGGTGGCGAGCCCCGCCAGCGTGGCGGCCAAGGCGGCATATCGGCCGATCCCACCCCTGCGTCGCGTCATCCTGTGCCTCCGGTATCCAATTGGTATTACGCAGGCTTAGGCAGATGTCGTGACGGCGGCAAGCCGCACGCCGTGCCGTCCCGCGTCGGGAAACGCTTCGTCACCCTCTTGATCGTATACGCTGCTGTCGCTAAGGGCGCGACAGCATCAAGAGTCGGGACGACGCCCGACACCAACCTGCTCCCGAGCAAGGTGGTGCCTCCATGCAGATGGAGGGATGTGGCCGGACCGGCAACCAACGGGATCACGCCACACGTCGCTTCGTCTCTGGTGCATCGAACCGGAAGAAGGACAGCGACGTGACCGACGCCCAGCAATTCGCCAGCGACAATTATGCCGGGATCTGCCCCGAAGCGTGGCAGGCCATGGACCTGGCGAATCGCGGCTCCGCCAGCGCATATGGCGACGACGACTGGACGCAGCGCGCCTCCGACGCCTTCCGCGACCTGTTCGAGACCGAGTGCGAGGTGTTCTTCGCGTTCAACGGCACCGCCGCCAATTCGCTCGCGCTCGCCTCGCTCTGCCAATCCTATCACAGCGTGATCTGCTCGGCGCAGGCGCATGTCGAGACCGACGAATGCGGCGCGCCCGAATTCTTCTCGAACGGCTCCAAGCTGCTCGTCGCGCCGACCGACAGCGGCAAGCTCGATCCGCAGGCGATCCGCAAGCTCGCGACGGGGCGCGCCGACATCCACTTCCCCAAGCCGCGCGTCGTGACGATCACCCAGCCGACCGAGACGGGGCAGGTCTATACGATCGACGAGGTCGCGGCGCTGTCGGCGGTCTGCCGCGAACTCGGGCTGCGTCTGCACATGGACGGCGCGCGGTTCGCGCATGCCTGCGCGACCTTGGGGTGCAGCCCGGCGGACATCACGTGGCGCGCCGGCGTCGACGTATTGTGTTTCGGCGGCACCAAGAACGGCATGGCGGTCGGCGAGGCGGTGCTGTTCTTCGATCCCGCGCTGGCGCAGGATTTCGACTATCGCTGCAAACAGGCGGGGCAGCTCGCCTCGAAGATGCGCTTCCTGTCCGCGCCCTGGGTCGGGCTGCTGGAAAGCGGCGCGTGGCTGAGCAACGCCGAACACGGCAACGCCTGCGCCCGGAGGGTCGCCGCCGCCGTCGCCGACCTGCCCGATATCGTGCCGATGTTCCCGGTCGACGCCAATGCCGTCTTCCTCACCGCGCCCGAAGCGGTGCTCGACGGGCTGCGCGCGCGGGGCTGGCGTTTCTATACGTTCATCGGCGGCGGCGCCCGCTTCATGTTCGCCTGGGATGCCGATCCGGCACGCGTCGACGCACTGATCGCCGATCTGCGCACCGTCGCGGGGGCATCCGCGAGCACATATGCCTGCGCGGCGGCTTAGGGGGATCGATCTGCAATCAAATTCCTCCCCCTGGCGGGGGAGGAATTTGTTTGTCGCTCTGCCCTTTGGCGCGGACACAACAAGGGCCGAAGCGTCGCCGCTCCGGCCCTTCGTGTCTCTGCGGCGATCCGCGATTACTTCGAGCGTTCGACCTGTTCGAAGTCCAGCTCGACCGGGGTGGCGCGGCCGAAGATCGACACCGACACCTTGACCTTCGACTTGTCGAAATCGAGTTCCTCGACGATGCCGTTGAAGCTCGCGAACGGACCTTCGAGCACCTTGACCGCGTCGCCGATCTCGTAATCGACCTTGACCTTGGTCTTCGGCGCCGCGGCGGCCTCTTCCTTGCTGTTGAGCATGCGCGCGGCCTCGGCCTCGCTGATCGCCTGCGGCTTGCCCATGCTGCCGAGGAAGCCGGTCACCTTGGGCGTGTTCTTGACGAGGTGGTAGACGTCGTCGTTCATGTTGAGCTTGGCGAGCACGTAGCCGGGCATGAACTTGCGTTCGACCGCGATCTTCTTGCCGCGGCGGGCCTCGGTCACCGTCTCGGTCGGCACCTCGATCTGCTCGACGAGCTGATCGAGGCCGAGCCGGGTCGCCTCGGCCATGATCGCGTCGCGGACCTTGCCCTCGAAGCCCGAATAGGCGTGAATGATGTACCAGCGCGCCATTGGAAAACCCTTACTTCGCGAGCTTGAGCAGCGCCTGGACGACCGCGTTGAAGAACGTGTCGACGCCCAGGAAGAACAGCGCGAGGATCGTGGTCATGATGACCACCATGATGCCCGTCATGACCGTCTCGCGCCGGGTCGGCCAGACGACCTTCTTGGTCTCGGCCTGCACCTGACGGATGAATTCGATGGGGGTCGTCTTCGCCACTGTTTTTTCTCAAAACCCGCTGGAATCACGAAAAATCCGTGTCGCTGAAGGCATAAGGCCGCTGCCGCTTCCCTCATGTGGGGAACCGGCGTGGCCCGTCCTCAGCTGTCGGATGGCCTGCGCAGATAGCCGCACGGGCCGGTAAAGGCAAGTCCGCCGGGATGCGGGACGCCGAGGCGCCCGCAGCGCCGGTCAATGACCGTAGGTCTTGATTCCGCGCCGCCGCAGCTTCTCACGCTTGCGCTTGCGCAAATATACGATCAGCGCCGGTACGCCGATCAGCAGCAACACGCCGATAATGGCATAAACAAGCGTAAATCGTGTGGCCTCGTCCATGGTCGCTTTATAGCAGGACGATTGTCGGCGTCACCGCCAATATGACAAAAAATTCATTGCGATGGGTCAAGGTCCGGCCGGCGCATCGCGGGCGGGACTGGCAGGAGTGCACGGACTCGAACCGTGGGCCCTCGGTTTTGGAGACCGATGCTCTACCAACTGAGCTACACTCCTGCAGCGCCGCGCCCTCTACCGCCTTGCGGAAAAAAGGGCAAGACGATCCTGCGCGATCGTCATCGCATGGGTGACGGCCGGCCGTCATCTCATTATGGGACGGTAACGAACGGTCACGGGAGACGACGGTTGGCGAAGATCATGGCGGCGGGTGCGGCACTGGCGCTGGCATGCCTGCCCGCGGTCGGCATCGCCGCCGATCCGGTCGCGGCGCCCGAGCTGGGGGCCAATCTCGAACGCTTCACCTATCCCTGGCCGGTGCAGACGATGACCTTCGACGTCGTCGGCCAGCCCGCGACGATGGCCTTCATGGACATCGCGCCGGCACGCCCGAACGGCCGCAGCGTGGTGCTGCTCCACGGCAAGAACTTCTGCGGCGCGACGTGGGAAAGCAGCGCGCGGGCGCTCGCCAACGCCGGCTATCGCGTCCTCGTCCCCGACCAGATCGGCTTCTGCAAATCCGCCAAGCCGCGCGCCGCGCAATATAGCTTCGAGATGCTGGCCTCGTTCACCCGCCGTCTGATGGAGGCGCGGGGCATCCCCCGCGCTGCCATCGTCGGCCATTCCTTCGGCGGCATGCTCGCGATGCGCTTCGCGATCCTCTATCCCGACGCGGTCGAGCGGCTGGTGCTGATCAATCCGCTCGGCCTCAAGGACCGGTCGGAGGAGGGGCTGCCGTACGTCGACGTCGACACTTTGTGGGCGGGCGAGCGCAAGGCGAGCTATGCCTCGATCAAGGCCTATCAGCAGCAGAATTACTATCACGGCACCTGGAAGCCCGCCTACGACCGCTGGGTATGGATGCTCGCGGGCATGTACCAGGGGGCAGGGCGTGACGCCGTGGCGCTCGCCCAGGCCAAGACCAGCGAGATGATCAAGACGCAGCCGGTCGCGCACGAATTGTATCGCCTGAAGCCGCCGACGACGCTGCTCATCGGCACGCTCGATCGCACCGCTTTCGGACGGGCGCAGACGCCGTCCAATTTGCGCCAGTTCCTCGAGGCGATCCCGGTCGTCGCCCGCAAGGCGGTGACGCAGATGCCCAACGCGACGCTGATCCCGCTCGACGGGCTCGGCCATTCGCCGCAGGTCGAGGATCCCGCGCGATTCGAGAAGGTGCTGCTCGCCACGCTCGCCCGGCGCTAGCCGGCGCGGGTGCGGAAGGGGCGCCCCGTTGACCCGCGCCCCGACTCTGCGTATAGGCCCGCCCCGTCTGTCGGAGCGATCCGGCGGACATGCTTGAACATTGCTGGATGCAAAGTTGTGGGGCCGGGGTGGTGCATGCGCCGCCATCCGTCCCTTTTTGTATTCCGAAGTGCTGTGAAGGCTCCAGCAAAGTAACCCACATACGAGGTGAAGGCTTCATGCCGACGATCAACCAGCTGGTCCGCAAGGGCCGCGACCCGCAGAAGGCCAAGTCGAAGGTCCCTGCGATGGAGCAGAACCCGCAGAAGCGCGGCGTCTGCACCCGCGTCTACACGACGACCCCGAAGAAGCCGAACTCGGCGCTGCGCAAGGTGGCCAAGGTCCGCCTGACCAACAGCCGCGAAGTCATCAGCTACATTCCGGGCGAAGGCCACAACCTTCAGGAGCACTCTGTGGTCCTGATCCGCGGCGGCCGTGTGCGCGATCTTCCCGGCGTCCGCTACCACGTCCTGCGCGGCGTGCTCGATACGCAGGGCGTCAAGGATCGCCGTCAGTCCCGCTCCAAGTACGGCGCCAAGCGTCCGAAGTAAGCCGGTTGGCCCCGTCGCTCGGGGCTCGACCATCAGGCTGAAGTTAGAAAGGTTTTTGAAATGGCACGTCGTCGTCGTCCCGAAAAGCGGGTCATCCTGCCTGATCCCAAGTTCGGGGATGAGGTTCTCTCCAAGTTCATGAATTCGGTCATGCTCGACGGCAAGAAGTCCGTCGCCGAACTGATCGTCTACGGTGCGCTCGAAACCGTCGAAAGCCGCGCCAAGCGCGAGCCGATCGGCGTGTTCCACGACGCGCTCAACAACATCAAGCCGGGCATCGAAGTGCGCTCGCGCCGCGTCGGTGGTGCGACCTACCAGGTCCCCGTCGAGGTCCGTCCGGAGCGCGCCCAGGCGCTGGCGATCCGCTGGCTGATCACTGCCGCCCGTGCGCGCAGCGAGAACACCATGTCGGCACGCCTGTCGGGCGAGCTGATGGATGCCGCCAACAACCGCGGCAACGCGGTGAAGAAGCGCGAAGACACGCACCGCATGGCCGAAGCCAACCGCGCCTTCTCGCATTATCGCTGGTAGGTGATTATATAGGCGGCGAGGAGGCGGCGGATGGCGACGATACCCGATACATCGGACGACGACATCCGCCGCCTTAATCGCGATTCTGCGAAGCTCGAAGCCGAAACGCGAAAGCTGATGGCGGAAGCCGGCAAGCGCACCGCCGAAGAATACAAACTTCTGGCGGAGCGCTTGAAGCTGGAGCGGGATAGAATGATTTCGCCCTGGCTGCTTCTCGCCCAGGGTCTGGTGGCAGGCGCCGCGCTCGTGGGGGCCGGCGCCGCGCTTGCCAAAATGCTGATCGGCTAGACAGCCGGCCTGCCTACTACCACTCAAGTCCGAAGGACCACGATCATGGCCCGCAGCCATCCGCTCGACCGCTACCGCAACATCGGCATCATGGCGCACATCGACGCCGGCAAGACGACCACGACCGAGCGCATCCTCTATTACACCGGCAAGTCCTACAAGATCGGCGAAGTGCACGAAGGCACCGCGACGATGGACTGGATGGAGCAGGAGCAGGAGCGCGGGATCACGATCACGTCCGCCGCAACGACGTGCTTCTGGTCGGCTGAAGAGGGCAAGGGCCCCGAGCACCGCATCAACATCATCGACACCCCCGGCCACGTCGACTTCACCATCGAAGTCGAGCGTTCGCTGCGCGTGCTCGACGGTGCGGTCGCCTGCTTCGACGGCGTCGCCGGCGTCGAGCCGCAGTCCGAGACCGTGTGGCGCCAGGCCGACAAATACGGCGTGCCGCGCATGTGCTTCGTCAACAAGCTCGACCGCACCGGTGCCGATTTCTACTTCTGCGTCGATTCGATCATCGAGCGCCTCGGCGCGCGTCCGGCCGTGCTCTATCTGCCGATCGGCATCGAGGGTGGCTTCAAGGGCCTCGTTGACCTGGTCGAGAATCGCGCGATCGTCTGGCTCGAGGAGAGCCTGGGCGCCAAGTTCGAATATCAGGACATCCCTGCAGACATGGCCGACAAGGCCGCCAAGTATCGCAGCGAGCTGATCGAGATGGCCGTCGAGCAGGACGATGACCTCATGGAGGCGTATCTCGAGGGCAACGAGCCGTCGGTCGCCGACCTCAAGAAGCTGATCCGCAAGGGTACGCTCGGCATGGCATTCGTGCCGGTCGTCTGCGGCTCGGCGTTCAAGAACAAGGGCGTGCAGCCCCTGCTCGACGCGGTCGTCGACTATCTGCCGTCGCCGCTCGACGTGCCGGCGATCAAGGGCGTCAAGCTCGACGGCGAGACGCCGGACGAGCGTCCCTCGGACGACACCGCGCCGTTCTCGGCGCTGGCATTCAAGATCATGAACGATCCCTTCGTCGGCACGCTCACCTTCGCGCGCATCTATTCGGGCAAGCTCGAGGCGGCGTCGCAGGTGACCAACTCGGTCAAGGACAAGAAGGAAAAGGTCGGCCGCATGCTGCTGATGCATGCGAACGACCGCGAGGACATCCAGGTGGCCTATGCCGGCGACATCGTCGCGCTGGCGGGTCTCAAGGATACCACGACCGGTGACACGCTCTGCGCGATCAACGCCCCGATCATCCTCGAGCGGATGGAATTCCCCGAGCCCGTGATCGAGCTGTCGGTGGAGCCGAAGACCAAGGCCGACCAGGAGAAGATGGGCGTCGCGCTCAATCGTCTCGCCCGCGAGGACCCCTCGTTCCGCGTCTCGTCGGACGCCGAATCGGGCCAGACGATCATCAAGGGGATGGGCGAGCTCCACCTCGAGATCCTCGTCGACCGCATGAAGCGCGAGTTCAAGGTCGAGGCCAACGTCGGCGCGCCGCAGGTGGCCTATCGCGAATATCTCGCGAAGAAGGTCGACATCGACTACACCCACAAGAAGCAGTCGGGTGGTTCGGGTCAGTTCGGTCGCGTCAAGCTGACGGTCGTCCCCGGCGAGCGTGGCTCGGGCTTCCAGTTCTTCGACGAGGTCAAGGGCGGCAACATCCCGAAGGAGTATATCCCCTCCGTCGAGAAGGGCATGCGCGAGACTGCCGAGACGGGTTCGCTGATCGGCTTCCCGATCATCGACTTCGAGGTGCATCTGTATGACGGCGCCTACCATGACGTCGATTCGTCGGCGCTGGCGTTCGAAATCTGCGCGCGTGGCGCGATGCGCGAAGCGGCCCAGAAGGCCGGCATCAAACTGCTCGAGCCGATCATGAAGGTCGAGGTCGTCACCCCCGAGGATTATCTCGGCGACGTCATCGGCGACATGAACAGCCGTCGTGGCCAGATCCAGGGCACCGACAGCCGCGGCAACGCCCAGACGGTCGAGGCGATGGTGCCGCTGGCCAACATGTTCGGCTACGTGAACCAGCTCCGCTCGTTCACCCAGGGCCGCGCGCAGTACAGCATGCAGTTCTCGCACTACGACGAGGTTCCGACCAACGTCGCCGACGAGATCAAGGCGAAGATGGCCTAAGGCACACGGGGTCAAGGTGACTTGACCCCGAGATGCCGAAAGGGTCTCCCACTGGCGCTTAACGCCGGCGAGAGCCGGGCTTAGGCTGCGGGCAGGGGCTGGCGTTACCAATCATCTACCGCTAAAGGGCCGCGTTCGCGTGGCCCCGGCGGCACCGAATTCGAATCAGAAGGTAGGAAAATGGCTAAGGCAAAATTCGAGCGGAACAAGCCGCATCTCAACATCGGTACCATCGGCCACGTCGACCATGGCAAGACGTCGCTGACCGCCGCGATCACCAAGGTGCTGGCAGAGACGACCGGCGGCACCGCGGTCGACTTCGCGAACATCGACAAGGCTCCGGAAGAGCGTGAGCGCGGCATCACCATCTCGACCGCGCACGTCGAGTATGAGACGACCAACCGCCACTATGCACACGTCGATTGCCCGGGCCACGCCGATTATGTGAAGAACATGATCACCGGCGCCGCGCAGATGGACGGCGCGATCCTGGTCGTGTCGGCTACCGACGGCCCGATGCCGCAAACCCGCGAGCACATCCTGCTCGCCCGTCAGGTCGGCGTGCCGGCGATGGTCGTGTTCATGAACAAGGTCGATCTGGTCGACGACGAGGAAATCCTCGAGCTGGTCGAGCTGGAAATCCGCGAGCTGCTCAGCTCGTACGAATTCCCGGGCGACGATATCCCCATCATCAAGGGTTCGGCGACCTGCGCGCTGTCGGGTTCGAACGACACGTTCGGCAAGGACGCCGTGCTCGAGCTGATGAAGCAGGTCGACGAATATATCCCGCAGCCGGAGCGTCCGCTCGACAAGCCGTTCATGATGCCGATCGAGGACGTGTTCTCGATCTCGGGTCGCGGCACGGTCGTCACGGGCCGCGTCGAGACGGGCATCGTCAAGGTCGGTGAGGAAGTCGAGATCGTCGGTATCCACCCGACCGTCCGCAAGACCACCGTCACCGGCGTCGAGATGTTCCGCAAGCTGCTCGACCAGGGCCAGGCCGGCGATAACGTCGGTGCGCTGATCCGTGGCGTTGCGCGCGACGAAGTCGAGCGTGGCCAGGTGCTCTGCAAGCCCGGCTCGATCAAGCCGCACACCGACTTCCAGTCGGAAGTGTACGTGCTGTCGAAGGAAGAGGGTGGCCGTCACACGCCGTTCTTCGCCAACTATCGTCCGCAGTTCTACTTCCGCACGACGGACGTGACCGGCACCGTCGAGCTGCCCGAGGGCACCGAGATGGTCATGCCCGGCGACAACATCTCGCTCGGCATCAAGCTGATCGCGCCGATCGCCATGGACGTCGGCCAGCGCTTCACCATCCGTGAGGGCGGTCGTACCGTCGGCGCGGGCGTGGTGAGCGAAATCGCCAAGTAAGATCCGGTCCGGCGCCCCGGCGCCGGTCCGATCGAAAACAGCGGCCCGGCTCTCCAAAAAAGGAGAGTCGGGCCGTTGCTATTTAATGAGGGCTCCTTTAAGGGCGCTCCTCCAAGTTTTACTGAGTTACGGCTCTTTCTCGTCGTCGTGCTGCATCCGTCATAACGGGCAGCCGATCTCATCCCGCCGGTCCAGCACCAGCGGCACGAGTCCTCCGCCTACCGGCGGTGGAGACGGCCGGGGTCGTGCTCCTTCGCATCGGTAGGGATCATGGACAGCAATATCCGCATTCGCCTCAAGGCGTTCGATCATCGTGTGCTCGACCAGGCGACCGGCGACATCGCCGACACCGCGCGCCGCACCGGCGCGCTCATCCGCGGTCCGATTCCGCTTCCGACCCGCATCGAGAAGTTCACCGTCAACCGCGGTCCGCACATCGACAAGAAGTCGCGCGAGCAGTTCGAGGTCCGCACCTACAAGCGCATGCTCGACATCGTGCAGCCCACCCCGCAGACCGTCGACGCGCTGATGAAGCTCGACCTCGCCGCAGGCGTTGACGTCGAGATCAAGCTGGCCTGATTCAGGCCAGCGCGCCTTTAGCCCCCGCGAAGGCCGGGGTCCCTGTTGACGCAGTCAACAGGTTGGCGTAATGGCCCGCATCCCGCGGTCGACGTGAGTCCCGCGGGTTTGCTGTTTTCCGCCCAGGCGGAGCAGCGGTTCGGGCCCTTCGCCACGGCGGAGTACCTGACAGACACGAGATACCGCCGGCCGCTTCGGTTGCCGGGCCAGCGTCTCCCGTCATGTTCCCGGCAACGGGGGCGACCAGCCCGGGACGGGGCGACGTAGCTACAATCGGGTTGGATGGCGCCTTTAGCGAGGCGCCGCACGCACGTACGGGAATGGTCCCGGGCGTGCCTCTGTAATGGAGTAATGGATCATGCGCACTGGCGTGATCGCGAAGAAAATGGGTATGACCCGCCTGTTCCAGGATGATGGCCGCCACGTGCCGGTCACCGTCCTGCAGCTCGAAGGCCTCCAGGTCATTGCCCGTCGCGAACAAGATCGTGATGGCTACACTGCCGTTCAGCTCGGTGCTGGCGTCGCAAAAGCCAAGAATGTCGCCAAGCCGCAGCGCGGCCACTTCGGCAAGGCCGAAGTCGAGCCCAAGGCGGTCGTCGCCGAATTCCGCGTCAGCGAGGACAACCTCCTCGACGTCGGTGCGGAAATCTCGGCCGAGCATTTCGTCGCCGGTCAGCTGGTCGATATCCAGGGTCGTACCCAGGGTAAGGGCTTCGCCGGCGGCATGAAGCGCTGGAACTTCAAGGGTCTGCGCGCGACGCACGGCGTCTCGGTCTCGCACCGTTCGCTCGGTTCGACCGGTCAGCGCCAGGATCCGGGCAAGGTCTTCAAGAACAAGAAGATGGCCGGCCACATGGGCGACCGCAACCGCACGCAGCAGAACCTCGAGATCGTCGGCACCGACGCCGAGCGCGGCCTCATCTTCGTCAAGGGTTCGGTCCCTGGGTCGAAGGGCGGCTGGCTGTTCGTCAAGGACGCGGTCAAGGTCAAGGCGCATGCCGAGGCTCCCTATCCCGCCAGCCTGAAGCAGGCTGCCAACAGCAACACCGTAGCCGACACGCCCGCCGAGACGAGCGCGCCGGAAGCTACCGACGGCCAGGAGGGCTGAACGTGAAGGTCAAGGTTCAATCCTTCGCCGGCACCGCTGCGGCGGACGTCGAGCTCAACGACGAGGTCTTCGGCCTCGATCCGCGCGCCGATATCCTGCACCGCGTGGTCACCTGGCAGCTCGAGAAGCGTCGCGAGACGGCTCGTGGCACCCGCGAGCGCGCGGACGTCGCGCGCACCGGCAAGAAGTTCGGTCGCCAGAAGGGCGGCGGTACGGCACGTCACGGCGATCGCCGCGCTCCCGTCTTCATCGGCGGTGGTAAGGCTCACGGCGCCCGCGTCCGCGACTTCAACCCGGGTCTGAACAAGAAGATTCGCGCGCTCGGTCTCAAGATGGCTCTGTCGAGCCATGCCAAGGCCGGCTCGCTGATCATCATGGACAGCATCGTGGTCGAGAACAACAAGACCAAGACGCTGGTCGGCGATCTCGCCAAGGTCGGCTTCGGCAAGTCGGCGCTGGTCATCGACGGTGACACCGTCGAGACGAGCTTTGCCCTCGCTGCCGGCAACCTGCACGAGATCAACGTCCTGCCGGCGGCTGGTGCCAACGTCTATGACATCCTGAAGGCTGACACGCTGGTCCTGACCCGCGCGGCGGTCGAGAAGCTGGAGGCTCGCTTCAATGGCTAAGCAGCAGAAGGCCGTCGACAACCGTCACTATGACGTGATCGTCGCGCCGCACATCACCGAAAAGGCGACCTTGCTCTCCGAGCATAACGCCGTTGTGTTCAAGGTCGCGAACGACGCGACCAAGCCCGAGATCAAGGCTGCCGTCGAGGCTCTCTTCGACGTCACCGTGACCGGCGTGAACACGATCGTCCAGAAGGGCAAGACCAAGAAGTGGAAGGGCGCTCCTTACCAGCGCTCCGACATGAAGAAGGCCATTGTCACCCTGAAGGACGGCCAGTCCATCGACGTGACGACGGGGATCTAAGGGTCATGGCACTCAAGCATTACAACCCGACGAGCCCGGCCCGCCGCGGCCTGATCCTCGTCGACAAATCCGCGCTCTACAAGGGCAAGCCGGTCAAGGCGCTTACCGAAGGCAAGCGCAAGACCGGTGGTCGCAACAACAAGGGTCATGTGACCAGCCGCGGCATCGCCGGCGGCCACAAGCAGAAGTATCGCTACGTCGACTTCAAGCGTCGCAAGTGGGACGTCGAAGGCACCGTCGAGCGTCTGGAATACGACCCCAACCGCACCGCGTTCATCGCGCTGGTGAAGTATGCCGACGAAGAGCTGGCCTACATCATCGCGCCGCAGCGTCTGGCGCCGGGCGACAAGGTCCTCGCGGCCAAGAAGACCGACACCAAGCCGGGCAACGCCATGGAGCTGGGCCAGGTGCCCGTCGGCACCATCGTCCACAACGTGGAGATGAAGCCGGGCAAGGGTGGTCAGATCGCCCGTTCGGCCGGCACCTATGTGCAGGTCGTCGGTCGTGACCGCGGCATGGTCATCGTCCGCCTCAACTCGGGCGAGCAGCGCTACATCCGTGGCGAATGCATGGCGACGGTCGGTGCGGTGTCGAACCCGGACAACCAGAACCAGAACCTCGGCAAGGCCGGGCGTTCGCGCTGGATGGGCAAGCGTCCGCTGACCCGCGGCGTCGCCAAGAACCCGGTCGACCATCCGCACGGCGGTGGTGAAGGCCGGACCTCGGGCGGCCGTCATCCGGTTACGCCTTGGGGCAAGCCGACCAAGGGTGCTCGCACCCGTCACAATAAGTCGACCGACAAGATGATCATCCGGTCGCGTCATTCGACTAAGAGGAAGGGCTAACCATGGCTCGTTCAGTCTGGAAGGGCCCGTTCGTTGAACTGAGCCTTCTGAAGAAGGCGGAAACCGCGCAGGATGCCGGTGGCCGCGCGCCGATCAAGACCTGGTCGCGTCGTTCCACCATCCTGCCGTCGTTCGTCGGCCTCACGTTCAACGTCTACAACGGCCGCAAGTTCGTGCCGGTGTCGGTCAATGAAGACATGGTCGGCATGAAGCTGGGTGAGTTCGCGCCGACGCGCTACTTCCCCGGCCACGCCGCTGACAAGAAGGGCAAGCGCTGATGAGCAAGCCTGTATCCCCCCGCAAGGTCGGCGAGAAGGAAGCGCTTGCCGTCGCGACGCAGATCCGTGGTTCGGCGCAGAAGCTGAACCTGGTCGCGGCGCTGATCCGCAACAAGCCCGTCGGCGATGCGATGAGCATCCTTCAGTTTTCGACCAAGGCGATGGCGATCGACGCGCGCAAGGTGCTGGCCTCGGCCATCGCCAACGCCGAGAACAACCACAACCTCGACGTCGACGCGCTCGTCGTCGCCGAGGCCTCGGTCGGCAAGTCGATCACCATGAAGCGCTTCGCGACCCGCGGCCGTGGCAAGTCCACCCGCATCCTGAAGCCGTTCAGCCGTCTGCGCATCGTCGTGCGCGAGCAGGAAGAAGCATAATGGGTCACAAGAGCAACCCCATCGGCATGCGGCTCCAGATCAACCGGACCTGGGACAGCCGCTGGTTCGCCGAAGGCCATGATTATGGCCAGCTGCTGCTGGAGGATCTGAAGATCCGCGCCTTCATCATGAAGACGCTGCCGCAGGCCGCCATTTCCAAGGTCGTCATCGAGCGTCCGGCCAAGCTGTGCCGCATCTCGATCTTCGCTGCCCGTCCCGGTGTCATCATCGGCAAGAAGGGCTCGGACATCGAGAAGCTGCGCAAGACCATCGGCGCGATGACCAAGTCCGACGTGTCGCTGAACATCGTCGAGATCCGCAAGCCGGAGATCGACGCCAAGCTCGTCGCGCAGGGCATCGCCGACCAGCTCGAGCGTCGTATCGCCTTCCGCCGCGCCATGAAGCGTGCGGTGCAGTCGGCGATGCGCCTGGGTGCCGACGGCATCCGCGTCGCCTGCGGCGGCCGTCTCGGCGGCGCCGAGATCGCGCGTTCGGAGAGCTATCGCGAAGGTCGGGTTCCGCTGCACACGCTGCGCGCGAACATCGATTATGCCGAGGCCCAGGCCCACACGTCCTACGGCGTGTGCGGCGTGAAGGTCTGGGTCTTCAAGGGCGAGATCCTCGGCCATGACCCGATGGCGCAGGACCGGCTGATGATGGAGGCTCAGACCTCCGGCGTCCGCCCGGCCCGCGACGACCGTCGTTAAGGACTGACACGACATGTTGCAGCCAAAGCGCACCAAATTCCGCAAGGCCTTCAAGGGCCGCATCCATGGCGACGCCAAGGGTGGCACCAGCCTCAACTTCGGGTCGTACGGCCTGAAGGCGATGGAGCCGGACCGGATCACCGCACGCCAGATC
The DNA here is from genome assembly GCF_053345135.1 of Sphingomonas sp. M6A6_1c. Taxonomy (NCBI): domain Bacteria; kingdom Pseudomonadati; phylum Pseudomonadota; class Alphaproteobacteria; order Sphingomonadales; family Sphingomonadaceae; genus Sphingomonas; species Sphingomonas sp. M6A6_1c. The sequence continues at coordinate 391,498 of NZ_JBKEZO010000004.1, read as the reverse complement.
GAGGCGGCCCGCCGCGCGATCACGCGTCACATCAAGCGCCAGGGGCGTTTGTGGATCCGTATCTTCCCGGACGTCCCCGTCTCGTCGAAGCCGGCCGAAGTCCGCATGGGCTCGGGCAAGGGTTCGCCCGAGTTTTGGGCCGCCCGCGTCAAGCCGGGCCGGATCCTGTTCGAGCTCGACGGCGTCGAAGGCAAGATTGCCGCAGAGGCATTCGAGCGCGCCGCGATGAAGCTCCCGATCAAAGTCAAGGTCGTCGCCCGCCTGGGTGACACCAGCCACCTCGGAGGCGAGTGATAATGGCCAAATCCGATTTTCTTAGCCAGAGCGACGATCAGCTGTCCGAAAGCCTCGGCCAGCTGAAGCGCGAGCAGTTCAACCTCCGCTTCCAGGCGGCGACGAACCAGCTCGAGAAGCCGAGCCGCGTCAAGGTAGTCCGTCGCGACATCGCGCGGATCAAGACCCTCCAGGCGCAGCGCACCAGCGCCGCGGCTGCCAAGTAAGGAACATCAGATGCCGAAGCGCGTGCTGACCGGACTGATCGTGTCCGACAAGGGCGACAAGACGGTGGTCGTGAACGTGGAGCGCAAGGTCAAGCACCCGCTCTACGGCAAGATCATCCGTCGCTCGAAGAAGTACCACGCCCATGACGAGGCGAACGAGTACAAGCAGGGCGAAACCGTGCGGATCGAAGAGACCGCACCGATCTCCAAGCTGAAGACCTGGAAGGTCGTCGATCGGGTGAACACCCATGCGACGCCCGAGCGGGTCGACGTCGACGCATAATTCGCCGCCGGCCTCGGCCGGCGGATGAAGATGGCGGGGCTTGCGTCCTGCCAGCGGAGTGGTTACAGGGCCGCTCCCCCGGTGCAGTCCGCTGCGCCGGGGTCGTTATTTTAGGCGGGGCTGGGTCGGTATCCACCCCATGAGCAGAGAAGGAAGATGGATCGATGATCCAGATGCAATCCAATCTCGACGTCGCTGACAACAGCGGCGCGAAGCGGGTGCAGTGCATCAAGGTGCTGGGCGGTTCGAAGCGTCGTACCGCCACGGTCGGCGACATCATCGTCGTCAGCATCAAGGAAGCACAGCCCCGCGGCAAGGTGAAGAAGGGTGACGTGCATCGCGCCGTCATCGTCCGCACCGCCAAGGACATTCACCGTGCCGATGGCTCGACCATCCGCTTCGACGGCAACGCCGCCGTCCTGGTCAACAAGAACGAGGAGCCGATCGGCACCCGTATCTTCGGCCCGGTCGTGCGCGAGCTGCGTGGCAAGAAGCACATGAAGATCATCTCTCTCGCTCCCGAGGTGCTGTAATGGCCGCCGCGAAGATCAAGAAGGGTGACCAGGTCATCGTCCTGTCCGGCAAGGACAAGGGCAAGACCGGCACCGTGACCCTGGCGATGCCGAAGGACGGCAAGGTCGTCGTCGGCGGCGTCAACGTCGCGACGCGTCACCGCAAGCCGACCCAGGCGAATCCGCAGGGCGGTCTCGAGAAGATCGAGGCGCCGCTGCACATCTCGAAGGTCGCGCACGTGACCGCCGACGGCAAGCCCACCCGCGTTCGTTTCGAAACGCAGGACGGCAAGAAGGTCCGCGTGGCCGTGAAGACGGGGGACAAGATCGATGGCTGATGCAGCCTACAAGCCCCGCATGAAGGGCATCTACGAGGACACGATCGTTAAGGCGATGGTCGAGAAGTTCGGCTATAAGAACGTCAACGAGATCCCCCGGATCGAGAAGATCGTCCTCAACATGGGCGTCGGCGAGGCCACCCAGGACAAGAAGCGCGTCGATCAGGCCGCTTCCGAAATGGAGCTGATCGCCGGCCAGAAGCCCGTGATTACCAAGGCGAAGAAGTCGATCGCGCAGTTCAAGCTGCGTGAAGGCATGCCGATCGGCGTGAAGGTCACCCTTCGCCGCGAGCGCATGTACGAATTCCTCGACCGTTTCATCACGATCGCTCTTCCCCGCGTCCGCGATTTCCGCGGCCTCAACCCGAAGAGCTTCGACGGCCGTGGCAATTATGCCTGCGGCATCAAGGAGCAGATCGTGTTCCCCGAGATCAACTATGACCGCATCGACAAGGTGCGCGGCATGGACGTGATCGTCACCACCACGGCGAAGACCGACGACGAGGCGCGCGAGCTGCTCCGTCTTTTCGGTTTCCCGTTCCCTCAGCCCGAGGCTGAGCAGCAGAAGCAGGCTGCGTGAGCAGCCTCGCTTTCCTGAAGTAAGGAAGAGAGCTTAAGTCCATGGCGAAACTGAGTTCGATCAACAAGAATGAGCGTCGCAAGAAGCTTGTGAAGCAATATGCTCCCAAGCTCGCGAAGCTGAAGGCGATGGCGAATGACCAGAGCCTCGACGAGAGCGAGCGTCTGATCGCTCGCCTCAAGATGGCGGAACTGCCGCGCAACGCGAACCCGACCCGCATCCGTAACCGGTGCGAGATCACGGGCCGCCCGCGCGCGTACTACCGCAAGTTCCGTCTCGCCCGCGTGATGCTCCGTGATCTGGCCAATAAGGGCATGATCCCCGGTCTCACCAAGTCGAGCTGGTAAGGATTCATCATGGCAGTGACCGATCCCCTGGGTGATTTGCTCACCCGCATCCGCAACGGCCAGCGCGCGAAGAAGGACTCCGTCCTTTCGCCGGCGTCGAAGCTGCGCATCCGCGTGCTCGACGTGCTGCAGCGCGAGGGTTATATCCGTGGCTATAGCGACGAGCAGATGGGCCCCGCAGCGGGCGTCCGCATCGAGCTGAAGTATTTCGAGGGCCAGCCGGCGATCAAGCACGTCGCCCGCGTCTCGAAGCCCGGCCGCCGCGTCTATTCCGGCTCGCAGGAACTTCCCCGCGTCCGCAACGGCCTCGGCATCACCATCGTCTCGACGCCGCGTGGCGTTCTGTCCGACGCGGAAGCGCGCGAGCAGAATGTCGGCGGCGAAGTGCTCGCGGAGGTCTTCTGATGAGCCGCATTGGTAAGAAGCCGATCGCTTTGCCGGCCGGCGTGACCCCGACGATCAACGACGGCATCATCAGCGTGAAGGGCCCCAAGGGCACCCTCACCATGCCGCTCCGCGACGAGATCAGCTACACGCTCGAGGACGGCGGCATCCAGGTGCAGCCGGCCAACGACACCAAGCGCGCTCGCGCGTTCTGGGGCATGCAGCGGACCATGGTGCAGAACCTGGTCACCGGCGTGACCGACGGCTTCACCAAGAAGCTGCTGATCACCGGCGTCGGCTATCGCGCCGCCGCGCAGGGTCGTAACCTCAAGCTGCAGCTCGGCTACAGCCACGACGTCAACATCGACGTGCCGGAAGGCATCGAGGTCAAGACGCCGGACGCGACGACCGTCGAGATCAGCGGTTCCGACAAGCAGAAGGTCGGCCAGTTGGCCGCCGAGATCCGTCAGTGGCGCAAGCCCGAGCCGTACAAGGGCAAGGGCATCAAGTACGACGGCGAGTTCATCTTCCGCAAGGAAGGGAAGAAGAAGTAATGACCAAGGGTCTCTCTCTTTTCGCGAAGCGCCGTCGGCGCAATCGTACCGCGCTGAAGGCACGTTCGGGCACCCGTCCGCGGCTGTCGATCCATCGCTCGGGCAAGCACATGTATGCCCAGGTGATCGACGACGTCGCCGGCAAGACCGTCGCTTCGGCCTCGACGCTGGAAAAGGACGTGCGCGACACGTCCGGCGCCAACATCGCGGCGGCGACCGCAGTCGGCACCCGCGTGGCGGAAGCGGCGAAGGCCGCCGGCGTGACGCAGGTCGTGTTCGATCGTGGCGGCTTCCTGTTCCACGGCCGCGTCAAGGCGCTGGCTGAAGCGGCGCGTGCCGCCGGATTGGAGTTCTAATATGGCTGACGAGAACAACGTGCAGCCCGCAGCGGCTGAAGGCGCTCCCCAGGAGGCCAATTCGGCGCCGCAGGGCGGCCAGCAGGGCGGCTTCGGCGGTCCGGGTGGCGGTCGCGGCGGCCCGCCGCGCGGCGGTCGTGGTGGCGGCGGCGGTGGCCGTGGCCCCGGCGGCCCCGGTGGCAATCGCGGTGGTCGTGACGGCGGTCGCGGTCGCGACAACCGTGGCGGTCGTCCCGGTCAGGACGACGGCGGCGAAGAGCTGATCGAGAAGCTGGTTCACATCAACCGCGTCTCGAAGACGGTGAAGGGCGGCAAGCGCTTCGGCTTCGCAGCACTCGTCGTCGTCGGCGACGGCAAGGGCCGCGTCGGCTTCGGTCACGGCAAGGCGCGCGAAGTGCCGGAAGCCATCTCCAAGGCCACTGCGGCCGCGAAGAAGGCGATGGTTCGCGTTCCCCTGAAGGACGGTCGTACGCTGCATCACGACGGCAACGGTCACTTCGGTGCCGGTCGCGTGACGCTCCGTTCGGCGCCGCAGGGCACCGGCATCATCGCGGGTGGCCCGATGCGCGCCATCTTCGAGAGCCTCGGCGTTGCCGACGTGGTGACCAAGTCGGTCGGCACGTCCAATCCCTACAACATGATCCGCGCCACGTTCGAGGCACTGGGTGAGCAGACTTCGCCGAAGTCGGTCGCGCAGCGTCGTGGCAAGAAGATCGCCGACCTGCTCGGCCGCGGTGGTTCGCAGACCGCCGAGGCGGACGCAGCGGCCGTCGTGGAGTAACTGACATGGCGACGATCAAGATCAAGCAGACCGGTTCGCCGATCCGCCGCACCAAGGATCAGCGCGCGACGCTGATCGGCCTCGGCCTCAACAAGATGCACAAGGTCTCGGAGCTGGAAGACAGCCCCGAGGTCCGCGGGATGATCCGCAAGGTTGCACATATGATCGAGGTCCAGGGCTGATACGTCGTCCGTCACCCCGGACTTGATCCGGGGTCCCGCTCCTTTCGTTTTGGAAGAAGCGGGACCCCGGCTCTTCGTCCGGGGTGACGGAACGGTGGCGGTCCCGACCTAGTGACAAATACGGGGAAGGGGGCTAAGCGGCCCCCTTCCTTTTTCCATCAGCGCGACAAAAGCGAAAGCGAGTGCATATCATGAAGCTCAACGAACTCCGCGACAACCAGGGTGCCCGCAAGTCCAAGATCCGCGTCGGACGCGGCATCGGCTCGGGCAAGGGCAAGACCGCCGGCCGCGGCCAGAAGGGTCAGAAGAGCCGCGAGGGCGTCAGCATCGCCGGCTTCGAAGGCGGCCAGATGCCGCTCCACATGCGTCTGCCCAAGCGCGGCTTCAACAACATCTTCGCCAAGGACTACGCCGAGGTGAACACCGGCGCGATCCAGAAGGCGATCGACGCGGGCAAGCTGTCGACCGACGGCACGATCGACCAGGCGGCGCTGAAGGCGGCCGGTCTCGTTCGTGGCGGCAAGGACGGCGTCCGTCTGCTCGCCAAGGGTGAGCTGACCACCAAGCTCGCCTTCCATGTCGCCGGCGCTTCGGCGGGTGCGCGCGCGCAGGTCGAGAAGACCGGCGGCTCGCTCGACATCCCGACGGTCGTCCCGGCCGCCGAGAAGGCCGCCGCCAAGAAGGGCGTGCAGTACAAGGCGCGCCAGGAGAAGAAGGCGTCGTTCAAGGCGTAACTTTGGGTGCCCCCGCCGCGCGCGGGGGTACAAAGCGCCGGACCGATTAGACAAGGCGCGCCTAGCGCCTATATGAGCGGCGGGGCGGTTCAAACGCATCCCGCCGTTTTTGTTTCCAGGACACACGCATGGCATCCGCAGCCGATCAGATGGCGCAAAGCATCAGCCTCGCGAAATTCGCGCAGGCGACCGACCTCAAGAAGCGCTTGTGGTTCACGATCGGCGCGCTGATCGTCTTCCGGCTGCTGAGCTACGTGCCGCTGCCGGGCATCGATCCGACCGCCCTCGGCCTGCTTAGCCAGCGCACCACGGGCGGCGTGCTCGACTTCTTCAACACCTTCTCGGGCGGTTCGCTCAGCCGCATGTCGCTGATCGCGCTCGGCGTGATGCCCTATATCACCGCCTCGATCGTCGTGCAGCTGTCGACCTCGCTGTCGCCGCAGCTTGCCGCGATCAAGAAGGAAGGCGAATCGGGCCGCAAGAAGCTCAACCAATACACCCGCTACGGCACGGTCGCGCTGACCGCGATCCAGGGCTATTTCATCGCCGTCGGGCTGGAAGCGCTGAGCGCCAGCAACGGCCTCGCCGCGGTGATTGAGCCGGGCATGACCTTCCGCATCGCCGCGGTCGTCTCGCTGATCGGCGGCACGATGTTCCTGATGTGGCTAGGCGAGCAGATCACCAGCCGCGGCATCGGCAACGGCGTCAGCCTCATCATCATGGCCGGCATCGTGGCGCATCTGCCGACGACGCTCGTCAACCTGCTCGAAGGCGGCCGGTCGGGTTCGATCGACGCGGTGCGGCTGATCGGCATCATCATCGCGGTCGTCGCGCTGATCCTGTTCATCTGCTTCATGGAGCGCGCGCAGCGCCGCATCCTGATCCAATATCCCAAGCGCCAGACGCAGCGCGGCATGCAGGCCGACCGCAGCCATCTACCGCTGAAGATCAACACCGCGGGCGTGATCCCGCCGATCTTCGCCTCGTCGCTGCTGCTGATGCCCCTGACGATCAGCCAGTTCGCCGGCCAGCGCGTCGCCGGCCAGTCGAAATGGGGTGACTTCATCATCACCCTCAACCAATATCTGGCGCACGGCCAGCCGGTGTACATGGCGCTCTACGCCGCCGGCATCATCTTCTTCTCGTTCTTCTACACCGCCGTCGTCTTCAATCCCGAAGAGACCGCGGACAACCTCAAGCGCTATGGCGGGTTCATCCCCGGCATCCGCCCGGGCAAGAATACCGAGAATTACTTCGACTATGTGCTGACCCGCATCACCGTGATCGGCGCGGCCTATCTGACGATCATCTGCCTGTTGCCCGAATATCTGGTGTCGGCGCTGTCGATTCCCTTCTATCTCGGCGGCACCAGCCTGCTGATCGTCGTCAACGTGACGATGGATACGGTGACGCAGATCCAGAGCCATCTGCTCGCGCATCAATATGGCGATCTCATCAAGAAGGCGAAGCTGAAGGGCGGGCGTCTCCGCTAACTTCGGTCCAGGTCCACGAGCCAAACAGGGAGAGCTCGCGTGAACATCATCCTTCTCGGACCGCCAGGGGCGGGCAAGGGCACCCAGGCGCAGCGGCTGATGGCGGTGCGCGGGATGCAGCAATTGTCGACCGGCGACATGCTGCGTGCCGCGGTCAAGGCGGGGACGCCGGTCGGCCAGCAGGCCAAGGCGGTGATGGAGGCGGGCGAGCTCGTCTCGGACGCGATCGTCTCCGCCTTGATCGGCGAGCGGCTCGACCAGGGCGTCGGCGGCGGCGCGATCTTCGACGGCTATCCGCGCACCGCCGCGCAGGCCGCCGCACTCGACGAACTGCTCGAAGCGCGCGGCCTGACGCTCGACCATGTCATCGAGCTGGAGGTCGACGAGGCCGCGCTGATCGAGCGCGTCGAGGGCCGCTACACCTGCGCCAATTGCGGCGAGGGCTATCACGACCGCTTCAAGCGCCCGAAGGTCGAGGGCGTCTGCGACGTCTGCGGCTCGACCGCGTTCAAGCGCCGCCCCGACGACAATGCCGAGACGGTGCAGACGCGCATGGCCGAATATCGCGCCAAGACCGCCCCGATCCTGCCGATCTATCAGGCGCGTGGATTGGTCGAGCGCGTCAACGGCATGGCCGACATCGACCACGTCTCGCAAGCGATCGCGGCGATCCTCGACGGATGAGGGGGGGGGGCGTGCGCCCACCCATTCATCGTCATCCCGGCGCAGGCCGGGACCCATGGTCGCGATGCGCGTGCGGTGGCGCGCTGTCATCGGCCACGCGTGTCCATGGGTCCCGGCCTACGCCGGGATGACGAACGGTGGTGCAGCCGCACATTGACATAACCCGTTACAAGCATGACGCTTTTGTCATCTGACGGTCACCGCATCGCTACCACCGCTCCGCTACACCGTAACCCACGGTCGCAGCGGCGATCGGCAGGTTTGTCGAGATCGGTACCCGTCACTCCCGGGGGTGCCGTAGGGGCCGGCGGAAGGGATGCTTTCCGCCGGCCTTTCCTGTAGTGAGGAAGCGTGAGCAAGACACCGTGAGCCGCAAGATCCTGATCGTCGAGGATGACAGCTCGACCGCCGCCTATCTCGCCAAGGGCCTGTCCGAGGGCGGCTATTCCGTCGAATCGGCACGCGACGGCCGCGACGGCCTCTTCCTCGCCAGCGAGGGCATCTTCGATCTCATCATCGCCGACCGCATGCTGCCGGGGCTCGATGGCCTCTCGATGGTCAGCGCGATCCGCGCCGCGGGCATCGCGACGCCGGTGCTCGTCCTCTCCGCGCTCGCCGCGGTCGACGATCGCGTCGACGGGCTCAAGGCCGGCGCCGACGATTATCTCTGCAAGCCCTTCTCCTTCGCCGAACTCTCCGCGCGGATCGAGGCTTTGGTCCGCCGCAGCGACCGCGTCGCGACCGAACCGACCAAGACCAAGCTCGCGGTCGGCGATCTCGAGATCGACCTGCTCGCCCGCCACGTTACTCGCGCCGGCCGCAACATTCCGCTCGGCGCGCGCGAATTCAACCTGCTCGAATTCCTCGCCCGCCACGCGGGACAGGTGGTGACGCGGACGATGATGCTCGAAAAGATCTGGAACTACCATTTCGATCCGGGCTCGAACGTCGTCGACGTCCATATCGGTCGCCTGCGTCGCAAGCTCGAAGACGGCTTCGCCTCGCCGATCCTCCACACGGTTCGGGGCGCCGGCTATCGGCTTGCCGCCGATCCGGTCTGATCCGGATTCGCATTTGGTGGTTGGTCGGCTAGGACGGGCCATGCGTCTGTCCGTCACCGCCCGCATCGCCCTGTTGTCGATCGCGCTCGCGCTGATCTCCAATCTGGTGCTCGTCGGCTTCGTCTGGAAACAGACCGATGCCGCGGTGGTCGGCACCGTCCGGCGCGAGACGATCGAGCAATCCGACGCGATGCGTGCGATCTATCGCGCCGACGGCCTCGCCGCGGTGATCGAGGCGATCGAGCACGCCCGCGTCGCCGGCGACACGGCGCTGCTGCTCGCGGTGCTCGACGGCAAGGGCGATCGCATCGCCGGTTATGCCCCCGCCCACGTCGGCATCCCGCTCGTCTCCAGCCAGTTCCGCATCGCCGATTTCGACACCAGCGAGGCGACCAACGACATCGGCTATACGCTGCGCCCGATCGGCGATCACTGGCTGCTGACCGGCCGCCGTCTCGATCTGGTCGAGGCGGAGCGCAACGCGATCGAGGGCGCGCTCGCCGTCGCGGTGCTGCTGTCGCTGATCCTCGGCGTCGGCGCCGGGCTGGTGCTCGCGCGCTACGTCGGCTTGCGCCTCAACCGCATCGCCGCGGTGATCGAGGCGGCGGGGGAGGGCGACCTGTCGCGGCGCGTGCCCGTCGCCCCCGCGCGTCGCGATGCGTTCGACCGGCTCGGCCATCAGCTCAACCTGATGCTCGGCAAGCTCGAACGGCTGATGGTCGAATTGCGCGTCGTCACCGACAGTATGGCGCACGACCTGCGGTCGCCGCTCACCCGGTTGCGCACCAAGACCGAACAGGCGGTGCTGATCGCCGATCCCGCCGCGCGCGAGGCGGCGCTCGGCGGCCTGCTGGTCGAGACCGACCTCGTCATGCGCATGCTGACGATGGTGATCGAAATCAGCCGTTCCGAGTCGGTGTCGCGCGACCGTTTCATCCTCGTCGAGCCCGCCGAGCTGGTCGAGGAGATCGCCGAACTCTACGAACCGGTGGCGGAGGAGGCTGGCCTCGACTTCACCGTCGCGATCGATGCCTCCGCCCCGGCGATGCCGCTTCATCGCGAATTGCTCAGCCAGGCGATCACCAACCTGATCGACAATGCGCTCAAACATGCCGCCAGCGGGGGCGTACTGACGTTGCGCCTCGTCTGCCACGCGCAGGAGATCGCGATCCAGGTCGAGGATCGCGGCACCGGTATCGCCGAAGCCGACCGTGCACAGGCGCTCAAACGCTTCGGCCGACTCGACGCGGCGCGGACGACGCCCGGCGCCGGCCTCGGCATGGCGCTGATCGAGGCGGTCGCCCGGCTCCACAATGGCCGGTTCGAACTCGCCGACAACGTCCCGGGCCTCGTCGCGCGCATCGTGCTGCCGGTACATTGACCGCCTAAAGAGGCGGGACCTCTGAAGAGCGCCCGACGTCACGCGCCGCGCACAGGACGTGCTGGCGCCTGCAACCGACGCTCGTCGCATTTCCCGCCCGGCCGACGGTTAACCTCTTGTCAGCCCCGGGCCGATAGGGTGACGGCGCAAGGAGCGGCCGGGGGGCCGCGTCGAACAGGCGGCGTCGCGCCGCGGGGGCTTTGCGCCGGAAACGGCAAGAAGGAGCATTATGCTGGGCTCGATCGTCTTTACGTATGGCATGCTCACGAGCTTCGTGTTGCAGGGCGCAACCCGCAACGCGCGGCTCGCGCGGCCCAATCCGCCGATGCTGCAATATATCGGCTACGTCCTGTGCGGCCTGTCCGCCGGCCTGTCGATCTTGCTGCTGATCATGGCGGTCACGGCCAGGGCGCCCTTCCCGCTGATGTGACGCGCCTCCTGCTGGAAGGGGAGGGGGATCGGATATGGTTGATTGGGTCGTGGCGACGGCTCTTCCATCGCCGTCGTGCCGGACGTGATCCGGCATCCTGCTTCTTCCCGCCGATCGAAGAAGCGGGACCCCGGCGCAAGGCCGGGGTGACGGAACGGGTTTGGCGACACGTCCGATTCCCATGGATGCCGGCATGCGCTAATCCTGCCCTGAAGTAGGAACGTGACCCGGACCCGGGCCCCCGCTGACCCGCCGGGAACCAGTCGCTTGACACGGCGTTTGCGCCCGCCTACCTGCACTCCTCTCCGAAATACCGGCTTCCGGCGACGCTCGTTTGCGCTCGTCGCGCTTTGCGTAGATGCAAGGTCTTGGAAGGCGGTGTTGGGTCGGAGGATGCGACGAGATGGGGGCGTGCGGCCATGCCGTTCCCCGTGGAGCTAGGAGAAACATTTCATGGCACGTATCGCGGGTGTTAATATCCCGACCAACAAGCGCGTGGTGATCGCGCTGACCTACATCCACGGCATTGGCCTGACCAAGTCCAAGGAAATCATCGCCAAGCTGAACATCGCGCCGGAACGCCGCGTGCAGGACCTGACCGATCAGGAAGTGCTGCAGATCCGCGAAACGATCGACGCCGACCACACGGTCGAGGGCGATCTGCGTCGTGAGACGGCGATGAACATCAAGCGCCTGATGGATCTCGCCTGCTATCGTGGCCTGCGTCACCGCAAAGGCCTGCCGGTCCGCGGCCAGCGCACGCATACCAATGCGCGCACCCGCAAGGGCAAGGCGAAGCCGATCGCAGGCAAGAAGAAGTAATTCGTCCGGGGGACGAATTACTCCGCCGGAGGCAGGCTCGAGGCCGATTGCCCGGCGATTTCCGTATTAGGGTCAGGATTTCAACCAATGGCACGTGAACCGCAGCGTATTCGCCGTCGCGAACGCAAGAACATCACCGCCGGCGTCGCCCATGTGAACGCCAGCTTCAACAACACCATGATCACCATCACCGACGCGCAGGGCAATGCCATTTCGTGGTCGTCGGCCGGTGCGATGGGCTTCAAGGGCAGCCGCAAGTCGACCCCGTATGCCGCTCAGGTGGCCGCGGAAGACGCCGGCAAGAAGGCCGCCGAGCACGGCGTCCGTACCCTCGAAGTCGAAGTCAAGGGTCCGGGTTCGGGCCGCGAATCGGCGCTTCGCGCGCTGCAGGCGGTCGGGTTCCAGATCACTTCGATCCGCGACGTCACCTCGATCCCGCACAACGGTGTGCGTCCGTCGAAGCGTCGCCGCGTCTGATCTTCCACGTGCCGGCTGACGAGTCGGCGCGTTTTTCTCCCGGCTGGAGCTGCCCCCGTTCCGGCCCAAATTAGGGGACACCTGTGTCTGTCAATGCAAAGAACTGGCAGGAACTGAAGAAGCCCAACGGCCTTGAGAAAAAGGGCGGCGACGGCAAGCGGAAGGCGACCTTCGTGGCCGAGCCGCTGGAGCGTGGCTTCGGCCTGACGCTCGGCAACGCGCTGCGTCGCGTGCTGCTCTCCTCGCTGCAGGGCGCGGCCGTGACCTCGATCAAGATCGAGAACGTGCTGCACGAATTCTCCAGCCTGGCGGGCGTCCGCGAGGACGTCACCGACATCGTTCTGAACGTCAAGCAGATCGCGATCCGCATGCAGGGCGAGGGGCCGAAGCGCCTCCAGCTTTCGGCGACCGGCCCCGGCGAAGTCAAGGCCGGCGACATCGCCGTGTCCGGCGACATCGAGGTGATGAACCCCGAGCTGGTGCTGTGCCATCTCGACGAAGGCGCGACGCTCAACATGGAGCTGACCGCCGACATCGGGAAGGGCTACGTCCCTGCGACCGCCAACCGTCCGGCCGATGCCCCGATCGGCTTGATCCCGGTCGACGCGCTCTACTCGCCGGTGCGCCAGGTGTCGTACAAGGTTGACCCGACGCGCGTCGGTCAGGACCTCGATTACGACAAGCTGACGCTGACGATCGAGACCGACGGCACCGTGACGCCCGAGGATGCGGTGGCCTATGCCGGTCGTATCCTGCAGGACCAGCTCGCGCTGTTCGTCCACTTCGACGATTCGGCGATCGCCCGTTCGTCCGCTCCGATCGGCCAGGCGGCCGCTCCGGCGGCTGGCGGCGATGCGGCCGGCGATACGCAGCAGATCAATCGTTACCTTCTCAAGAAGGTCGACGAGCTCGAACTGTCGGTGCGTTCGGCGAATTGCCTCAAGAACGACAACATCATCTACATCGGTGATCTCGTCGGCAAGACCGAGGCCGAGATGCTCCGGACCCCGAACTTCGGCCGCAAGTCGTTGAACGAGATCAAGGAAGTTCTCTCGTCCATGGGCCTGCGCCTCGGCATGGAAATCCCGGGCTGGCCGCCCGAGAACATCGAAGAGATGGCAAAGAAGCTCGAGCAGGAAATCATGGGTTGATCGCAGCGGATTAGCGCAAGCTAATCCGCGCCTCGGCGATCAACTCGGCCGACGGGCGGGGGAAGCGACGCAGTCGCGACACCGTCCCGTTCGACGTGACCGGTGCGGCTTCGCCGCACCGCCACCCGGCCAGCTTTCTACGACTTTCCTCCAAGGGGCCGATGGCGGTGGCCCCGTTCTCAACACCGCCTGGTCTGGGGATCTCCGTAAAACGGCCCCTTAACGAACGAAGGAAGTTACCATGCGTCATCGCGTCGGCGGCCGTAAGCTGCAACGTACCTCGGCCCATCGTATTGCGCTGTTCCGCAACATGTCGGCCGCGCTCATCAAGCATGAGCAGATCACCACCACCGTCGCCAAGGCGAAGGAACTGCGTCCCTACGTCGAAAAGCTGATCACGCTGGCCAAGAAAGGCGGCCTGTCGAACCGTCGTCTCGCCCATGCGCGTCTGCTCGACGATGCGCAGCTCGTGAAGCTGTTCGACGTCCTCGCCGCGCGCTACGCCGACCGCAACGGCGGCTACACCCGCATCATCAAGGCCGGCATCCGCGCCTCGGACGCTTCGCCGATGGCGATCATCGAGTTCGTCGACCGCGACGTCTCGGCCAAGGGCCAGGATTCGGGCCCCGTCCAGTCGGACGAGGATTTCGACGAAGCCGCCTGATCGGCATCGTCGGGAAACGATCGAGGGGCGTGCCGGCGACGGCGCGCCCCTTTTTCGTGGCGTTCAGAATCATGTCAGCATCGGACTTATATATCAGACTGCGCAATGCGACTCCAGAGGGAGACGATTAATGCGGGGCGTCCGGATCATCGCGATATTGGCTCTGGCTGCTTCGGCGACCGCGCGGGAGCGGCATCCGCAGCATAGGGTGATCTCGACCCCGACGTCGGAAGCACTGGAGTTGGAGCGTCGTCGCGTGCGGCCAGATGCTTTTGGCGGAGCCTTGCTAGCTGGCGCGGCTGGAGCGCTGGCGCTGGGCTGGCGACCCGCTTCTTCGCGCGCCAAGCGCGAGGAGACGCGGCTTATCCGCCCCGGAGCGTATGAAGATGTACGCCGGACCGACGACAGCGCGGTCCCGCTCACCGCGTCCAGGCCTTCCCCATCGGCAACGGCATATCGACCGTCGCCGCCGGCCCCGCTCGAGGTGAAGCTGCCCACGCCTTGATCCTCGCTCTCAAGCCGCGCGGAAATCGACTGGCATGGCGCGCCGGCTTTGCTATGCGGGCGGCCATGCAGCATACCGACACCATCCTGATCGTCGACTTCGGCAGCCAGGTGACCCAGCTCATCGCCCGCCGCGTCCGCGAAGCCGGCGTCTATAGCGAGGTCGCCCCCTTCCAGTCCGCCGAGGCGGCGTTCGACCGGCTCAAGCCCGCCGGCATCATCCTCTCGGGCGGCCCAGCCTCGGTGACGCTCGCCACCAGCCCCCGGGCGCCGCAGCGCTTCTTCGAGGCGGGCATCCCGATCCTCGGCATCTGCTACGGCCAGCAGCTGATGAGCGCGCAGCTCGGCGGCAACGTCGTCGTCTCGGGCGATGGTGGCGAGTTCGGCAAGGCCTATGTCGAAGTGAAGACCCCTTGCGCGTTGTTCGACGGGCTGTGGGCCGAGGGCGAGCGCCATCAGGTATGGATGAGCCACGGCGACAAGGTCGATGCGATCCCGCCCGGCTTCACCCCGGTCGCGACATCGGAAGGCGCGCCTTATGCGATCGTCGCCGACGAGGCGCGCCGCTTCTACGGCGTCCAGTTCCACCCCGAGGTCGTCCACACGCCCGACGGCGGCAAGCTGATCGCCAATTTCGCCCGCCACGTCTGCGGCCTCGCCGGCGACTGGACGATGGCGGAGTTCCGCGAGGCGAAGATCGCCGAGATCCGCGCGCAGGTCGGCAGCGGCAAGGTGATCTGCGGCCTGTCGGGCGGCGTCGATTCATCGGTCGCCGCCTTGCTGATCCACGAGGCGATCGGCGACCAGCTCACCTGCGTCTTCGTCGACGGCGGCATCCTGCGGGCAGGGGAGGCCGAACAGGTCGTCAGCCTGTTCCGCGGCCATTACAATATCCCGCTCGTCCATGTGGAGGCGCAGGATCTGTTCATGGACGGCCTCGCCGGCGTCACCGACCCCGAGGCGAAGCGCAAGTTCATCGGCAAGACCTTCATCGACGTGTTCGAGGCGGAGGCGAAGAAGATCGGCGGGGCGGCGTTCCTCGCGCAGGGCACGCTCTATCCCGACGTGATCGAGAGCGTCAGCTTCACCGGCGGCCCGTCCGTGACGATCAAGAGCCACCACAATGTCGGCGGGTTGCCCGAGCGGATGAACATGAAGCTGGTCGAGCCGTTGCGCGAGCTGTTCAAGGACGAGGTGCGCGCTTTGGGGCGCGAACTCGGCCTGCCCGACGTCTTCGTCGGCCGCCATCCCTTCCCCGGACCCGGCCTCGCGATCCGCATCCCCGGCGAGGTGACGCGCGAGCGCTGCGACATCCTGCGCAAGGCGGATGCGGTCTATCTCGAGGAGATTCGCAACGCCGGCCTGTACGATGCGATCTGGCAGGCGTTCGCGGTGCTGCTGCCGGTGCGGACCGTCGGCGTGATGGGCGACGGCCGTACCTATGACCATGTGCTGGCGCTGCGTGCGGTGACCTCGACCGACGGCATGACGGCCGAGGTGTTCGATTTCCCCAGCGACTTCCTGCCGCGCGTCGCCACCCGGATCGTCAACGAGGTCAAGGGCGTCAACCGCGTGGTCTACGACTATACGTCGAAGCCGCCCGGCACGATCGAATGGGAATGACCGGGCGCTGAAACGGCGCGGGCAGCGATGCCCGCGCCGTTCGCGTTCAGAGGCCGACGCGCAGCGACAGCGAGGTGGTGCGGCCGTTGATCGAGCGGGCGCGGACGATGCCGTTGGCGGGGATCGTGCCGTCTTCGGCCTCGGTGAAGCCGCGTACGTCGAACAGATTGTTGGCGTTCAGCGAGAGCAGCAGCCGGTCGGTGCAATGCCATTGCGCGAAGCCGTTGACCTGGGTGAAGCCGGGCAGTCGCAGGTCGCCGACGTCCTGCGCGTAGCTGCTCGTCGTGCCGACGACATTGGCGCCGATGCTGAACCGTTCGATGGTGACCTGCGGCGTCGCCTGGAAGATCAGCGCGGCCTGCCGCCGCGGCGTGCGGCCGACGCTCTGCGGGCTGAGCGCGTCCTCGGTGACTTTGGCATCGGTATAGGTCGCGCCGACGGTGAGATTGAAGGGTCCGTAGCCATAGCCGCCATCGAATTCGAGGCCATAGGCGCGATATTTGCGGTCGATGAAGGTCTGGCGCGTCGCCTCGAAATTCTGCTCCTCGGTGCCGGCCCAGAAGCCGGTCAGATTGGCGGTGAGGCCGTCTTGGCGATATTTCAGGCCGGCTTCCGCCTGACGGACATAATCGACGCCGGCATCGCGGTTGGTCAGCGATCCGTCGACGGTGCTGACCTGCGGACCGAACAGCAGGCGGTCGGCGTTGGCGCGGGCGCCGCGGCTGTAGCGGGCGAAGACGGCGAAGGGTTCGGACACGCGGAAGTTGATGCCCGCCGAATAGGACAGGTAGTGCCAGGTGTAATCGACCGGTGCCGGGCTGGCCAGCGGGATCACCGCCAC
The DNA here is from genome assembly GCF_053345135.1 of Sphingomonas sp. M6A6_1c. Classification (NCBI taxonomy): domain Bacteria; kingdom Pseudomonadati; phylum Pseudomonadota; class Alphaproteobacteria; order Sphingomonadales; family Sphingomonadaceae; genus Sphingomonas; species Sphingomonas sp. M6A6_1c. Next base: position 374,816 of record NZ_JBKEZO010000004.1, on the reverse strand, counting down.
CCGTCGCTCGGCCGCGGAGAGGGTGCCGTCGCGATTGAAATCGAAGCCCGTCGTGCCGATGCGGTTACCGCCGAGGTCGGCGCCGAAGATCGACCCGCGCGCGCTGCCGTAATCGTAGCGGAGGCTGGCGCCGAGCGCGATCCGGCCGATCTTGTAGTTGAGCGAGCCGAACGGCGCGTTGATGCCGTAATCGACGCGATAGCTGCGCCGGCAGCAGTCGCCGAACCACGCCGCGCCGAAACCGTAATAGCCGTTCTGCGTGACGGCGCGACCGCGGCCGTCGAACACGTCGACCAGGGCCGCGCGTCCGTCGCCGCGCACGTCCATCAGCGTAGAGGTCCACAGCCAGTCGGTGTCGATCGTCTGGCGCGCGGCGTAGAAGCCGGCGGTGGTGGTCAGGTCGCCCTTGCCGATATGGTCGACGCGGCTGACGCGCAGATCGTTGGTGACGTTGTTGAGGCTGTTGAGCTTGGTGTCGAACACGACGACGCGGGCGAGCAGGCCGTTGCCGTTGAGGCCCAACGGGTTGGTGATCGTCTCGCCGGCGGCCGGGCCGGTGGCGTAGCGCAGCGTCGCGCCGGTGCCGCCGAGGTCGGTCGCGGTCGCCGCCGCGCCGTCGACCGCCGACGGGAAGTTCGAAATATACCGGCCCGAAATGTCAGCGTACCGGAAGCGTTCGGTCAGCGTCCAGCCCGACAGATCGGCCTGCGTCTCGAAACCGATCGCCTTGACCACCGGATGCTGGCCATCGCGCAGGTCGTCGACGACCGGGTTGTTATGGCCGTCGAGCGTGACGTTGCTGGTGATATAGCGCGAGAGCAACGCATCGTGCGCGATCGAGAAGCCGGGGACATCCTCGTAATGCGGATTGGCGTCGCTGCCGGTGACGCGCACCGGATTGGGCAGATAGCCCGCCGACCGGTCGTCGAGCAGCTTGCCGTACAGGCGGACGTAGCCGCCGGCGAAGGTCTTGGTGACGTTGAGCTTGATCTGGCCGCCCTTGGTGCCGTCGTAGCCGACGCGGCGCGGTCCTTCGCCCTGATGGTAGAAGCCGCCGACCTGGAAGCGGGTGCCCTCGGCGACCGTGCCGCCGTAGGTGAAGTCGACGCGATGCTCGTTATAGTCGAGCCCGGTCGTCGCCTGGATCGCGCCGCCGGTCACCTCGCCGGTCCTGGAGATCAGGTTGACGACGCCCCCGGGCGAGTTGGACGAGAAGGTCGAGGCGGACCCGCCGCGGATCGCCTCGACCGAGGCGAGGTTGAGGTCGGCGCGCAGGAAGATGTCGGCATTGCCGAAGGTGATGTCGCCGAATTCGAGGACGGGCAGGCCGTCCTCCTGCAATTGCAGGAACTTGGCGCCGCCGGTCGCGATCGGCAGGCCGCGGATCGAGATGTTGGCATTGCCGTCGCCACCCGAGCTTTCCGACCGGATGCCGGGGATGTTGCGGAAGATCTCGGCGGTCGAGCGCGGCGCGATCTTGAGGATCTCGGTCTCGTGCAGCGAGCTGGTCGAGATCGCGCTGTCGAGCCGGTCGCGGCCGCGTGCGACCGCGGTGACGATGATGTCGCTATTGCCCCTGTGCGCATCCGTCTTGTCGGCCGCGACGGTGCCGGCTTTGGCCGGCTCTTCCTGCGCACTGGCCGCCTGCGGCAGGAAATTCGCCAAGGAAATCATCGTCAAGCTTAGGCGCGCAAAAAACACGAGGACCTCCATTTTGTACGAGTATATGGAGGCATCTTAGGGAATAATTCGAAATAGCGGCCCGCGCGCGCGAAATTCTTAAAAGCATGTAAAGCGTTCGTAACATGACTATGGTGAGAACAAGCTGCCGCTATACTGGCGCGTCGCGCAAATGACTGCACCAGCATGCCATTTTATCGGCGGCAACGGTCTACAGGGTGCGACGTGGTGCCTCGGGCGGGTGACGGCAGCTTTGCGGTGATCCGCCAGAGTAGCGCCCGCTCCGCGCGGAGGACGGCGGGCGTGCGCGAGATCGTTCACCGGCATATCGTCGCCCGCCTCATCCATCCGAACGAACGAGCTTGATATCGCGATCGGCGGCCCAGCCATGTACGTCCTCGCAGCGCAGTGCCGTGGCCATCAGTTCGGGAAACTGGTCGGGCGTGCAGGCGAACACAGGAATGCCCAGCGATGCCACCCGCGCCGAAAGATGCGGATCATAGGACGGCCGCCCCGTATCGGTGAGCGCAAGCAGGACGATGACGTTGACGCCCGACACCGTTATCCGTGCAAGCCGGTCGACCAGCGCTTCGGCATCGCCGCCTTCGTAAAGGTCGGTGATGAGCAATAGATGCGCCTTGCCGGGCCGTTCGATCCGGTCCTCGCAATAGGCGACCGCCCGGTTGATGTCGGTACCTCCGCCGAGTTGGACGCCGAACAGGACCTCGACTGGATCGGTCAGTTCCTCGGTCAGATCGACGATCGCGGTGTCGAAGCAGACGAGCTTGGTGGCGATCACCGGCAGCGACGCCATCACGGCCGCGAAGATCGAGGCATAGACCACCGAACTGGCCATCGATCCTGACTGGTCGACGCACAGGATCACCTCGTCCAGATCGACGATGCGCCGTTGCTGGCGCATGAAGCCGATCAGGCGTTCGGGGACCACCGTGCGATGCTCGGGCTGATAATGACCGAGATTGGCGCGAATGGTGCGCGGCCAGTCGATGTCGGCGAAACGCGGGCGACTGGTCCGGCGCGACCGATCGAGCGCGCCGCGGATCGCATCCGCCACGCGCGCCTCCAATCGTGCCAGCAATGCCGCGACGACCTTCGCGATCACGACGCGCGCCGTCTCCTTCGTCTTTTCCGGCATGACCCCGCGCAGGGCGATCAGATCGGCGACGAGGCCCACGTCCGCCTCGACCGTCGCCAGGAACTCCGGCTCCAACAGCATCTGGCGCAAGCCCTTGCGGTCGAACGCATCCTTCTGGATCACCTGGACGACCGGCGCGGGGAAGAATTCGCGGATGTCGCCCAGCCATCTGGCGACGCGCGGCGCCGATCCGCCGAGGCCGCCGCGTCCCTTCTTCCCCTCTTCACCGTCGCCATAGAGCGCGGAGAGCGCTGTCGACATGCGGTGATCGCGGTCGGACAGCGGGACGCCTTCTCCGTCGGCACCTTCGGCCCCCAAAGCGAGCGTCCAGCGCCGTCCGCGTTGATCCTCATCCATCGCCGCCCCCCGTCATCAGCGCGATCACGCGGGCTTCGTGCGCGGGCCAGATCGCGGCGGCACCCGGCAACAGCCGATAGCCGCGTGCTCCGTCACCGGACCGCCCGAGCGCCGCGTCCATCAACCGGCGGCGCTCGTTGCGGTCGAGGGCGGAAAAGACCCTGCGGAACAGCGGCAGGTTGGCGACGAACGCCTCTTCGTCCAGCGCCGACAGCCAGGCATCGACGGCCTCGCGCAACGCGGTGTCATGGATCAGCCGCTGTCCCGCGCCTTCCAGAAAGCCTTCAAAATAACCGGCAGCCTCGCCGACCGGCGTTCCCGGCGACAGCATCCGGGCGAGCAAAGCGGCGGCTTCGTCGGCGGACAGTTCCTCCGCCTCGTAGAGCAGGCGCGCGGCAGACCCGGCGATCAGGCGCGTCGTCTGCTCGTCGTCGAACAGCTTGCGCAAACCCTCGTGCCAGGTCGCGACCACGTCCGGCGCCAGCTCTGCCAGCTGGATCGCCCCTTCTGCCGCCAGGATCACGCCACGCAACGCCCCGGCCGCGTCGGCATCCAGGTTCCGCGCGGCATAAGGGAAGGCCAGCGCCGCCTGCACCACGATCCGCGGCATCAGCCCGGCGAGATGCTCGACCGTTCCGCTGCGCGCCTCGCCATAGCGGAGGATATCGGCCATCGGCGGGAGCGCAGCGAGCAGCGCCTGGCAGTCGCTGGTAAGGGCAGCCCGGTCTTCGAGCCGGGCGATACCGGTTCGGGTCGCGCGTGGCAGGTCGGCGATCATGGCACGGCGCACCAGCTCTGCCAGCGCGCCGAGCTCGGTCTCCACCCGCATCGCGTCACGCAGCCGCCCATCGGCCGCTTCCGCGATGGTCGACCCATGAACGAGATTCTCGACCAACCGGACGGCGAATTCGGGCTGCCACGCCAACACCCAATTCTCGCGGAACGTGCCCCGACTGCGCCCGACATCGGCCAGACGACCCCATGGCACGTCGAGTGCGTCGAGCCGGTGAAGCAGCGTCGAGCGCGCCAGTCCGCTGTCGCTGCGCAGGTCCAGCGTCAACGCACGTTCCAGTGCTTCGGGTTTCAGCCGCATGGCCTTCTGCTGGCGTTGGAGATCCTCCAGCAGTGGCGCCAGCGGCGTGTCGGCAGGGATCACCCCAACCGCAGACCCGATCAGCAGTTCGGCGGCGATATCGTCCCATATCGCGCGTTCGCCCAGGCACAGGCAGGCGATCGCCGCATCGCGCAATTCCTCGAAGCCGGGATGTGGCCGCTCGCGCAAGGCAGCCAGCGCATGTCCCAGCCGCTGCGCTTCGATCACCGATGCCGTCGAGACGAAATGACCGCATTCGCGCATCGTCCGCGCGATGCGGGCGAGCCAGATCGTATCGCGGTCGGTGGCGTGGCGCGTGTCCCACAGATGCGCAAACCACCCCGGTGCGACGACTCCCGCGCCATAGCCGCTCGCACGGGCGAGACGGGGCGCGGTCCAGGGTGCCCAGGTCGCTTTCGTCTTTGTCTTGGGGCGTCCCTTCAGCAAGGCACGATCGGCGGACAGGCTTGGCCCGGCGGCGAGGGCGGGGACGTGCCACGCGCCGCACACCACGGCGACCGGGCCATCACTCTCCTTGGCGGCGCGTGCGATCTCGATCCGCATATGCGCCTCGCGCGCCGCCTCGCGCGCGGAGGGGGGACAGGCTTCGCCGCGCAGCGCGGTCATCGCATCGGCCACCGCGGCGAACACCGGCGTCGAGGCGGGGTTCTCCTCGATGACGTCGGCCCACCAGGATTCGCCATCGTCATAACCCGCCGCCATGGCCAGCGTGCCGATCGGATCGCGGGCGATCGGATCGTCGTCGGCAACGACCTCCAGCGCCTCGTCGTCCGCGGTGCTCCGCTCGCCCTGCCGCTCGCCCAGCCGGTCTGAGGCGGGCAGGTCGATGAAGCGCACCGCTGCGCCATGCGCCACCGCCCAGCGCACCGCCTGATATTCGGGAGAATAGTCCGCAAAGGGGAAGAAGCTGGCATCCGCGGGATCGTCCTCGGCATAGGTCAGCAGCGCCACCGGCGTCGCCATCGCCGGATCGGCGAGCATCGGCAGCAGGTGCGAGGCATCCGCCGGTCCCTCGATCAGCACCGTCGCCGGCCGGAGCGCGTCGAGCGCCTCCACCAGCCGGCGCGCCGAACCGGGGCCGTGGTGGCGAATGCCGAACAGCGATACCGCGGCCGCCATCGCGTCAGATCAGCCCGGTCAGCGAGGCGTAATAACCCTCGAACCCGCGTCGCTTCTTGAGCACGGTTTCCAGATATTCGCCCAGTACCGCTTTGTCCTGCACCGGGTCCTTCACCACCGCGCCGATGATGTTGGCGGCCAGCATGTCGGGTGTGAGCTGCCCGTCGTTGAAGAAGGTCGCCTGGCTGATGCCGCCGATCATCACGCCGATCGCCTCGGCAGTCGAGAGCCCGCCCGAGGGGGATTTGAGCGCGACCTTCCCGTCCTCGGTCGCGCCGGAGCGCAATTCGCGGAAGATCGCGACGACCCGCGCCACTTCCTCGGCAACGTTCTTCGGCGCGGGCAGGTCAAGACTGTGCGCCATCTCGCCGACACGCTTGACGATGATCGCCACTTCCTCGTCGGCATCGGCCGGCAGCGGCAGGACGACGACGTTGAAGCGCCGCTTGAGCGCGGAACTCAGTTCGTTGACACCCTTGTCGCGATTGTTGGCGGTGGCGATGATGTTGAACCCGCGTTGCGCATAGACCGCGCCGTTCAACTCGGGGATCGGCATCATCTTTTCTGACAGGACGGTGATCAGCGTGTCCTGCACGTCCGATCCCATGCGGGTCAGCTCCTCCATGCGGCACAGCTTGCCCGTCTCCATCGCGCGCATCAGCGGGGTCGGGACCAGCGCCTCGCGGCTCGGCCCGTGGGCGAGCAGTTGCGCATAGTTCCAGCCATAGCGGACCTGGTTCTCGTCGGTGCCGGCGGTGCACTGGATCACCATCGTCGAATCACCCGTGATCGCCGCCGACAGATGCTCGGACACCCACGATTTGGCGGTGCCGGGCACGCCGAGCAGCAGCAGCGCCCGATCGGTGGCGAGCGTCGCCGCCGCCGTCTCGATCAGCCTCCGGTCGCCGACATATTTGGGCGTGATCGCGGTGCCGTCGGGTGCGGTGCCGCCCATCAGATAGGTCACGACGCGCTTCGGCGACAGCGCCCAGCCGGATGGGCGGCGGTCGACATCGCCCACCGCGAGCGCGGCGAGCTCACCGGCATAGATGGCCTCGGCGGGCATGCGCAGCTTCTCGCTCATTCGGTCGGTCTCCTGTTTTCGAGTGCGGCATTGAGCCGCAGCATGTCGAGCCGCGGATCGGAGGCGATCAGCCCCGTCGCCGCCAGCTGGTCGAGGGCCTGGCGGGCAGCGCTGCGCGAGGCGATCAGGCCCAGCACCAGCAACTCGTCCGCTCGATCCCCGGACCGCACATCCTCCGCCTTCAGCGCGTCGAGCAACGCCCTGCCGGCGGGCGTCAGGATCGCATCGTCGATCCCGCCGTCGCCGCCGGCGATCAACCGCACCGTCGCAAAGCTGGCGTTCGGCGCGTCCAACAGGCGCGTCGCGACCTGACGGCGGCGCGACGGAGACAGACGGGGTAGAAGCTGGACCAATATGTGGCTGTCGATCGACCTGCCGGTGGTGGGCGCGTCCGCTATCGCGTCGAGGATCGCATCGCTGGCGGAGCGGGCCGCCATGGCCGCCAATTGGTAATCGCCGGCGATATCCTGACCCCAGGGCCACGCGGCAACCAGTTCCGTCGAGGCGAGACCAAGCGCCTGCGCAAGCCGGTCGAAGGCAAGCGCCTGGAACAAGGTGTCGCGGCGATGCCGCTGGGCGGTGGTCTTCGCCGCCTGCGGCACGATTACGCGGGTGCGGCGCAACAGCCCTGTGGTCTGGACGGAGTAGAAGGCGGCGAGTTCCGCGGCATCCTCATCGTCGCGCCCGCCATAGCCCAGGCGCGCCAGCAGCGCGGTGGCCAGCGCCTTGACGCGCGGCGCCCGATCGCCGGTCAGCCCTTCCAGCAGCGGCCGATCGGCATCAGACAGCCCCGTCGCCAGCATGTCGAGCAGGCGCAGGCGACGGTCGGCGGGTTCACCGGCGATCTTGTCCGCCAGCATGATGCTTGCCTGTGCGGGGTGCCGCCGTCGCAAGGCGGCGAATGCGGCATGCCGGGCGGCGGGGGGAAAGTCGTCCCAAGTGTCGGCGCTCAGCGCGTCAGGGGCCGCCGATGGCGATCCCGATGCGGCGGCCCAGTCCGGCCACGCCGCATACATCTCCGGCACTGCCAAATCACCACCGGGCATCCAGTCGCCAGGGTGCAGCGTCCAGCCGCGCGCATCGATGAAATCGAGCAGATGCCGTCGCGTCTGCGCGTCGCGCATCTGCTGGAGCAGGCGCCGCACGCGAGGCCGGAGGGCGTCGGGAAGCGGCGGCTGGGCCAGCGCCGGAATGTCGCCACGGGAACGAACCTCGCCCGTCGGCTGCGGAACCGCGAGCGTGCCGAGCAAGTGGCCGGACAGCGCCAATAGCCGCAGTTCCGCTTCACGCGCATCGCTGCCCAGCGCATCGCGCCAGGCAACGGGGGCATGAGAGGCCGCGCTGCCGCCCATGGTCCAGCGCGTCAGCACCGGGCCGAGCGCGTCGAGGATCGCGTCAGCCATGACCGATACGCCCCCATGCCGTCTGCATGGCCAGCAGCTCCAGCCGGTTGCCCGACCATAAGGCGGCGGTGCGGGTCAGGTCGGTTCCGGTGGCCAGCCCTTCGACATCGCCCGCCAGTGGCAAGAGCGCGGCCCCCTCACGCGGTTGCCACCACGATGCGCCCGCCCGATCGAAACCGATGCGTCCCGGCGGAAGCAGAACCGGCCGCTCGGCGGCCCATGGCTCGGCGAGCAAAGGTGTGGTCAGCGCCCTCTCCAGCGATTCGGCAGTCGGCGGCCAGTCGAGCGGTGGTCCGTCGACGAGCGCCGCTTCCCGCTGGATCAGCAAGGCGCGCAGCGGCATTCGTGCCGGATAGAAGATGAGTTCGCCGACGAATTGTTCGCCCGACCGGAACGCGGAGTTGCGCCGCCCGGCGCTGGCCGGGAAGAAATCGAGCAGCATCGCAAAGCGCGGCCCCGCGGTCAGGTTCAGCAGCCAGGTCGTCTGCGACACCAATCCGTCGCGGCGCGTGCGAACGCGCTCCGCGAGCACTTCCCAGGCGGCACTCACCCGCGGCGCCGACGGATCGGCGAGCAGCGTCTCGCGATTTTCGACCGAGGCGACCGCGCGGCGTATTTCGGGGTCGCGCGGGTCGCCCCGGAAGGCACGGACGAGCAAGACCAGTCGCGCCAGTTCCACCGTCGCGCCGCGGACCCTGTCGCCGCTCGGCAAAGCCAGCAATCGCGCGGGCATCTCATCGACATGGCCCGCCAGGGCGGCGGCCTTGCCATCGACCAACCGCGCGCCGATCCTGCGACAGCGCGCGGTCACATCATCGACAAAACCGCCGAGCCCCAGGCGAAGTTGATCGCTGACCCATTGCTCCAGCGCGTCGAGTGCGTCGAGGATCAGGCGCTCGGTGTCTTCAGCCCGTTTCGCGCTGGCCGCGTTGCGTCGCGCCACAGCCTTGGCATCGTCGACCGGCTCGGCTTCGGCGGACCGGGCAGCGTGCAGATCCTTGTCCGCGTTCGGCTTTGCCGAAATGGGCGCAACACCGGTCGGGCGTCGACGCGCCAGCCATTCGCCCACCCATGCCGGTGCCTCCGAAACGGCGAAAGGAACGATCGCCTCCGCCCTCAGCCAAAACAGCGCAAGGGCATGTTTGCACGGGAATTTGCGCGAAGGGCAGCTACACTTGCTGCCCATGTCGCGCAGGTCGGCCATCACCCGATAGGGATTGGCTCCGGACCCCGCGCATTCGCCCCAGATCAGCGCCCCGTCATCGCTGATGCCGACTCCCGACCATTTTCCGGGCTTCGCGAGTCCGGCGGCGGCCTTGAGCGATGCCTGGTCGGTGGCGAGATTTTCCACCACCGCTAAATCGATCGCCACACAGCCCCCGAACCACCGTCCCCGATCCGATGATATGGGCCGATAAGAAAAGTTCAACTCGCTTCGCGTCCTTCAGGACAGATAAGCGTCGGGACATTTGGCAAGGTCATGAAATCAAAGGGCGCGGTATGTCTCTTCTTATCAGCCAACACTATTTGTGGGTCGCACACGATGAAAGCAGGCGGCGCGACAAAACTCGGGCGAAGCAAAGTCGGCACCCGTATTTGCTCCAAGCGTGGAATAGGGAGCGGCCGAAGATCAGCGTCTTACGGCGATTGGCGCGCCCGGCTGGATTCGAACCAGCGACCACAAGCTTAGAAGGCTCGTGCTCTATCCATCTGAGCTACGGGCGCGCGCGGCAGACCGATTAGCGCGGTTTGCGCGGGACGGGAACCGCCATATAGTGCGCCGCCATGGGCGAGCGGAGCGAACGGGCGATCGATGCCGCGGCGATGCGCGGACAGGCGTTCCGCTATTACGACTTCGTGATGGCGGCGTTCGTCGCGATCCTGTTGCTCTCCAACGTGATCGGCGCGGGCAAGGTGGCGCAGATCGTGCTGCCCGGGATCGGGCCGTGGCCGTTCGGCGCGGGCATCCTGTTCTTTCCGGTGAGCTACGTCATCGGCGACGTGCTGACCGAGGTCTATGGCTATGCGCGGGCACGGCGGGTGATCTGGGCGGGCACCGCCGCGGTGGTTTTCATGGCGTTCATGAGCTGGGTGGTCGTCGCGCTGCCACCGGCGCCGAGCTGGGGCAATCAGGCCGCCTATGCGACGATCTTCGGCCAGGTGCCGCGGATCGTGCTGGCGAGCGTCTGCGCCTTCTGGGCGGGCGAGTTCGTCAATTCCTACGTCATGGCGCGGATGAAGGTGCGCACCGCGGGCAGGCATCTGTGGATGCGGACGATCGGGTCGACGGTGCTGGGCGAGGGGGTGGACAGCCTGATCTTCTACCCACTCGCCTTCCTCGGCGCGGTGGGGTTCACGCCCGCGCTGGTGGTGACGGTGATGCTGACGCAATGGGCGCTGAAGGTGGCGTGGGAGGTGATCCTGACGCCCGTCACCTATGTGGTCGTCGCGGCGCTGAAGCGCGCCGAGGGGGTCGACGTGTTCGACCGGGCGACCGACTTTACGCCGTTCAGGACGGGGGTGTGACGGCGCGCCTGTCGGTCGACATGGACAACATGGACACCTTAACGGAAACGATCCACTCCTATCGTTTCCGTTTTGGGGGTGATGGATCGACGATGCGAAAGAGCCGTCGGCAGCAATAGCAGGTGGGGGGCGTGTAGGACAGGCGATCGGGGCGATCGGCGGTAAGGTGCGGAGTGCGGGCGTGATTCCCGGAGTGCCTATTCCTCCCCCTCCGTCACCGCTTCGCGGCGCCACCGCCCCCTGGCGGGGGAGGAATTGCGGGAATTCGCGATCCGCGTCGGCTGTCGCGCTTACGCTCCGATCGTCTCCAGCACGCCTTCGAACAGGCGCAGGCCGTCGGTGCCGCCGTGGGCGGTTTCGATCTTGCGTTCGGGATGGGGCATCATGCCGAGCACGTTGCCCGCGGCGTTGAGCACGCCGGCGATGTCGCGCGCCGAGCCGTTGACCGATTCGCCGTAGCGGAAGGCGACGCGGCCTTCGCCTTCGAGCCGGTCGAGCGTGTCGGCGTCAGCGAAATAATTGCCGTCGTGGTGGGCGACGGGGACGCGGATCGTCTCGCCGGCGTCATAGCGCGCGGTGAAGGCGGACTGCGCATTGTCGATCGTCAGCGCGACGTCGCGGCAGACGAAGTCGAGCCCGGCGTTGCGCATCAGCGCGCCGGGCAGCAGCCCCGCCTCGGTCAGGACCTGGAAGCCGTTGCACACGCCGAGCACGGGCAGGCCGCGGCCCGCCTGCTCGACGATCGCGCGCATGATCGGCGAGCGCGCCGCGATCGCGCCCGAGCGCAGGTAATCGCCGTAGGAGAAGCCGCCGGGTACCGCGACGAGGCCGACGCCGTCGGGCAGTTCGCTGTCGCCGTGCCAGACCATCGCCGGCTTGCTGCCGGTCACCTGTTCCAGCGCCACCGCGAGATCGCGGTCGCAATTGGAGCCCGGAAAGACGACGACCGCGGTTTTCATGTCAGACGCGCTCCACGCGGAAATTCTCGATGACGGTGTTGGCGAGCAACTGGCGGCACATGCCGTCGACCGAGTCGTCGGTCGTCGCATCGGCGACCTCGAGTTCGAACATCTTGCCGGCGCGGACGTCCTCGACGCCTTCGAAGCCGAGCGACCCGAGCGCGTGATGGATGGCGCGGCCCTGCGGGTCGAGCACGCCGGGCTTGAGCGTCACGAAGATACGCAGCTTCATCTTACTTACCCCGGCGCTTGCGATGGCTGTCGAGGTCGAGCACGGCGCCGTCCTCGCCCTCGGGCATCAGGCCGAGGCGACGTGCGACCTCCTGATAGGCCTCCGCCTCGCCGCCGAGATCGCGGCGGAAGCGGTCCTTGTCCATCTTCTCGTTGGTGTCCATGTCCCACAGGCGGCAGCCGTCGGGGCTGATCTCGTCGGCGAGGATGATCCGGCCGAAATCATTGTCCCAGATGCGGCCGAATTCGAGCTTGAAGTCGACCAGCCGGATGCCGACGCCGGCGAACAAGCCGCTGAGGAAGTCGTTCACGCGGATCGCGAGGTCGGCGATGTCGTGCATCTCCTCCTGGCTCGCCCAGCCGAAGGCGGCGATATGCTCGTCGGTGATCATCGGATCGCCGAGCGCATCGTCCTTGTAATAATATTCGATGATCGTGCGCGGGAGCTTGACGCCCTCCTCGATCCCGAGCCGCTTCGACAGCGAGCCGGCGGCGACGTTGCGCACGACGACCTCGATCGGCACGATCTCGACCTGGCGGATCAGCTGTTCGCGCATGTTGAGCCGGCGGATGAAGTGGGTCGGCACGCCGATCGCGTCGAGCATCGTGAAGATATGCTCGGAAATCCGGTTGTTGAGCACGCCCTTGCCGTTGATCGTGCCCTTCTTCTGGGCGTTGAACGCGGTGGCGTCGTCCTTGAAATACTGGATCAGCGTGCCCGGCTCGGGACCCTCGTACAGGATCTTGGCCTTGCCTTCGTAGATCTGGCGGCGCCGAGCCATGCGCGTGTCCCCTGAAATAGAGCAGCCCCGGCGGCGCGATGGATCGCGGGCCGGGGCCGGAATGGTCGCGCCTATAGGGGAAGGGGGGCGGGGGTGCAATCGGCAGGGATCATGCGGGTTCGTCGTCGGCAAATTGCGTTTTGCCGATTCGCGGCTACATTACGGACATGGCTACGGGACGCATCAACTCGCCGGAATCGATCCGCACCGCGACGGAGGTCCTCAGGGCCTTCGGTGGGAGTTGGCAGGCGGTGGAACGCGCCGCACGGGTCAACGCCGATGGTGTCCATGTCATCCGACGCAGCGATATCGAGCGCGCCCGTCGGGGTGAGATCGTCGAACGCAATTGATCGTTCGGCAATAGGTTGATGGGTCTGACCTTGCTTGCAGTGCTGGTAACGGCATTGCTGTTGCCGGGGATCATCGCCGCCAAAGCCTTCTATCAAGCCGCGCAGACCAAAGAGGTGGAACCTGCCGTTCCGCCGCTGACCAGTGTCGATGGAATTGCGCAGGTCGGTCTGTTCAGCGTTGCCCAATATCGCGTTCAAGGTCTTCAAGGTCGACAACGAAGAGGGGAATATGGGGGATGGCGAAGCGATCGACGCGGAACAGGCGGACTGAGTCGTACGCGGCGCTAAGCCTGGTGCCGCTGCTCGCCGTCGCCACGCCCGCGGCCGCGCAGCAGCAGGATGCGCAGCTGTGGACGCAGATCAACACCAACGTGCCGCTGACCGACGAGGTGCGCGTCACGCTGGAGCAGATCGCGCGGTTCAGCGATCGGCAGGACGGATTGTACCAGACCGAATTCGGCGCGCTGCTCGGGGTCAGGGCGACCAAGGGCATCGAACTCGGCTTCGGCTATCGCAAGGTCGGCGCGCATAACGGCAATAGCGCCGCCGACGAGGATCGCATCCGGCAGCAGGTGGTGGCGACGTTCGGCGGCTTCACCTCGCGCTTCCGCGTCGACGAACGGTTCAATCCAGGCGGGCGGGAGATCGGGTTCCGCATCCGGCCGCTGCTGCGCTACAACCAGCGGCTGGGGACAGGAAGATGGGCGCTGTTCGTCAGCCACGAAAGCTTCTTCCTGCCCAACAGCACGCGCTGGGGACAGCGCAGCGGTTACGAGCGGATGCGCAACATCGTCGGCTTCGTCGTGCCGATCGGGCGGCTGATGACGGCGGACGTGGGCTATCTCAACCAGTTCCGTCCCGGACGCAGCGCGACGCGGGCGCAGATGGATCATGCGCTCAATCTGCAGTTGACGATCAACCTGCAAGGGCAGGTGTTCCCGCATCTCAACGACTGACGGCGTCGGCGGGACGTGTCCCGCGGTGACGGAGTGGACGGCCGGTCAGGTCACCGCATTGCGTTCGGCATAAGCTGGGTCGCGCCATGCCTCGGTCGCGATGACGTCGCGGAGGTGTTCGCCGGCCTGCCAGACGTCCTCGTGGCTGAGGTAGAGCGGGGTCAGGCCGAGGCGCAGCACGTCAGGCGCGCGGAAATCGCCGATGACGCCGCGGGCGATCAAGGCCTGCGTCACCTCATAGGCGTGGTCGTGGCGGAAGCTTATGTGGCTGCCGCGTCGGGCCGGGTCGGTCGGGCTGACGCAGGGGAGGCCGGCGGCGGCGCCTGCCTCGGCGAGGATCGCGAAGAGCGCGGCGCTCTTGGCGGCGATCCGGGTCAGGTCGATGTCCTGCCAGAGGTCGAGCGCGGCCTCCAGGCTCGCCATCGCGAGGATCGAGGGGGTGCCGACCAGCCAGCGCTTCATCCCAGCGGCGGGGCGATAGGCGTCGGTGAAGGCAAAGGGCTCGGCATGGCCCATCCAGCCGCTGACCGGATTGGCGAGCGCGTCGTGCAGCCGGCGCGGGACGTAGAGGAAGGCGGGGGCGCCGGGACCGCCGTTGAGATATTTGTAGGTGCAGCCGACCGCCATGTCGGCGCCGGCGGCGGTGACGTCGATCGGGACGGCGCCGACGCTGTGGCTGAAGTCCCACAGGACCAGCGCGCCCGCGGCGTGTGCGCGCGCGGTCCAGCCGGCGAGGTCGAAGCGCTCGGCGGTCTTGTAATGGACGTGGGTGAGCAGCAGCACCGCGGTATCGTCGTCGAGCGCGGCGGCGAGGTCGGCGCGCGCGACGACCTTCAGCCGCGCGTCCGGGACGCAGGCGACCGCGCCCTCGGCGATGTGGAGGTCGGTGGGGAAATTGCCTGCCTCGCTGACGATGGTGCGGCGGGCGGGATCGTGGCGCAGCGCGGCGACCAGCGCCTTGAACAGATGCGTCGAGGTCGTGTCGCCGACGATCACCTCGTCCGCGGCGGCGCCGATCAGCGGCGCAATCTTCGCGCCGAGGCGCTGGGGCGCGTCGATCCAGCCTTCGTTCCAGCTGCGGATCAGCCGCTCGCCCCATTGCCGCTGGACGGTGTCGGCGAGCGCCGGAGCGACCGCGCGCGGCAGCACGCCGAGCGAATTGCCGTCGAGGTAGAGGAGGCCTTCAGGCAGCGCGAAGCGGTCGCGGACGCCGGCGAGCGGATCGGTGCGGTCGAGGGTGCGGGCGTCGTCGCGGGTCATGCGGTCTCTCGGATCAGGGCGGACTTCACCAGGCTGCGGGCGTGCGCCCAGGCGGGGGTGCCGGGGGCGATCAGCTCGACGTGGCCGGTGTCGGCGATGGTGTGGAGGCGGATCGCGTCGCCGGCGGCACGGGCGCGGGCGACGTAATCCTCGGCGAAGCGATAGGGGACGATGCGGTCCTCGCGGCCGTTGACGAGGTCCTGCACCGTGCCGAGCGGGAGGAGCGGCGGGACCGAGGTGTCGGCATAGGGGCTGGGCCGATGCGGGTCGGTGAGCTGCGCGATCACCGCGGTGCCGCAGCCATTGTCGGGGCTGGCGGCGACCGCGGCGAGATCGGGCAGGCCGCCGAGGCAGACGACATGGTCGAGGCGCAGGGGGTCGGGATCGTGGAGCGGGCTGTCGGCGGCGATGCGGTGTCGCGCGGCGAGCCACAAAGCGAGATGCCCGCCCGCCGAATGGCCGAGCGCGACGCGGCGGGTGAGGTCGAGGCCATGCGCGGCGGCGTCGCTGCGCAGCCGGTCGGCGGCGGCGGCGACGTCGCGGAAGGTGCCGGGATAGCCGCCGCCGGCGCGGTCGACGCCGCGATAGTCGATGTTCCACGCCGCGATGCCGTGTTCGCGCAGGTCGGCGGCGACCCAGTCCATCAGCCGGCGGTCGGCGATGCTCGTCTGCCAGCAGCCGCCGTGCACGATCAGCACCACCGGATGCGGCCCGGCGCCGACGGGCCGCCAGAGGTCGATCACCTGCAACGGGTCGGGTCCGTAGGCGATGGTCGCATCGGGCGTGTCGCGCGGGCGGCTGGTGAGGTCGGGCCAGGTGAGCATGCGGGGGTAACGCTAGCGGGGGGCAGATGGGCGCGCGATCCCCGGTGTCGGCGCAAGGGAATCGCCTATGGCTGCGGTGATGAGGCTCGATCGGTCTTTTCATCGGATTCGTCACCCCGGCCCTACGCCGGGGTCCCGCTTCTTCTCGACGGCGATAAGAAGCGGGATGCCGGATCAGGTCCGGCATGACGGGAGCCGGGGGGCGTTGTCACGCCGCCGCCGCATCCCACTCACCGGAGTGTGCGGAACTGGGGCAGGGGTGGCCGCGCGCGGCATGGCCAGATCGGCCGCAGCCGGTTAGGGCGATGTTTCCTTAGCGGTCGGGGGGCGCGTGAAGATCCTGGTGCTGTCCAGCCTGTACCCCAATGCCGCGCAGCCGCGGCACGGCATCTTCATCGAGCATCGCGTCGCGCATCTCGCCCGGCCGGGCGACGAGATCCGCGTCGTCGCGCCGGTGCCGTGGTTCCCCAGCGCGCATCCGATGTTCGGCCGCTATGCGGAGTTCGGCCGCGCGCCGCAGGTCGCGACGCGGCGGGGACTGGCGATCAGCCATCCGCGCTATCCCGTGCTGCCCAAGATCGGGATGGCGGCGGCGCCGTGGCTAATGGCGACGGCGCTGTACCCGCATATCGCCCGGCTGCGGCGGACGTTCGATTTCGACGCGATCGACAGTTATTATCTCTACCCCGACGGGGTGGCGGCGGGGCTGCTGGCGCGGATGTTCGGACGGCCGTTCCTGATGAGCGCGCTCGGCACCGACGTCAGCCTGATCCCGCAGCATCGCGCCGAACGGCGGATGATCCTCGCCGCGGTCGCCCGCGCCGCGGCGGTGACGACGGTGTGCGGCGCGCTGCGCGACGAATTGCTCGCGCTCGGCGCGGCGCCGGACAAGGTGCGCGTCGTGGAGCATGGCGTCGACCTGATGCTGTTCCGGCCGCCGGCCGATCGCGACGCGCTGCGCCGGTCGCTGGGGCTGGACGGGCCGGTGGTGCTGTCGGTCGGGCATCTGATCGATCGCAAGGGCCATGATCTGGTGATCCGCGCGGTTGCGGCGCTGCCGGGGGTGACGCTGATGATCGCCGGCGACGGGCCGCGCGAGGCGGCGCTGCGCGCGCTGGCGGCGGCGCTGGGCGTGGCGGCGCGGGTGCGCTTCCTCGGCCATGTCGATCAGGCGCGGCTGCCCGATCTCTACGGCGCGGCGGACGTGGCGGTGAACGGCGCGGATCGCGAGGGGATCGCCAACGTGCTGCTCGAGGCGCTGGCCTGCGGGACGCCGCTGGTCGCGACGCCGGTCTGGGGCTCGCCCGAGGTGGTGCGGGTGCCCGAGGCGGGGCTGCTGAGCGCGGACCGGTCGGCCGGCGCGATCGGCGCGGCGATCGCACGATTGCTCGCCGCGCTGCCGGAGCGGGCGGCGACGCGGCGTTACGCGGAACGCTACGACTGGCGCGAGACGGGGCGGCTGCATCGCGCGCTGTTGGCGGCGGCGGTATCCGCGCGAGAATAGTGGCTTGGCACGAGGCGGCCGTGTCCGTCATGCCGGACCCGATCCGGCATCCCGCTTCTTCGACGGCGGGCGAAGCGGGACCCCGGCTCGAGGCCGGGGTGACGGAAGGTATGCACCCGATGCAAGCGGGTGCGACACCTGCCCGTGCCGCCCGCGTCAGCTCTTCACCCCCGCCCGTTGCCGTTTAGACCCCCACGGACTAGTGTTCCCGATATGGCCACCGACTTTCAGGAACCCCCGATCGGCATCCTCGATGCGCCGTTCGATACCGCGCTGTCCGATCGCTATCTGGTCTATGCGCTGTCGACGATCACCGCGCGGTCGCTGCCCGACGTGCGCGACGGGCTGAAGCCCGTCCACCGGCGGCTGCTGTGGGCGATGCGGCTGCTGAAACTCGATCCGAGTCAGGGCTATAAGAAATGCGCGCGGGTCGTCGGCGACGTCATCGGCAAATATCACCCGCATGGCGACCAGTCGGTCTACGACGCGATGGTCCGCCTCGCGCAGACCTTCTCGCTGCGCTATCCGCTCGTCGACGGGCAGGGCAATTTCGGCAATATCGACGGCGATAACGCCGCCGCCTATCGCTATACCGAGGCGCGGCTGACGCAGGTCGCGATCGACCTGATGGACGGGCTCGACGAGGATGCCGTCGCCTATCGGCCGACGTATAACGGCGAGGATCAGGAGCCCGAGCTGTTCCCCGGCCTGTTCCCCAACCTCCTCGCCAACGGCGCGAGCGGGATCGCGGTGGGCATGGCGACGAGCATCCCGCCGCACAATGCCGCCGAATTGCTCGATGCGGCGATCATGCTGGTCGACAAGCCCGACGCGCCCGACACCGCGGTGCTCGACTTCGTCAGGGGGCCCGATTTCCCGACCGGCGGGCTGGTGGTCGATCCGGCGGCGGTGATCGCGGAAAGCTATGCGACGGGCCGCGGCAGCTTCCGCGTCCGCGCGCGCTGGGACATCGAGCGCGAAAAGGGCGGCGGCTGGCAGTTGGTGGTCAGCGAGATTCCGTATGGCGTGCAGAAGGGCAAGTTGATCGAGCAGATCGCGGGCCTGATCAACGACAAGAAGTTCCCGATCCTCGCCGACGTGCGTGACGAATCGGACGCCGAGGTGCGGATCGTGCTCGAACCGCGCAGTCGCACCGTCGATCCGCAGGTGCTGATGGACGGCCTGTTTCGCTTCTCCGATCTGGAGACGCGGATCAGCCTCAACCTCAACGTGCTCGACAAGGATCGCACGCCGCGGGTGATGTCGCTCGGCGGCGCGCTCAAGGCCTGGGTCGAGCATCAGTTCGTCGTCCTCGAACGGCGCACCCGCCACCGGCTCGGCAAGATCGCCGACCGGATCGAATTGCTCGACGGCTATCTCATCGCCTATCTCAACCTCGACCGGGTGATCGAGATCATCCGCACCGAGGACGAGCCCAAGGCGGTGATGATGGAGGAATTCCGCCTGACCGACCGGCAGGCGGAGGCGATCCTCAACATGCGGCTGCGCAGCCTGCGCCGGCTGGAAGAGTTCGAAATCCGCGGCGAGCGCGACAAGCTCGACAAGGAGCAGGCCGAGCTGGAAGGGTTGCTCGCCGATCCCGCCAAGCAGAAACGGCGGATGAAGCGCGACCTCAAGAAGGTGCGCGACCGCTACGGCCCCGAGACGGCGCTCGGCGCGCGGCGGACGACGATCGAGGAGGCGGCGCCGACCCGCGACATCCCGCTGGAGGCGATGATCGAGCGCGAGCCGATCACCGTGATCCTGTCGCAGCGTGGCTGGATCCGCGCGATGAAGGGCCATGGCGATCTGGCGTCAGCCGAGACGCTCAAGTTCAAGGAAGGCGACGGCCCCGCCTTCGCCTTCCACGCGCAGACCACCGACAAATTGCTGCTGGCGGCGGAGAACGGGCGGTTCTTCACGCTGGCGGCGGACAAATTGCCCGGCGGGCGCGGCTTCGGCGAGCCGGTGCGCGCGATGATCGACCTCGACGGATCGATCGGCGTCGTCGCCTTCCTCAACGCGCGGGGGCAGGAGCAATTGCTGATCGCTGCCACCGACGGCCGCGGCTTCCGCGTGCCGGTGGCGGAGGTGATCGCCGAGACGCGCAAGGGCAAGACGGTGATGACGCCCAAGGTCGGCGCCAAGCTGCTGATCGTCCGCCCGGTCGCGCCCGATGCGGATTATGTCGCGGCGATCGGCGACAATCGCAAATTCCTCGTCTTCCCGATCGCCGAGCTGCCGGTGATGACGCGCGGGCAGGGCGTGCAATTGCAGCGCTTCCGCGAAGGCAATCTGTCCGACGCCACCACCTTCGTCTTCGCGGAAGGGATGAGCTGGCCAATGGGCGGCGATTCGGGGCGGACGCGCACGGAAAGCGACCTGTCGCTCTGGCGCACCGCGCGCGGCGCCGCAGGTCGAACGCCGCCGACCGGCTTCCCGCGGGACAATCGGTTCGGGGGGTAGAAACCGATTTTCATCTACGGATGATACGTGCTGATATATATCAATATGAACGTATACTTTCAGGGCGCTTTAACGAACGGCGTCTAAAACATGGATATGGCCACCGCTTCGCCTGACCTGTCGTCCATCACGCGCGCCGCGCGGGAGCTGTTCGAGCGCGATCTCGAGCTGATCCCGATTCCGACGGTGCAGGTCGTGCGCGATGGCGACGGGTTCGACTTTCTCGCGGTCAATCGCGCCTATCGGCTGGCCGGGCTGGGGGTGATCGCCGACCGGTCGCCGATGCTGGCGCTGCTCGGCAGCCGCATCGACGCCTTCCTGCGCACCACCGACCTGCGGATCGATTTCGACTGGTCGATCGGCCAGGTGATCGATTCGCGTTACTATCGCGTCACCATCGCGCGGCCGACGCCGACGCTGCGCGACCGGTGCCAGATCGCGTTCATCGACCTCACCGCGCAAATCCACACCGAACGCTCGCTGCGCCGCGAGATGACCACCGACAGCCTGACCGGCCTGCCCAATCGGGAAGGCTTCAGCGACATGATCGAGGCGGTGCAGGCGGAGCGGAGCTGCCATGCGGTGCTGGTCATCGACATCGATCGCTTCGGGCGGCTCAACGCCTGCCTCGGCGGCCTCGCCGGCGACGAATTGCTGATCACCGTCGCGCGGCGGATCAAGGGCGTGCTGCGCGCGCGCGATTCGCTCGCGCGGATCGGCGGCGACGAATTCGGCATCCTGATGGCGGTGGACGACGATCCCGCCGAGGCCAACCGCCTCGCCGAGCGCATCCGCTCCGCGCTGTCGGCGCCGTTCCGGCTGAGCGATTACGAGATCGGCGTCGAATGTTCGATCGGCATCGCTTACGGCAATGACGCGATCGACGACGTCGAGGAATTGATCCGCAACGCGCAATTCGCGGTCAAGCGCGCCAAGACCGGGCGCCAGGTCGAAAGCTATCAGACGCAGGCGTTCACGCTGGCGCGCGAGCAATTCGCGATGGAGACGGCGCTGCGCCGCGCGATCGACGACCGGCAACTGCGCCTCGCCTTCCAGCCGATCTGCGATCTGGCGACGGGCGCGGTGGTGTCGTTCGAGGCGCTGGCGCGCTGGCGCGATCCGCAGGGCGTCGAGCATATGCCGAGCGACTTCATCCCGGTCGCCGAGGAATCGGGGCTGATCGTGCCGCTCGGCCGCTGGGCGATGGACGAGGCGGCGCGGACGCTGCGCTGGTGGGACGAGGAATGCGGCGGCAACTGCGGCATGCGCGTCGCGGTCAACCTGTCGGCGATCCAGATGCAGCGCGACGACATCACCCCGGTGGTGGAGGCGGCGCTGATCCGCCACGATCTTGCCGGCGAACGGTTCGTGCTGGAGCTGACCGAGAGCGCGATCGTCACCGACCCGGATCGGATCGCCGGGATCATGCACGGGCTGAAGGCGCTCGGCACGACGCTGGCGATGGACGATTTCGGCACGGGCTATTCCAACCTCGCCTATCTGCAGAAGCTGCCGATCGACATCCTCAAGATCGACCGCAGCTTCGTCTCCGGCATGCTCGCCGACCGCGACAAGATCGCGATCGTGCGCGCGGTGCTGAGCCTGGCGCAGGCGCTGGGCATGCGGACGACGGCGGAGGGAATCGAGAGCAACGAGCTGGCGCAGACGCTGGCGGCGCTGGGTTGCACCTATGGCCAGGGTTATCTTTATGCGCGGCCGCTGGAAGCCTCGGATGCGCTGGCGATGGTCCTCGCGGCGCGGACCGCTTCGTCGGCGAGCTGAGCGACGCGGGTCTCGTCGGGGAAACCCTCGGCGATCCATGACGTCTCGATCCCGCGCAGCACCGCCGCCACGTCCGGCCCCCTGCGCAGGCCGCGCTCCACCAAGCCACCGCCGCCGATCGGCAGCGCCGGCGGCGTCCAGTCGCGAAGCGGCGCGACGTCCGCGCCGGCGAGCAGCAACCGGTCGATCGCACTCGTCATGCCGACGCGATAGGCGAGCGCGCGCGGACCTTCGTCGCCGGGACCCTGGTGGGCGGCGACCAGCCGCTTGCGATCGGCGTTCGACAGTTTGAGCCGCGCGCCGACGCTCTCCGCGGTGTCGGGCGGGAGCAGCGCGGCGAGGCGGCGGATCGCGTCGGGGGCGACGCCGGCGGCGGCCTCGCGGGCGGCGAGCGTCGCGAGCAGGCCGGCATCGGCGATCTCGGGCAGCACCGCGCGGAAGATGCCGCGGTCGATCATCAGCGCGATCACCGGCACCGCATGGCGCGCGACGAGCAATTTGAGCAATTCGGCGGCGATCCGCTCGCGCGACAGCGCCATCAGGTCGTTGGCGCGCGCGGTACAGGCGTCGAGCCCCTCCGCATCGATCGCGGTCTGATCGGCGGCGCCGAACCGCGCGTGGAAGCGGAAGAAGCGCAGGATGCGCAGATGATCCTCGGCAATGCGGCGATAGGCGTCGCCGATGAAGCGGACGCGGCCGGCGTCGAGATCGGCGAGCCCGCCGAAATAATCGATCACCGCGCCGCTTGCCGGATCGGCGTAGAGCGCGTTCATCGTGAAGTCGCGGCGTGCGGCATCGTCCTGCCAGACGTCGGTGAAGGCGACGACCGCGTGGCGGCCATCGGTCGAGACGTCGTGGCGCAGCGTCGTCACCTCGATCGGGCCGTCGGG
The DNA here is from genome assembly GCF_053345135.1 of Sphingomonas sp. M6A6_1c. Lineage (NCBI taxonomy): Bacteria > Pseudomonadati > Pseudomonadota > Alphaproteobacteria > Sphingomonadales > Sphingomonadaceae > Sphingomonas > Sphingomonas sp. M6A6_1c. The sequence goes on along the minus strand of NZ_JBKEZO010000004.1, from coordinate 352,373 downwards.
CAGCACCGCGGTGATCGTGCCGTGCGCGAGGCCGGTCGGCACCGCACGGATATCCGCCGCCTTGAGCCGTGCGAGCACATCCTCGGGCAGCAGGCGGGTGGCAAGGTCGATGTCGGCGGGATCGAGGCCGAGCAACGTGTCGCGCACGACGCCGCCGACCAGCCGCGTCTGTTCGGGGCCGCCGAGCGCGTCGATCAGCGCGGCGAAGCCGTCGCGCGCGGCGATCCGGTCGAGCGGCAGCGTCACCATGCCAGCCGCCGCGACAGGTTGACGATCATCGCCGCGGTCGCGCCCCAGATGCGGCGGTCCTGCCAAAGGATCTCGTAATAATGGCGGGTGCGGCCGCGCCATTCGGCGCTGCCCTGGACCTGATTGGCGGGATCGAGCAGGAAATCGAGCGGCACCTCGAAGACGCTGGCGACCTCCGCCTCGCTGGCGACGAGCGGCACGTCGGCGGGGACGATGCCGAGCACCGGCGTCACCGTATAACCGGTGATCGTGCGATAGCGGTCGACCGCGCCGATCACCTGCACCTGCGTGCGGGGCAGAGCGATCTCCTCCTCCGCCTCGCGCAATGCGGCGGCGACCGCATCCTCGCCGGGGTCGAGCCGGCCTCCGGGGAAGGCGATCTGGCCGGCGTGGTGGCGCAGCGTGTCGGTGCGCTGGGTGAGCAGCACGCCCGGCCGCGCGCGATCGGTCACCGCGACGAGCACCGCCGCGGGGGTGAGATCGGCCTCGTCGCGGCCCTCCAGCTCGCGGTCGTCGCCGGTCAGCAGGACCGGGCTGGTGCGGTTGCCGTCTTCCCATGCACGCACCAGCCGTTCGGCCAGGCTCATGCGGCGGGTTCCAGCGGGAAGAAGGCGCCACCGCTCCACACGCCGGGCCGCTCGGCGTCACCGGCGAGCGCGCGTTCGGCGAGTTCGTAATAGACCGGCCGCGCGACCAGCGCCTCCAGCCCGCCGCGGACGTGGAGATAGGGGCGGGGGCCGTCCGTGCCCTCGGTGAAGCGCAGGGGGTGATCGGGGCCGGCGGTGACGAGATCGCCGGTGTTGAGCCGGAAGGCGAGGCGCGCGTCGGCGCGTTCGCCCTCCGCCTTCATCTCGACCGCGACGAAGGGCGCGTCCTCGACCGCGATGTCGAGCTTCTCGACCGGGGTGACGAGGACGTAGCGGCCGTCGGGCTCGCGGCGCAGGATCGTCGAGAACAGCCGCACCATCGCCGGCCGGCCGATCGGCGATCCCTGGTGATACCAGGTCCCGTCGCGCGCGATGCGCATCTCGCTGTCGCCGCAATGCGACGGCGTCCATTGCTCGACCGGCGGCAGCCGCCGCTGTTCGACCAGCGTCGCTATCTCGGCGAGGCTGAGGCTGGCGAGATCGGGAAGCTCCTCCATCGGCATCGCCGCGAGGTAGGCGCTCCGGGTGCCGGCGTAAAGGCGCTCAGGCCCCCGCCGGGATCGCCGGGATCGCCGGGCCGAGCTGGCCGGCGATCGCCGGCACCCGATCGCCGCGCGACAGCAGCCGGTGGCGCTCGACCGGGCCGGGCAGGCGCCAGTCGGCGGTGCGGCTGGCGTCGAACGCGAAGAAGCGGCCGTAATATTCGGGATCGCCGATCAGCATCAGCACGTCGTCCAGCCCCTCGGCCTGCGCGGCGTCGAGCGCGCGGCGCATCAACTGGCGGCCGATGCCGTCGCGCTGGCGGCCGGGTTCGACCGCGACCGGGCCGATCATCACCAAAGGATGCGCCGCGCCGTCGTCGCCGTGGAGCAGGATCGGCCAGCATTGGATCGTGCCGATCAGCGCGCCGTCCTCGACCGCGGCGAGGCTGAGCGCGGCGATCGGCAGCGCACTGCCGCGCACCTTATAGGCGGTGCGGCGGTGGCGATCCGGCCCGAACGCGCGATCGAGCAGCGCTTCGACGGCGGCATGGTCGACGGTGGCGAGCGGCACGAAGGCAGGCGCAGGCAGGGGCACGGGCGGGGGTCCTCACGTCCGGAACGGACGGGCGCGGCGCATGCGGCGGCGCCGCGCCGAACGCAATAGGCAATGCGATTGGCGCTTCGTGGTGTGGCTGCTACAGGCCCGCGCCATGCAAGACAGTCTTCAACTGGAGGTCCACGACCTCGAGGTCCAGGTGCTCACCGGTATCTATTCGGAGGAGACGCACCTGCCGCAGCCGCTGCGCATCGACCTGACGGTGGATCTCGCCTGCCCCGACCATTTCGCGCCGGATACGCCGCTGTCGGCGTCGAAGAACTATCTCGACCTCAAACATGCCGCGACCGGGGCCTTGCCCGAGGGACTGCATTTCACGCTGATCGAGGCGGTGGCGGACCATATCTGCGAGACGCTGTTCCTCACCGACCCGCGGGTGCTGCGCGTCAGGGTCAAGATCGTCAAGCTGGCGATCGCCGAGGCGGGGGAGTCGATCGGGATCACCTTGGTCCGCCACCGCCGCTGACAGCCGGGGTCCCGTGCGGCGCGATCCGTCCCGCGGTTACTGGCGGATCGTCCGCGTCCGCCGGCATGGCCCGAGCTGTTGCAGGACATAGCCATAATCCTCGCGCGCGAGCGTCGCGTCCGACGCGGCGAGCGACGCGGTGCTGCGCTCGGGCAGTTCGGCGGGCAGCGCGCAGGCGAGGCGATACCAGAGCAGGGTGTCGCGCGCCGGCGGGGCGGCCGCCTCGTCGACGATCTCGGACAGGGCCACCGCCCAGCGCGGCTGTTCGCCGGGGCGGCGCAGCACGGTCAGCGACACCGGCGCGCCATTGGCGGTGGTCAGGAAAACCTGCGTCTCGCCCTCGCCCGGCAAGGCGCCGGGGACGTGGAAGACGTTACCGATACCAGTGATCACCGGCGGCGCATCGGCGGCGACCAGCGCGGTCGCGATCGTGCGAATCCGCGCGTCGTCCGCGGGCGTCCAGACAATCTGCGCGTCCGGCGCGGCCAATTGTATCTGATCGGGACGCCCCACGACCGGGCGGCCGAACAGCAGCACCCTCAATTTCTTCAATTTGGGCAAACGGCCCGACGAATCGGGTGCAATATCCAAGAGATAGCCGATTCGTGGCGGCAATCCGCCGGTGCCGCGGACCAGCGCACCGAGATCAGCCTCGACATAATAACGCGTAAATCCAGGAGCTACGCCCAATGCGTCGGCGCCTTTGAGGCGCACCGCCGAGCGGATCGTCGCGTCGGCGATGACCGGGGAGGCGATCACCAGATCGGTGAGGTCGGCATAACTGATACCGCTCCCAATATTCGCTGAACCCACGGAAATCGGGGCGCTTTGGCCCAGAATCGCGGCGGCGGCGGGCGATGCGGTGAGCGCGACGGCGGCGAGCAGGGCGGAGCGGAATCGCGGTATCATGCCGAAATCGCTAGCCGAATGCACCTGAACGATACAGAAATAAAAGTGTCGCTAAACGATTGTACGTTTGTTGCGTCCGACAAAGCGTTTGCGCGGCGGGAAACGGGGCGATAGGGTTTGCGGACTGTCACACACGGCGCCAGCCGGGGCAGGGACCTACGCGCGCTCTTCCCCCGGGCGCTGCGAGGACCGAGAGATTAGGGAGTGTCGTTGCTGAATGGCCTATGCTGACCAGAAGATGTCCGGTGGCAGGGTGGTCGCGATCGTCATCGTCGTGCTCATCCATGCGGCGCTGGGCTACGCCTTCGTCACCGGGCTCGCGTACCAATACGTGAAAAAGGCCCAAGAAAAACTTAACACGTTCGACGTGGAGGAGCCGCCTCCCCCGCCGCCGGACGAGCCGCCGCCCCCGCCGCCCGATACGCCGATGACGCCGCCCCCCGTGGTGTCGCCGCCGCCGATCGTGCAGAATCCGAATCCGCCGCCCGTGGTGATCCAGACGGTTTCGACGCCGCCGCCCGCCGTCAATCTGACGCCGATCGCCGCGCCGCCTGCACCGCCGGCTCCGCCTGCGCCGCCGGCCGTCTCGACGGTCAGCAAGGCAGCGGGTGCCAAGGGCAATCCCGCGGACTGGATCACGAACGACGATTACCCGCCGAGCTCGCTGCGTAACAACGAGGAAGGCACCAGCGTAATCGCCTGGACGATCAATGCGCAGGGGCGCGTCGAAAACTGCCACACCACCCAGTCGAGCGGTTCGACCGCGCTGGACCGGGCGGCATGTGCCGCGATCACCCGGCGGGGACGTTACTCCCCGGCGACCGACGTGGCCGGCAACCCGCTCGCGACCACCCAGTCGCGGCGCGTGGTCTGGAAGATCCCGAAGGAATGATGCGGTCTCCGCCCGCCGCGACGGCGGGCGGATCCTCCCCGAACTTCTACACCGTTTGATAAGGACGAAATTCCAATGCTCACCACCATTCTCGCGGCCGGCGGCACCGCGGCAGCCGAAAACCAGTTCGGCCTCCAGGCCGCTCTGAAGGAAGGCGGCCTCATCTCGCAGTCGGTGTTCACGATCCTCGTGATCATGTCGATCGTGTCGTTCTACATCCTGTTCTCGAAGCTGTTCGAGCAGCAGAAGATCATCAACCAGGCCAAGCGCGTCCGTCAGGGCTTCTGGAGCTCGCCGAACCTGCGCGAAGGCGCCGCCAAGCTCGACAAGAACTCGGCGTACAAGCAGCTCGTCGACGACGGCCTGCAGGCGCAGGACCAGCACGCCAAGCTGACCGATCCGGTCGAGGCGCACGACTGGCTGCACGGTTCGCTCGCCCGCTCGGAAGCAGCGATCAACTCGAAGCTGGGCGGCGGTCTCGCCTTCCTCGCGACGGTCGGCGCGACCGCGCCGTTCATCGGCCTGTTCGGTACCGTGGTCGGCATCTACCGCGCGCTGATCAAGATCGGTGCGTCGGGCGATCCCTCGATCGACAAGGTCGCCGGTCCGGTCGGTGAGGCGCTCATCATGACCGCACTCGGCCTGGTCGTCGCGGTTCCCGCGGTGCTCGCCTACAACTGGCTGCAGCGTCGCAACAAGTCGATCGCGGAAGACCTGTCGGCCTTCTCGAACGACGTGCTGGGCTTCCTCGCCTCGAACGGTGCGGTCAAGCCGACGGTCGCCGGTGCGCCGGTCGCCAAGGCTCCGGTGAAGCCGGCAGCGGCAACCACGACCGCCGGCCAGACCGGTGGCGTGCAGACCCGCCCGTAACGATAAGGCTGCGGGGCCGCCTTCGGGTGGCCCCGCGACCAGCCGGCGACGTTCGGTCGCCGGCTAGATTGAATGGATAGGATAGCTCGCACATGGCGATGAGCGCTGGCGGAGGAGGAGGTTCCTCCGAAAAACCCTTGTCGGACATCAACACCACGCCTCTCGTGGACGTGATGCTGGTGCTTCTGATCATCTTCCTGATCGCCGTTCCGGTGGCGATCCAGACGGTCAAGGGCATCGTCCTGCCCAAGGTCCGTTTCGATCCGACGACGACCAAGCCCGAGAACGTCCTGCTGTCGGTGACGACCAAGCCGGACGGCAGCTGCCTGGTCTATTGGGGCACGTCGCCGATCACCAGCAAGGACCTGCTGACCCGCGCGGTCGACAAGCTCAAGCTGGAGATCGATCGTCAGGGTGGCGCAGGCAACCCCGATCTCGAACTGCCGGAAGTCCATATCCGCGGTGACGTGAACACCCCCTACAAGTGCATCGGCGGCACGGTCTACACGATGCAGCAGGCCGGCTTCGCCAAGGTCGGCTTCATTTCGCAGCCGCCGCCCGCGGGTGGCTAATCCGCCCCGCCCGACCCAGGAGTATCTGACATGGCAATGAGTGGTGGCTCGGAAGATGGCGAGCCGATGATGGAAATGAACACGACGCCGTTGATCGACGTCATGCTCGTGCTCCTCATCATGTTCATCATCACGCTTCCCATCCCGACGCATGCGGTCAAGGTCGATCTGCCGGTCAATGACCCGCGGAACGTCAAGCCGCCGGTCGATCCGCAGAAGAACAAGATCATCATCGATGCCGCCGGCACGGTGTCTTGGAACGGCGTTCCCGTCGACGAGGTGACGCTGCGCACCTATCTCGACGCCGCTGCGGCGATCAACCCGGAACCGGAGCTGCACTTCCAGCCCGATCCGGCGGCGAAGTACGACAAGGTCGACCAGACGCTGGCGGTGATCAAGCGCTCGGCGGTGACCAAGCTCGGTTTCATCGGCAACGAACAATATCGCAACGACTTCTGATCGCGATCGGATGACGGATGACAGGGGCGGTTCCGCAAGGAGCCGCCCTTTTTGCGTTCAGGGGCGGGCGTTTCTAAGACTCGCGATGCCGTGCGGGCGGGGTTTCTGGTTCGGCCACCAAGGTGAGCGTCGTCGGAGCAATTCTGATATCGGACGGCAGAACGAGGCGTCGAAAAGAAGGATTGTTCGCGCGGAGGACGCGGAGGACGCGGAGGGGCAGCGCACCCGGTGGCCTCACTTACATCATGGGCCGTAGGAAGAGTCTCAGCAGCGCCGAACGCACCATCCCTTCGCGCCTTCGCGCCTTCGCGCGACATGATCTTTTCTATGTGCTCCCGCAGGCTCTACGGCGATCTAGGCGGGATCGACATTCACCGTCGTAACGTCAGGACCCGCCCTTTTGCGTATGGGGGCGGTGGGATCGGTAGGAGTGTTGCCGCGGGCGGGGTTCGAGCAATGCCGTACAAGCGGGAGTGTCCCGCAGCGCGGCATCAAGCTAGGCAACATCCGAGCGATTTGGCACGGGGCGGCATAACGAGGTGTCGTAAAGAAGATTGTTCGCGCGGAGGCGCGGAGGACGCAGAGGTGATGCGTTTGCCGTGGTCGTGGACCGATACTTCGGTCCATTATGACGGGTGAGGCCCCCGTGGGCGCTACATCTCCGCGTCCTCCGCGCCTCTGCGTGACACCATCCTTCTTTTGAAAGCTGCGATGGGCGCGACGGCGATCGGGCCTGATATCGGTGAGGATGCGCCTGGGGGCGGGGCCGGGCCGCGCAGGGGTCGCCGGCGGGTTGGCTCGGTGAACCGGAGAATGTCGTCGCGGTGGTGCGCTTCCTCGCCGGTGAAGGATCGTGCGACGTCAACGGCGTCGAAATGTCCGTCGACGGCGGGTTGGCGCAGATCTGAGTGCAGTGTCTGCGGGAGGTGTCGGCGTCGGTCGGGCGGGTGGTCGAGCTGCAATTATCGTCGCTCTGCTTGGCCCTGGGTTCCGGCGTTCGCCGGAACACGGTTGGGGTGCGGATCGGGCTGGATCGGGGCGATATAGAGCTGCGTGCCGTTCGCCCCGTCCGCCTCGTCTGATCCGGCACCTGTCCGGCCATTCCATCCCCTCGCCTCAACCGGATTGCCAAGATCGTTGCTGCGGCGCAACATCGGGTCATATCCGGGAGACTATCTGCCGTGCCCTATCTCCGCAGTCCGTTCCGGTTCCTGCTCCATTATATCCGCGTCCGTCCCTGGACCTTCCTGTTGCTCGGCCTGCTGGTCGCGGGCTCGTCGGTCAGTTCGATCGGGGTGCAATATGCGTTGAAGCTGCTGATCGATGCGATGACCGGCTCGGATCGCGTCCGTGCCGCCGTCTATACGTTTCTCGGCGTCTTCCTCGCTCTGGTGGTGGTGGAAAGCGCGTTGCAGCGTGCCGCGGCGCTGACGCTCGGTCATGCCACCGTAGTGTCGGGCGTCGATATCCGGCTCGACATGGTCGATTACCTGACCGGGCATCAGATGCCCTTCTTCCAGAACCAGCGCGCCGGCTCGCTCGGGCACCGCGTGTCGGGGCTGGCGGGGATCTTCGGCGCGATCGTCCACCGGTTGTTGCAGGAGGTGACGCCGCCGCTGATCGCCTTCGTCGGCGCGATGATCATCTTCGTCAGCATCGATCCGGGCATGGCGCTGGTGCTCGGCATCGTGTTCGTGATCGTCACCGTCGTTCTGGTGGCGCTGGGGTTGCAGGGGCACGTCCACCACAAGGCGTTCGCCGAACATGCCGGCACCGTCGGCGGCGAGCTGGTCGATCTGATCGGCAACATCTGGGTGGTGAAGGCCTTTGCGGCGCACCGCCGCGAATTGTCGCGGTTGCAGGGCTTCCTCGACGACGAGGCGAGCGCGCAGCGGCGCGGCTGGTTCTTCGTCGAGCAGATGCGCGGGCTGCACGATCTCGCGCTGGCGATCCTGGTCGGCGGCACGTTGATCTGGGCGATCGGCCGCTGGTCGGCGCATGCGATATCGACCGGCGACGTCGTCGTGATCAGCACGATGACGTTCCGCATCCTCCACGGTTCGCGCGACCTCGCGATGGCGCTGATCGATACCAGCCAGCAGTTCAGCTATCTGCGCGAGACGCTCGACATCATCGGCGTACCGCAGACGTTGAGCGATGCGGAGCAAGCCGCCCGGCTGCGCGTCGGCGAGGGGCGGGTGGAGCTGTCGCACGTCACCTTCGGCTACGATCCGTCGCATCCGGTGCTGCACGATCTGTCGCTGGTCATCCCGGCGGGGCAGAAGGTCGGCATCGTCGGCCCATCGGGCGCGGGCAAATCGTCGCTGCTCCAGCTCATCCAGCGGTTCCACGATCCGCAGGGCGGCCATGTCGCGATCGACGGCCAGGATATCCGCGAGGTGACGCAGGAGAGTCTGCGCGATGCGCTCGCGGTGGTGCCGCAGGAGGTGATGCTGTTCCACCGCTCGGTGATGGAGAATATCCGCTTCGCCAAGCCGGATGCGAGCGACGAGGAGGTCTATCGCGCCGCGCAGACTGCCGGCTGCGACGATTTCATCCGCCGCCTGCCGCACGGCTATGACAGTATCGTCGGTGAGCGCGGCACCAATCTGTCGGGCGGGCAGCGCCAGCGGATCGGCATCGCGCGCGCCTTCCTCAAGAACGCGCGCGTCGTGCTGCTCGACGAGGCAACCTCGGCGCTCGATTCCGAGTCGGAGCTCGAGGTGCAGAACGGGCTGGAGGCGCTGATCGAGAACCGGACGGTGATCGCGGTGGCGCATCGCCTGTCGACGATCGCCGGCTTCGACCGCGTCGTCGTGCTGGTCGACGGCCGCGTCGTCGAGGACGGGCCGCCGCAGCATCTGCTCCGCCAGAAGGGCGGCGCGTTCCGGCAATTGTGGGTGATGCAGGTCGAGGGACTCGATCGCAGCACCGGCATTTCCGCCGCCGGCGAGCGGCTGCGCCACCTCTCGGATCGCAGCCGTGAGCATCTCGGCCGGATGGTCCGTAACGCCTGGCAGGGGGTGACCGAACGGAACTGAGCCGCCGCTTGCATCATTGTCTTCGAAGTGACACAACAGTGTCACAAAAATGAAACCTGCCGTTCAGGCGGGAGAAGGAGACGATGCAATGCGTATGATTGTCGCGACGATGCTGGCGGGTGCATGCCTGACGACGCCGGCACTGGCCACGGACCGGACGGGCTATCAGGCGATCGCTGCGGGGGATTTCACCGCGGCGGCGAAACGACTCGAAGCGGAGCGGCGGATTTTTCCGGATCGCCCCGAACTGATGCTGAATCTGGCGGTGGCCTATGCGCGGATCGGCCGCACCGCCGAGGCGCGGAGCCTGTACGACGACGTGTTGCGGCGGCCGGTGGTCGCGATGGATATGCCCGACGGCGCGGTGGTGTCGTCGCACGACGTCGCGACGCGGGGCCGGTCGCGGTTGCAGACGCAGATCGCGACGCGGTGAGCGCGCTGGTGCGTTCGGGTCAGTCCGAATGCACCGTCACCGCTGAACGAGTCGCGATTTCTGCGAAAACCGGCTCGTGACACTCCAAGTGTGTACCCCGGCGGAGGCCGGAGTCCAGTTGGGCGGAGTGTGTGATACCTTACCAAGGCTTTCCCGCCTGGGCCCCGGCCCTCGCCGGGGTACAGAAGGTGTTTTGCCAAGATCTCGAACGAGGCCGATGCGTAAAGGAGCGTCGTCCCGCCCCCTCAAAGCCGCGGCAGGGTGACCCCGCGCTGGCCCATATATTTGCCCGCGCGGTCCGCGTAGCTCACCTCGCACGGCTCGTTGCCGCGCAGGAACAGGAACTGGCACGCGCCCTCGTTGGCGTAGATCTTGGCCGGCAGCGGCGTCGTGTTCGAGAATTCCAGCGTGACATGCCCCTCCCAGCCGGGTTCGAGCGGGGTCACGTTGACGATGATCCCGCAGCGCGCATAGGTCGACTTGCCGAGGCAGATGACCAGCACGTCGCGCGGCACCCGGAAATATTCGACCGTGCGCGCCAGCGCGAAGCTGTTCGGCGGGATGATGCAGACGTCGGTCTTGCGGTCGACGAAGCTGTTCGAGGCGAAGTCCTTCGGGTCGACCAGCGCATTGTCGACGTTGGTGAAGATCTTGAACTCGTCGGCGACGCGCGCGTCGTAGCCGTAGGAGGACAGGCCGTAGCTGATGCAGCCTTCGCGGCGCTGGCTCTCGACGAACGGTTCGATCATCTGCTGGGTCAGCGCGGCCTCGCGGATCCAGCGGTCGGACAGGACGGACATTCGGCTTCCCCTTTGCCGCGCCTCTTCGCCGGTTCGGGGCGAGGAGGCAAGCTGGTCAGCGTGCGCGCCATTGCCTAAGCTGAGGCGATGCGCCCGCTGATCGACCTCGCCCACCGCACGCGCCGCCGGACGATGGCGCTGCTCGGCTGGCGGACCAAGGGCGTGAAGGTGATGGCGTTCGATCCCGGTGGCCGGCTGTTGCTGGTGCGGCATCGGTATGGCCGGTCGGACCTGTGGATGCTGCCGGGGGGCGGCATCGGCCGGCGCGAGGCGCCCGCTGCCGCCGCGGTGCGCGAGCTGGCGGAGGAGACCGGCTGCGTCCTCGCCGATGTGGTGGCGGTGGCCCGCTACGAGGCGCGCGCGGAGGGACGGCGCGACACCGTCTTCCTGTTCCGCGGGACGACCGGCGATCCTCCGGTGGCGGATGCGGTCGAGCTGGCCGAGGCGCGGTTCTTCGCACTCGATGCGCTGCCCGATGCGGTTTCGCCAGCGACCGCGCGGCGGATCGCCGAACATCGCGGCGTCGCGGCACCGGATGGTCGCTGGTAGGCTTGCCGCCCCGGCGAAACGCGCCCACGTCGTTCGCTCGCAGCACAGGGACAGAAGCTATGACAATCAAGGTGATCGCATTCGTCACGGTGAAGCCGGGGCAGGAAGACGCATTCGTCGCCGCGGCGAAGATCTGCGTCGCGGCATCGCGCGCCGAGCCGGGAACGCTGCATTACGAGCTGTGGCGCGAGACAGAGGGCGCGCGGCGCTTCGTCTTCAACGAACTCTACGCCGATCAGGCGGCGGTGCAGGCGCATATGCAATCGGAGCATTTCAAGGCGTTCGGGATGGCGGCGCGCGATCTGGCGGCGGCACGGCCTGAGATCATCGTGACCGAGGCGGTGGACGTGGCGGGGTAGGGGCGGTCCGTTACCCCGGATTCTTTCGCGATCGCTGCGAACGTCAGTGCCTTGCGCCGGCGTTGTACCCCGGCGGAGGCCGGGGCCCAGTTGGGCGAGGGTTCGTAATGACTTACACCGGCTTTCCCAACTGGGCCCCGGCCTTCGCCGGGGTACATCCGGTGTTTTGCAGGGGTCTCGACCGGTTCCGGGGTCTCCGCGGCGAGGGCATATGCTCCAACGGCGAACGTACCCTTGCGACAAGGTGGGCCTTGGGGTGACGGTCCGTATGAGGAAGCCGCGCGAGCTTCGTCGTCTCGGCCGTGGGGATAAGTTGCCCGGGCCCGCAGCGGAACGCCCCAAGCGCCGCTGGCCGCAACCCCGCAAATCCGCTATCACGCGCCATGCTCCGCATCACCGAATTGAAGCTGCCCCTCAACCATCCGGAGGAGGCGCTGGCTGCCGCGATCCGCAACCGGCTGCGGATCACGCCGCGCGATCTGGTCCGGTACACCGTGGCGCGGCGGGCGCATGACGCGCGCGACAAGATGGACATCCATTTCGTCTATTCTGTGGACGTTACGGTGAAGAACGAGGCGCCGCTGCTCGCCAAGTTCAAGCGCGACCGCCACGTCAATCCGACGCCCGACACCGGCTATCGCTTCGTCGCCAAGGCGCCCGCCGGTTACGCCGGGCCGCGCCCGATCGTGGTCGGTGCCGGGCCGTGCGGGCTGTTCGCCGGGCTGATCCTCGCGCAGATGGGCTTCCGGCCGATCATCCTCGATCGCGGCAAGGTGGTGCGCGAGCGGACCAAGGACACCTGGGGCCTGTGGCGGCGCAGCGAGCTCAACCCCGAATCGAACGTGCAGTTCGGCGAGGGCGGCGCCGGCACCTTCTCCGACGGCAAATTGTGGAGCCAGATCAAGGACCCGCGCCATCTCGGCCGCAAGGTGCTGACTGAATTCGTCAAGGCCGGGGCGCCGCCCGAGATCCTCACCGAGGCGCATCCGCATATCGGCACGTTCCGCCTCGTCACGATGGTCGAGAGCATGCGTGCGAGCGTCGAGGCGCTGGGCGGCGAATATCGCTTCCAGCATCGCGTCGACGATCTGGAGATCGACACCGATGCGGCGGGCAACCGTCGCGTCGTCGCGCTTCGCCTGCAGACCGGTGAACGGCTGGCGGCCGAGGGGCCGGTGGTGCTCGCGCTGGGCCATAGCGCGCGCGACACCTTCCACGTGCTGCACGAACGCGGCGTGTTCCTCGAAGCCAAGCCGTTCTCGATCGGAGTGCGGATCGAGCATCCGCAAAGCTGGATCGACGAGGCGCGCTTCGGGCCGTGCGCGGGGCATCCCGATCTCGGCGCGGCGGCGTACAGCCTGTCGCACCACTGCAAGAACGGGCGGACGGTCTACAGCTTCTGCATGTGTCCGGGTGGTACGGTGGTCGCCGCGACCTCCGAGCCGGGGCGGGTCGCGACCAACGGCATGAGCCAATATTCGCGCAACGAGCGCAACGCCAATTCGGGGATCGTCGTCGGCATCGATCCGGCGCGCGACTATCCCGGTGATCCGCTCGCGGGGATCGCGTTGCAGCGGCATTGGGAAACGCGCGCGTTCGAGGTCGGCGGCGGCGGCTATATGGCACCCGCACAGCGACTGGGCGATTTCCTCGCCGGGCGGCCATCGACCAGATTGGGCAGCGTCATTCCGTCCTATCGGCCGGGCGTGCATCTCACCGACCTCGCGGCGTGCCTGCCCGATTTCGCAGTGACCGCGATGCGCGAGGCGCTGGTCGCGTTCGGGCAGCAGATCCCGGGCTACGATCACCCCGATGCGGTGATGACCGGGGTCGAGACGCGGACCTCTTCGCCGGTGCGGATCACGCGGGGGGACGATTTCCAGAGCGTCAACACCGCCGGCCTGTATCCGGCGGGCGAGGGGGCGGGTTATGCCGGCGGCATCCTGTCGGCCGCGGTCGACGGCATCAAGATCGCCGAAGCGGTGGCGCGGGATCTGATGGGGATGCGGCCGGCTCTGGCCGACGCGGCTTAGGCCAGATCGACATCCGTGCAATTCCTCCCCCTGGCGGGGGAGGAATTTCAACAGACTGAGCGTCGACCGATCCGACGAATTCCTGCGAACCCCTTCGAATCCGGGCAAAAGGGTTTCAGTCCGCAACTGCCTTGTTTGTGCCATCCGCGAGTTCTATACTAAGCGATATGGAAAGCATGACCCTCTCGCTCGCCGATCCGGCACCGCTGCCCCCGAAAGGGCGGCCGCGCGAGTTCTGCACCGACACGGCGCTGGCGGCGGCGCTGCGCGTGTTCTGGAGCAAGGGCTATGAGGGGGCGTCGCTCGCCGACCTGACCGAGGCGATGGGGATCACCCGGCCGAGCCTCTATGCCGCGTTCGGCAACAAGGAAGCGTTGTTCCACAAGGCGCTGGACCTCTACGAGGCGGAGAAGCTCGCCTATACCCGGCAGGCGCTGGAACAGCCGACCGCGCGCGGCGTGGCGGAATGTTTCATGCGCGGCGCGTTGGCGATGCAAACCAGCCAGTGCGGCGACCCCAAGGGCTGTCTCGGCGTGATCAGCGCGATGCCGTGCGGCGCCGAGGCCGATTCGATCAAGGCGGACGTGATCGCGCGCCGCGCCTCGTCGCAGGCGGCGCTGGTCGAGCGGTTCGAGCGCGCCAAGGACGAGGGCGATCTGCCCGCGCATGTCGATGTCACCGGGCTCACCTGCTATCTCTATGCGCTGTTGCAGGGGATGGCGGTGCAGGCCGGATCGGGCGCCAGCCGCGCCGATCTGGAACGGCTGGTCGAGACGAGCCTGGCGATCTGGCCGACGCGCTAGGTCGCGTGCCGCGACGGCTGACGTGGCTGCTGCTGGTGGCCGGGCTGGTCGCGCTGGTGGTCGCGGCCGGCGCGCGCTGGGCGGATGGCGCGGCGCGCGCCGCCGCCGATCGCGAGGCGACGGCGCTGGCGCGGACCCACGCCGGGCTGCTCGCCAGTGAATTGCAGAAATTCCGGCTGCTGCCGCTGGTGCTCGCCGAATATCCCGACGTGCCGCGCGCGCTCGCCGGCGGCGATGCGGCGGCGGTCCGCGGCCTCGACGAGACGCTGGAGCTGCTCGCGACGCGCACCGATGCCGCGGTGCTCTATGCGATCGACGCGCGCGGTCGCGCGGTGGCGGCGAGCAACTGGCAATTGCCGACCAGCTTCGTCGGGCAGGATTATACCTTCCGCCGCTATTTCGACGAGGCGATGGCGCGTGGCGCCTCCGAATTGTTCGCGCTCGGCACCGTGAGCGGCCGGCCCGGCCTGTATCTGGCGCGGCGGATCGATCGCGGCGGGCGCAAGCTGGGCGTGATCGTCGTCAAGGTCGAGTTCGACCGGCTCGAACGCGAATGGGCGCAATCGGCGGGGGCGACGGTGCTTACCGATGCGCGCGGACTGGTGCTGATCACCAGCGTGCCGGGCTGGCGCTTCCATCCGACCCGGCCGGTCGATGCCGCGACGCGCGCGGCGCTGCGGCGGTCGCGCCAGTTCGGCGACACGCCGCCGGCGACGCTCGCCTTCGCCGCGAACGGTCGCGATATCCGCGTGCGGCAGGACAAGCGGATGGTGCGCTATCGCCTCGCGGCGGTCGCCGCGCCGCTCGCCGGCAGCCGCGTGCTGCATCTGACGCCGCTCCGCCCGTCGCTCGCCGCGGCACGCGCGCAGGCGGCGTTATGGGGACTCGGGCTGATCCTGCTGCTCGGGCTCGCCGGCGGTATCGGGCTCCGCGCCGCGAATCGGCGACGATCGCAGGCGCGCGCGCGCGAATCGCTCGAGCGCGAGGTGGTGCGGCGCACCGCCGAATTGCGCGAGGCCAATGCGCGGCTGATCGTCGAATCGCAGGAGCGCGGCGAGGCGGATCGCCGCTTCCGCGCCGCGCGCGAAGAACTGGCGCAGGCCAACCGTCTGGGGTCGCTCGGCCAGATCACCGCCGGCGTCGCGCATGAGATCAACCAGCCGCTCGCCGCGATCCGCACCTTCGCGGAGAATGGCGCGATCCTGCTCGATCGCGGCGCCGCCGACCGGGCGCGCGAGAATCTCGGCCGGATCGTCGATCTGACCGCGCGGATCGCGACGATCACCGGCGAATTGCGCGCCTTCGCCCGCCGCCGCACGCCATCGCGCGGCGCGCCGACGCTGGGTGCGGCGATCGAGGGGACGCTGCTGCTGATCGGCGAGCGCGCGCGCGGCGTCGTGGTCGATGCGGTCGCCGACGATCTGCGCGCGCGCCGCGTCGTCGCCGACCGCATCCGGCTGGAGCAGATCCTGGTCAACGTGATCGGCAATGCGCTCGACGCGGTGGCGGCGCGCGATCATCGCCGCGTGACCATCGATGCGGTGGTGGAGGAGGATCAGTTGATCGTGCGCATCGCCGACACCGGCCCGGGTATCGATCCGAGCCTCGACGATACGTTGTTCACCCCCTTCGCCTCCGCCAAGCCCGAGGGGCTGGGCCTCGGCCTCGCGATCGCGCGCGATATCGCACGCGAATTCGGCGGCGAGCTGGCGCTGGCGCCGGGCGGGCCGGGCGCGACCTTCCTGCTGACGCTGCGGCTGGCATGAGCGGGCAGGCCGTCCTGTTCGTCGAGGATGACGAGGCGCTGCGCTTCGCGACGGTGCAGGCGCTCGAACTGGCCGGCCTGTCGGTGCGCGCGTTCGCCGGGGCGGAGGCGGCGCTCGCCGCATTGCCCGCCGATTTCGACGGCGTGATCGTCTCCGACATCCGCATGCCGCGGATCGACGGGCTGCAATTGCTCGCCCGCGTGCGCGCGCTCGACAGGGATCTGCCGGTGATCCTCGTCACCGGCCATGGCGACGTGCCGATGGCGGTGTCGGCGCTGCGCGACGGCGCGTTCGACTTCCTGACCAAGCCGTTCGCCACCGATCATCTCGTCGCCGCGATCGCCCGCGCGCTGGAGCGGCGCGCGCTGGTGATCGAGAACCGCCGGCTGCGCGCCGCGGTCGAGATGGGCGAGGCGGACAGCCCGCTGGTCGGCGAGAGCGCGGCGATGGTGCGGGTGCGCGCGGCGATCGCGCGGCTGGCGGCGGCGGATCTCGACGTGCTGGTCGAGGGCGAGACGGGGACGGGCAAGGAACTGGCGGCGCTGCTGCTGCACCGGCTGGGACCGCGGCGGGGGCGGCCGTTCGTCGCGGTCGACTGCACCGCGCTGACCGAGGACGGGGGCGCCGCCGATCTGTTCGGCCATGCCGCCGACAGCGTCGCGCATACCCGGTTGTCGCGGGCCGGCGCGATCGCGGCATCGAACGGCGGCACGCTGCTGCTCGACGCGGTCGACGATCTGGCGCCGGCGATGCAGGCGGCGCTGTCGCGCGTCATCGAGGAGCGCGAGGTGCAGCCGATCGGCGCCGAGCGTGCCGAATCGGTCAACCTGCGCGTCGTCGCCACCAGCCGCGGCGATCTGGCGGCGGCGGTGGCGGCGGGGCGGTTCCGCGCCGATCTCTACCACCGGCTGGCGATGACCCGGCTCCACCTGCCGCCGCTGCGCGAGCGCGAGCACGACCGGATGCTCCTGTTCGTCGCCTTCGTCGATCAGGCGCGCGAAGCGCTCGCGCGGCCCGATTATGCGATCGGCGAGGCGGAGCGGCATCACGTGCTGGCGCACGGCTGGCCGGGCAACGTGCGCGAGCTGCGCAACTACGCCTTCGCCTGCGTGCTGTCGGCGGACGACGCCCCCGGCGAGGACCGGCAGGACCTGCCGAGCCGGGTCGCCGAATTCGAGACGCGGGTGATCGTCGATGCGTTGCGCGCCAGCGCGGGCAACGTCGTCAAGGCGGTCGAGCTGCTCGGCATCCCGCGCAAGACGCTCTATTACAAGCTCGGCCGCTACGGCATCAATCCCGACGCCTTCCGCCGGCAGTGACGTCAGGCGGCCATGGTTTCCGCCGCCCGGCGCAGCGAATCGATGTCGCGATCGATCGTCGCGGTGAGCGCGTCGACCAGCGGCTGATCGTCCTCTTCGGGCCGCATCATGCCGTGGTGCAGCATGCCCAGCGACATGATGAGGATGACGTCCGCCAGCGCCGACCGGCGGTCCGCCAGCGCCGCGCCGGGGGCCAGCATCTCCAGTGCTTCGAGCATCAACTGCCGTACGTCGCGGTGCGTGGCGTTGAAGATCGACGCGATGCGGACGTTGCGCGCGGCTTCGGCCAGGATCTCGGCGAACAGGCGGGGGTCGCCTTCGTCCTTGTCGGGGGTGACGAGCTGATGGACCCAGGTCACCACTTGCCCCACGTCGCCGTGCTGGATCGCGTGGCGCAGCGTTTCGGCACCGAGGAACGAGCGGCAGTCGGAATTGACGATCGCCGCGACGATATCCTCCTTGGCGGAGAAATCGCGGTAGAGTTGGCCGACCGCAACGCCCGATTCGCGCGCGATCTGGGCGATGCCGGTGGCATGGAAGCCGTTTTCGATGAACAGCCTGCGCGCGGCCTCGATCACCCGAAACCGGCGCATTTCCGCATTGTTTCGTTGTGCACCGCAACAAATATTCGAGTCGATCATTCCATCCTCGTCGGCGAGCCTTGACGCCTGTTCATAACTGGTTGTAGCAGGGCGTGAGTGATCGATCACTCACATTCTTACTAGCGGACAATTTGCATGGCGAATATGCGACACGGGGTGGCGGTGCTTGCATTGGCACTGGCACTGGCGGCGTGCGGCGGCGGCAACCAGCAGCAGCAACAGCAGGCGCCGCAAGGCCCGCCGCAGGTCGGTTACCTCGTGGTACGTGAACAGCCGGTGACGCTGACCACGGAACTGCCGGGGCGCACCACGGCCTATGAAACGTCGGACGTGCGTCCGCAGGTCAACGGCCTGATCCTGAAGCGCCTGTTCACCGAGGGCGACATGGTCCGCGCCGGACAGCCGCTCTACAGCATCGATTCGGCCCCCTATGAGGCGCAGGTCGCCAGCGCGCGTGCCGCGCTGACCCGCGCCCGGGCCAACATCGCCTCCACCGCCGCGCTCGCGCGCCGGTATGGCGAACTGGTCAAGATCAACGCGATCGCCCGCCAGGAATATGAGAATTCGCAGACCACCGCGCAGCAGGCGCAGGCCGATGTCGCCGCGCAGCAGGCCGCGTTGCGGACCGCGCAGATCGATCTGGCGCGTACGACGATCCGCGCGCCGATCTCCGGCCGTATCGGCCGCTCGCTGTTCACCACCGGCGCGCTCGTCTCAGCCTCGCAGACGCAGGCATTGGCGACGATCCAGCGGCTCGACCCGATCTATGTCGACATCCAGCAGTCGAGCGCCGGCCTGCTCAAGCTGCGCCAGCAGATCATGAGCGGCCAGCTGACCCGCGACGGCAACGCCCGCGTCAAGCTGACGCTGGAGGACGGCACGGCCTATGGCCCGCAGGGGACGCTGCGCTTCGCCGACGTCACCGTCGATCCGACCACCGGCTCGCAGACGATCCGCGCACTCTTCCCCAATCCCAACGGCCTGTTGCTGCCCGGCATGTTCGTCCGCGCCGCGCTGGTCGAGGGCACGCAGGCCAAGGCGCTGCTGGTGCCGCAGCGCGCGGTCAGCCGCGACGAAAAGGGGCAGGCGACGACGATGGTCATCGGCAGCGACGGCAAGGTCCAGCCGCGCACGCTCCAGACCAGCCGCACGATCGGCGATAACTGGCTCGTCACCGGCGGCATCAAGCCGGGCGACAAGGTCATCGTCGAGGGCGGCATGATGCTGCGCCCCGGCATGGCCGTCCAGGGCAAGCCCTGGGACCCCAATGCCAAACCGGCCGCCGCACCGCAGGGTGCCGGCGCGCCCGCAGCACAGGCGAAGTAACCCGTCATGGCCCGCTATTTCATCGACCGGCCGATCTTCGCCTGGGTGATCGCGATCATCCTGATGCTCGCCGGCGTCCTCGCGATCCGCTCGCTGCCGATCGCGCAGTTCCCGGCGATCGCGCCGTCGGCGGTGTCGATCACCGCCACCTATCCGGGTGCCGACGCGACCACGCTCGAAAATACGACGACGCAGATCATCGAGCAGCAGATGAAGGGGATCGACAACCTTCGCTATTTCTCGTCCTCCTCGTCGTCGGCGGGCACCGTCACCGTCACGCTGACCTTCGAACAGGGTACCGACCCCGACGTCGCGCAGGTGCAGGTCCAGAACAAATTGCAGGCGGCGACGCCGCTGTTGCCGCAGGAGGTGCAGCGCCAGGGACTGGTCGTCGCCAAGGCGACGCAGAACTTCCTGATGTTCGTCGGCCTCTATTCGGCGGACGGCAGCCACAGCGACATCGATCTGTCCGACTATGTCGCGTCGAAGCTGCAGGATCCGCTCGCCCGCGTGAACGGCGTCGGCGATACGCAGGTGTTCGGCTCGCAATATGCGATGCGCATCTGGGTCGATCCGATCAAGCTCAACAATTACGCGCTGACGATGACCGACGTGACGTCGGCGATCACCGCGCAGAACGCGCAGGTCTCCGCGGGCCAGATCGGCGCGCAGCCCGCGCCCAAGGAGCAGATGCTCAACGCCACCGTCTCGGTGGAATCGCGCCTCACCTCGCCCGAGCAGTTCGCCGCGATCCGGCTGAAGAGCAACACCGACGGGTCGGTGGTGCGGCTCGGCGACGTCGCGCGCGTCGGGATCGGCGCGGAGAATTACGGCTTCTCGGCGCAGTGGAACGGCAAGCCCGCGTCGGGCATCGGCATCAAGCTGGCGCCGGGCGCCAACGCGCTCGACACCGTCGAGGCGGTGAAGACCCGCGTCAACGCGATCGCCAAGCAATTCCCGCCCGACGTCAAGGTCATCTACCCCTATGACACGTCGCCGTTCGTGCGGCTGTCGGTGGAGCAGGTCGTCCATACGCTGATCGAGGCGGTGATCCTCGTCTTCCTCGTCATGTTCCTGTTCCTCCAGAACTTCCGTGCGACGCTGATCCCGACGATCGCGGTGCCGGTGGTGCTGCTCGGCACGTTCGCGATCCTCGGCGTCGCCGGTTTCTCGATCAACACGCTGACGTTGTTCGGCATGGTGCTCGCCATCGGCCTATTGGTCGACGACGCGATCGTCGTGGTCGAGAACGTCGAACGCCTGATCCAGACCGAGGGGCTGAGCCCCAAGGAGGCGGCGCGCAAGTCGATGGACGAGATCACCGGCGCGCTGATCGGCATCGCGCTGGTGCTGTCGGCGGTGTTCCTGCCGATGGCGTTCTTCGGCGGATCGACGGGTGTCATCTATCGCCAGTTCTCGATCACGATCGTCTCGGCGATGGTGCTGTCGGTGACGGTCGCGCTGATCCTCACCCCGGCGCTGTGCGCGACGATCCTCAAGCCGCACGATCCCG
The DNA here is from genome assembly GCF_053345135.1 of Sphingomonas sp. M6A6_1c. Lineage (NCBI taxonomy): Bacteria > Pseudomonadati > Pseudomonadota > Alphaproteobacteria > Sphingomonadales > Sphingomonadaceae > Sphingomonas > Sphingomonas sp. M6A6_1c. Next base: position 331,667 of record NZ_JBKEZO010000004.1, on the reverse strand, counting down.
GCAAGGCGGAGGGCAACGGGCCGCTCGCCCGCTTCTTCCGCTGGTTCAACGACAAGTTCGAACGTGGCCAGAACCGCTACGAAAAGGGCGTGCGCAGCACCGCGCGCAGCTGGAAGCGGTCGATGCTCGTCTATCTGCTGATCGTCATCGGCATGGCGGTGCTGTTCGTCCGCCTGCCCACCGGCTTCCTGCCGGAAGAGGATCAGGGGATCATGATCGCGCTGGTGCAGGGGCCTCCGGGCGCCACCACCGCGCGGACGCAGAAGGGCCTCGACGCGATCAAGGACCATTTCCTCAAGAACGAGGGCAGCAACGTCCAGGGCGTCTACACGATCAACGGCTTCAGCTTCGCCGGCCAGGGCCAGAACAGCGGTATCGCGTTCATTCCGTTGCAGGAATGGTCGCATCGCGAGGGCGGCGCCAACAAGGCGCAGGCGATCGCCGGCCGGGCGATGGGCGCCTTGTCGCAGTTCAAGGATGCGCTGATCTTCGCGGTGATCCCGCCGGCGGTGCAGGAATTGGGCAATGCCAGCGGCTTCGATCTGCAATTGGTCGACGAGGCGGGGATCGGCCACGAGAAGCTGCTCGCGGCGCGCAACATGCTGCTCGGCATGGCGTCGCAGGACAAGTCGCTGATCGGCGTGCGCCCCAACGCGCTCGACGACGCGCCGCAGCTCAAGATCGAGGTCGATCAGGACAAGGCACGCGCGCTCGGGCTCGACCTGACCGCGGTCAACAACACGATCTCGACCGCCTGGGGCGGTGCCTATGTCAACGACTTCATCGATCGCGGCCGCGTCAAGCGCGTCTATATCCAGGCGGATACCGCCTATCGCCTGAAGCCCGAGGACCTCGGCAACTTCTACGTGCGCAGCGAGACCGGCACGATGGCGCCGTTCACCGCGTTCTCGACGATCGCCTGGGCGCAGGCCCCGGCGCAGCTCACCCGCTATAACGGCCTGCCGTCGATGGAAATCCTCGGCCAGCCGGCACCGGGCGTGTCGTCCGGCGCGGCGATGAAGGCGATCGAGGCGATGCACGCCAAGCTGCCGCCGGGCACCGGGCTCGAATGGACCGGCCTCAGTTACGAGGAACGGTTGTCGGGTGGCCAGGCACCCGCCTTGTACGGCCTGTCGCTGCTGATCGTCTTCCTCTGCCTCGCCGCTCTGTACGAGAGCTGGTCGGTGCCGATCTCGGTCATGCTGGTGGTGCCGTTGGGGATCATCGGCGCGCTGCTCGCGGCGACGCTGACCGGGCTCAACAGCGACATCTATCTGCAGGTCGGCCTGATCACGACGATCGGCGTCTCGGCGAAGAACGCGATCCTGATCGTCGAATTCGCGGAGGAGCGGATCAACGAGGGGATGCGACCCTTCGAGGCGGCGGTGGAGGCGGCCAAATTGCGCCTCCGCCCGATCCTGATGACGTCGCTGGCGTTCATCTTCGGCGTGTTGCCGCTGGCGATCTCGACCGGCGCGGGCGCGGGCGGACAGAATGCGATCGGCCGCGCGGTGGTCGGCGGCATGCTGTCGGCGACGATCCTCGCGATCTTCTTCGTGCCGATGTTCTTCATCGTCGTGCTCCGCCTGTTCGGCCACGACGAACATGGCAAGCGCGGCGAGAAGGACGCGGCGCATGACGATCGTCCCGACGACGACCGGCCGCATGACGACGGCGCACACGGGCCGACGCCCGCGCCGCAGGGAGCCTGAGTGGTGATGACGAGCAAGATCCTCCTCGGCCTGCTGGGCGCGACCGCGCTCGCCGGCTGCAACCTCGCGCCGCATTACGTGCGGCCGGTGGGCGAAGTGCCGGCGGCGTTGCCGCAGGGCGGCGTCTATCCGGCGGCGGCGACCGACGCGCCCGACGTGACCACGATTGGCTGGCGCGATTTCTTCACCGACGAACGGCTGCGCAACACGATCGCGCTGGGGCTGGAGAACAACCGCGACCTGCGCGTCGCGGCGGCCAACGTGCTCCAGGCGCGCGCGCAATATCGCATCCAGCGCGCCGATCTGGTGCCGTCGACCAGCCTGTCGGCGTCGGGCACCTACACCAACAACATCCAGGGTGCGGCGAGCACGCTGGGTGGCGCGGCGAGCGGCGGCACCGGCAGCGGTGGTACGGGCGGCACGGGCGGCACGGGCGGCACGGGCACGGGTGGCACCGGCACCGGCGGCACCGGGACGGGGGGCACGGGATCGAATGCGGGCGGCGGCACCGCGGGCGCGATCGGATCGAGCTCGTCGAACTTCGAATTCTATTCGGTCAACGCCGGTTTCTCGGCGTTCGAGCTCGACCTGTTCGGGCGGGTGCGCAACCTCAACCGCGCGGCGCTCGAGCAATATTTCGCGACCGAGGAGGCGCAGCGGTCGACGCGGATCAGCCTGATCGCGGAAATCGCCAACGCGTGGCTGACGCTGGCGTCGGATCAGGACCAGCTCGCCATCTCGCAGCGGTCGCTGGCCTCGTTCGCGCAATCGCTCGAGCTGACGCGTGCGCAATTCCGCATCGGCGTCGCCTCCGAGCTTGAGGCGCGGCAGGCGGAGACGACCTATCAGGGCGCGCGCAACGATATCGCCGTGCTCAAGACGCGGGTGGCGCAGGACAAGAATGCGCTCGACCTGCTCGTCGGCACGCCGGTGGCGACGCCCTTGCTGCCGCAGGGCCTCGGCAACGGCGATGCGGCGCTGCAGGTGCTGCCGGCGGGTCTCGCCTCGGACGTGCTGCTGCGCCGGCCCGACGTGTTGCAGGCGGAGCATCAGCTCATCGCGCAGAACGCCAATATCGGTGCGGCGCGGGCGGCGCTGTTCCCGCGCATCTCGCTGACCGCGACTTTGGGGACGATCAGCTCCGCGCTCAGCGGATTGTTCGCCGGCGGCAGCTTTACCTACACCGGCGCGCCCTCGGTCTCGCTGCCGCTGTTCGACGGCGGCCGCCTGCGCGGCAACGTCGACCTCGCCCGCGCGCAGCAGCAATCGGCCGTCTCGACCTATGAGAAGACGGTGCAGACCGCGTTCCGCGAGGTCGCCGACGCGCTGGCGCAGCGCGGCACGATCGACGAACAGGTAGCCGCGCAGAGCGCGCGCGTCGAGGCGGCGAACGTCGCGCTGCGGATTTCGGACGCGCGCTACCGGGCGGGCGTCGAATCGTTCCTGACCACGCTCGACTCGCAGCGCACCGCTTATGCAGCGCAGCAACAGCTGGTGACGACGCGGTTGAGCCGCGGCAGCAATCTGGTGGAATTGTACCGGTCGCTGGGCGGCGGACTGGACGTGGACGATCCGCAGGTCCGGCCGACCACCGCCGCGAAGTGAGGTGAGGGGGGCTCCCCCGCCGTGAATGCCGCTTCAGTGTTCCCGCGGAAGCGGGAACACCTACGGCGGGTGGTGCCTGGAACGCCTGCCGTCCGCCCGATCGGGAGCGGCAACATGGCTCGATCGCTGCCGCTCACGGTCAAACCCGATCGGCTCTGCGAGATGTCCGCACAAGTCGGCACAAGCCGGCATAATGCACCAAGGCTGTACCCCGGCGAAGGCCGGGGTCCAGTTGGAAGAGCGGTTGTAAGTTACCGCAAACCTTCACCCAACTGGGCCCCGGCCTTCGCCGGGGTACTGAAGCGCTTCGCAGAACGCTCGCTGCGTCGCGGTGGATCGCTACCCGGCGTGCAAATTGCCGCATACCATCCGCGATCACGCCCCTTGCCGCCAAACCGTCAGGCCGCGCAGGCCTCCGGAACGCGGATCGGCGCGAGGCTGTCGAGGAATTGGCGAGCGCTCGCGTCCCAGGTGAATTGTGCGGCATAGTCCACGCAGGCGCGCCGGCTCCGCGTCAGCGCCGCCGCGATCGCCGTTTCGAGATCGTCGTCGATCGCGCCGACTTCGGCGTCGAGCACATCCACCGGCCCCGGCGCGGGCAGCGCCGCGACGGGGGTGCCGCAGGCGAGCGCCTCGATCATCACCAGCCCGAACGTGTCGGTGCGGCTCGGAAAGACCAGCACGTCGGCGCTGCGATAGGCGGCGGCGAGCGCCTCGCCGAACCGCGGCCCGAGGAAATGCGCATCGGGATAGCGCGCGGCGAGCGCCGCCCGCGCCGGTCCGTCGCCGACCACCACCTTGGTGCCCGCCACCTGCGTCTCGAGGAACGCCTCGATATTCTTCTCGACCGCGACCCGGCCGACGTAAAGCTGGATCGGTCCGGGCAGCGCGGTGATCGCGGGATCGACCGCACCCTCGGCGGAAAACACGGCGAGATCGACGCCGCGTCCCCATCGGCGCAGCCGGGTGAGGCCATGCGCGCGCAATGCGGCATCGACGGAGGGCGTCGAGGTCAGGATCGCGTCGGCGGGGGCGTGGAACCAGCGGATGTAGCGCCAGATCCATTCCGCGCTGACGCCGGTCCGCGCGGCGACATAATCGGGGAATTGCGTGTGATAGGCGGTGGTGAAGCGCAGCCCCTTGGCGAGGCACCAGCGCCGCGCCGCGACGCCGAGCGGCCCTTCGGTCGCGATATGGATCGCATCGGCGTCGAAGGCGCGGATCAGCCGGCCGATGCTGCGCCCGCCGGCGAGTGCCAGGCGGATCTCCGGATAGCTCGGGCAGGGCAGGCTGGCGAAGCGCTCGGGCGAAACGACGAGGAGTTCGTGCCCCTGCGCCTCGACCTCGCGTTTGATCGCGCTGAGCGTGCGGACGACGCCATTGACCTGCGGCTGCCAGGCGTCGGTGACGAGCGCGACCCGCATCAGGCGGCGATCGTCCCGGCGCGGGTCGCGGCGCGCTCCGCCGCGACCCGTGCGGCGATCTCGTCGCCCCACAGCAGCAATTCCATCCGGCCGTCGAAATGCTCGACCAAGGCGGTGCAGCCTTCGACCCAATCGCCGTCGTTATAATAAGCCACGTCGCCGATCTGGCGGATCTCGGCGGTGTGGATATGGCCGCAGACGACGCCGTCGACGCCGCGCGATCCCGCGGCATGCGCCACCACTTCCTCGAAGCGCGAGATGAAGGCGACCGCATTCTTGACCTTGGCCTTGGCGTGCTTCGACAGCGACCAATAGGGCATGCCCAGCCGCCGCCGTCCCGCATTGACCCAGCGGTTGAGGACCATGAGCGCGGTATAGGCGCTGTCGCCGACCAGCGAGAGCCAGCGGTGGGCGAGCGTGATCGCGTCGAATTCGTCGCCGTGCAGCACCAGCAGGCGGCGACCGTCGGCGGTGGTGTGGATTGCCTTGCGGCGGATCTTGACGCCGCCGAAATCCATGCCGGCGAACTGGCGGAACACCTCGTCGTGGTTGCCGGGGATATAGGTGACGCGGGTGCCGCGCTTGGCGCGCTTCATCAGCCGCCAGACGACGTCGTTATGCGCCGCGGGCCAGTAGAATTTCTTCTTGAGCCGCCAGCCGTCGATCATGTCGCCGACCAGATACAATTGCTCGCTGTCGACATGGTCGAGGAAGTCGATCAGCATGTCGGCGTTGCAGCCGCGCGTGCCGAGATGGACGTCGGAAATCCAGATGGTGCGGAAGCGCCGCCGGGCGATGTCCGACCGTTCGGCGACGATCGGCCGCTGCGGCAGAAAGGCAAGAACGTCGGCGCTGCTCACATCTTTGGTGGTCATCATCGGCCCCCGGGGACCCGCTGTCCCCGATGCCGACATGCCAGATGGATGTGACGCTGCGATCACGGCAGCGTGACGATCATGTTGCGATCCGGATCGGACCGAAAGCGTCGGGCGGTCCGGTCAGGCGAGCGTCCCGGCGCCGCCTTGCGCGATTACGGCGGCTTACACCGCCATCGTCGTGCGCAGCACGGTGAGCAGCGCCCAATAGAGGCCGCCGGCGAGCAGCATCGCCGCGGGCAGCGTCATCACCCAGGCGAGCGCCATGTTGCGGATCGTCCGCCATTGCAGCCCGGCGCCGTTCGCCACCGAGGCGCCGGCGACGCCCGAGGACAGGATGTGCGTCGTCGATACCGGCAGGTGACCGAAGCGGTCGGCGAGCAGGATCGTCGCCGCGGTGACCAGCTCGGCCGACATGCCCATGCCGTAGGTGAGATGGGTCTTGCCGATCCGCTCACCGACGGTGACGACGATCCGCCGCCAGCCGACCATCGTGCCGAGCCCCAGCGCGATCGCGACGGTCACCTTGACCCAGAAGGGAATGAAGCGCGTGCCCTTTTCGAGCGCGCCGCTGTAGCTCTTGATGCCTTCGATGTCCTGCGCGGTGAAGCGGCTCTGCGCGCCTTCGTCGGCGACCACCATCTTGCTGGCGTCGAGCACCAGATACATGTCGCCGCGCAGATTGGGCGTCGCCGCGGCGGGCACCTTGTCGAGCGAACCGTAGCTGGCCAGCCGGTCGCCGACGTCGCGCGACAGCGACGACAGCGCGCCATAGACCGCGGGCGTATCGATGTGGCGGGTGGCGAGACCCTTCGTCACCGTCGCGCGTGCGGCGTCGATCGAGCGCGGCTCCGGCCCCGGCTGGCGGGCGAAGATCGCCTCGGCCGAGCGTGCCTGCGCGACGAAGGCGGGCATCGCGCTCTGTGGCACCGTACGGTTCAGCGCGTAGGCGGTGGGGGCGCAGCCGATCAGGATCAGCATGATGAGCCCCATGCCCTTCTGCCCGTCGTTGCTGCCGTGCGCGAAGCTGACCGCCGTGCAGGTGAGGATCAGCGTCGTGCGGATGCCGCGCGGCGGCGGCGCGTCGGTCCGCGGTGCGCTGTAGAGTTTGGGATCGCGCATGAAGCGCTTCATCACCAGCAGCAGCACCAGCGCGCCGGCGAAGCCGATCAGCGGGCTGAACAACAGCCCTGACAATACCTTCTGCGCCTGGCTCCAGTCGACCCCGGAGGTGCCGCCGAGCCCGCGCGACAGCAATTGATTGGCAAGGCCGACACCGAGGATCGAGCCGATCAGCGCATGGCTCGACGAATTGGGCAGGCCGACATACCAGGTGGCGAGGTTCCACAGCACCGCGGCGAGCAGCAACGCGAAGATCATCGCGAACCCGCCCGCCGAGCCGATGTGGAGGATCAGTTCGATCGGCAGCAACGTGACGATCGAATAGGCGACCGCGCCCGACGACAGCAGCACGCCGAGGAAGTTGAAGAAGCCCGACCAGACCACCGCGAGCGGCGCCGGCATGGCGTGCGTGTAGATCACCGTCGCCACCGCATTGGCGGTATCGTGGAAGCCGTTGACGAATTCGAACCCGAGCGCGATCAGCAGCGCCAGCGCGAGGAACAGGAAGACGCCGGTCGCCAGCGTCTCGCCGACCTCGGCGGTATCGGAGATGACGCTGCCCCCGGCATAGCCCAGCGCGCCGACGAGGACGGCGAGGAAGATCCATCGCCCCGCCGGGTGCAGATGCGCATCAAGGCGCGGACCGTGCGAGGAGGTGGGTGCGGACGCGGCGGAAACCGTTGTAGCCATGTCGGCGCGGTGCACCGCGGATGTGACGGGTTCGTGACAAATCGACGCAGCGCATAACCGTCGGCGGCGCCGTCGGGCCGCAAAACCGCGCCGTGGATCGCGGCCATCGCCATCGCCGGTGCCTTAACCGGTGAATTCGCTCGGAAAACCAAAGATGGCTTCGGCCCTACATTCGTGTGACGGATTTTGCGTCACGTCGCGTCGTGTGCCGCCTCCGTCTGCATCCTCGTCAGTGTCGCCGCATTCTCGCTTTTCTCGGGGCGGATATAGATCGAGGACAGCGTCGGGACCGCCTCGCGCAATTGGTCCTCCATCTCCTCGATGATCGTCTCGCCATCGCCCATCGTGACGGTATCGACGAAATCCGCGCTGACCGCGACGAAGATCGCATCCGGTGCGGTGTGAATCGTGCGGACGTGGTTGACGGCGCTCACCGCCGGATGCGCCGCGACGATGCTGCGGACGGTTTCCACGACATGCGGATTGGCCCGCTCGCCGATCAGCAGGCCCTTTGCCTCGCGGGCGAGCAGCATCGCGACCAGCCCGAGGATCAGGCCGATCAGGATCGAGGCGACGCCGTCGATGCGCGGATCGGCGAAGGCATGGCTCGCCCAGACGCCGATGCCGGCGATCACCAACCCGGCGAGTGCGGCGGAATCCTCGAACAGCACGATGAACCCGGCCGGGTCCTTGCTCTGGCGGATCGCGCGCCACCAGCCGCTGTCGCCCTTGGCCTTGGCGAATTCGCGCATCGCGATGAACCAGGATGCGCCCTCCATCGCAAAGGCGATGGCAAGCACGATATAATTGACCAGCGGATCGCGCAGCGGCTCGGGTTCGAGGATATGCAGATAGCCTTCGTAGACCGACACGCCCGCGCCGACCGCGAAGATCAGGATCGCGACGACGAACGCCCAGAAGTATAATTCGCGGCCATAGCCGAAGGGGTGGATGGCGTCGGGCTGCCGCTTGGCGCGATGCTGGCCGTAGAGGAGCAGGATCTGGTTGCCGCTGTCGACGCAGCTATGCACGCCCTCGGTCAGCATCGACGAGGAGCCGGTGATGCCGGCGGCGACGAATTTGGCGACGCCGATCCCGAGATTGGCGGCGAGCGCGCCGTATAGAACGATATTCTCGCGAATCCGCGCGGTCAGCCCCTGAGTCATCCCTGCTCCCTGTCGGCAATGTCGATACCGCAGGGGAGGGTACGCGCGAACGGGTAATGTGGCTCCCGTCACAGGGCAACACGCCAGAACGGGAATGGCCGCCGGTGTACGAAACACCGGCGGCCACCTTTCCTCCCCAGGAAACTCTCGACAATTCCGTTAGCTACAGACGCGAGGCGGCGGCAGGGGTGGCGACGGGCAGGCGAGGTCGTCATGTCCACCGTGCGGACATGTCGCTTCGTCAATGTGTAAGGAATTGACAAAAGGCTTGCCGTACCCGATCCTCGATCGTCTGGAGGGGTGCCGATGGCCGAGCGTAAATTGTTTGCCGGCCATGCGGTGCGCCGGCTCCGGCGACAGGCGGGCCTGACGCAGGCGGCGATGGCCGAGGCTTTGGCGATTTCGTCCAGCTATCTCAACCTCGTCGAGCGCAATCAGCGGCCGTTGTCGGCGACTTTGCTGGTTAAGCTCGCCGAATCCTACGACTTCGATCCGCGCGCGCTTACCGCGGGCGAGCCGGGCGGCGGCGAGGCGGCGATGCGGCGGCGGCTGGCGGACCCGATGTTCGCCGATCTCGAGATCGATCGCAACGAGGTCGGCGAATGGCTTGCCGGCGCCCCCGGTGGCGCCGAAGCGTTCGCGCGCGCCTATGACCGGCTCGGCGCGGGGGGCGGCAGCGGCGTGTCGGACGGCGTCGATCCGGTCGCCGAGGTGCGCCGCGAGATCGAGCGCTGGCGCGGCCATTTCGCCGATCTCGACGGCATCGCGGAGGCGCTGGCGGATGAATTGCGGCTGGGGGCGGGCGACCTTTACGGCGCGATCGCCGAGCGGTTGCGCGTCAAGCATCAGCTCACCATCCGCATCCTGCCGATGGACGTGATGCCCGATCTGTTGCGGCGGCTCGACCTCCACGCCCGCCAGCTCCAGTTGAGCGAGGTGCTCGATCCGGCGTCGCGGACCTTCGCAGCCGCCTATCAGCTCGCGCAGATCGAGGCGCGGGCCGAGATCGACGCGCTCGCCAAGGGCGCGGACTTCGCCGATCGCTCCGCCGAGCGGCTGTTCCGCCGCCATCTCGCCAGCTATTTCGCCGCGGCGGTGATGATGCCCTATGCGCGCTTCCTGCGGGCGTGCGAATCGACGGGCTATGATCTGGAGCTGCTTCAGCGCCGGTTCGGGGCGGGGTTCGAGCAGGTCGCGCATCGGCTGACCACCTTGCATCGTGTCGGCGCGCGGGGGCTGCCGTTCTTCCTGATCCGCATCGATCGCGCCGGGCAATGTTCGAAGCGCTTCTCGGGCGCGAGCGCGTCGCCGCTCGCCGAGGCGGAGGGGCGTTGCCCGTTGTGGCGGCTCCATCACGCCTTCGACCGGCCGGGGAGCCTCGCGGTGCAGCTCGTCGAGCTTGAGGATGGCGCGCGCTGGCTGACGATCGCGCGCACGGTGACGCCGCAGCGCCGCCGTTATGGCGGCGTCCTCGCCGAATTCGCGGTCGGGATCGGTGTCGCGGCGGAGCTGGGCGGGGCGCTGGCGGTCGCGCGGGGCGTCGATCTGAAAGGGGATGCGACGCCGATCGGCCTCGGTTGTCGCGCCTGCCACCGCACGGACTGTCCGCAACGTTCGGCGCCACCGGCGGGGCGGGCGCTGCTGATCAACGAGCGCGATCGTGGGGTCTCGGGCTTCACCTTCGCCGGCGATTGATGAAAGATTGCGTACAAGGCGACAGGGAATGAGCCGCTGATTTGACATCGTGACGCGATCTTCACTGCTAATACCACAGTCCTGCGTGTAAGTTTGAATACAGCTCTCGCATCGAACCCAAGCGAGGATGTGGACATGACCTACCAGCAGCAGATCGGCACCGCGACCCGCCTTATCGGCGGACAGGCGACCTGGGGCGGGATCGACGCCGAAGCGGTCGCGCGCATGCGGCTCCAGAACCGTTTCCGCACCGGGCTGGACATCGCGCGCTACACCGCCGCGATCATGCGCCGCGACATGGCCGCCTATGACGCCGATCCGTCCGCCTACACCCAGTCGCTCGGCTGCTGGCACGGCTTCATCGGCCAGCAGAAGATGATCAGCATCAAGAAGCATTTCGGCACCACCGACCGGCGCTATCTCTATCTGTCGGGCTGGATGGTCGCGGCGCTGCGCAGCGAGTTCGGCCCGCTGCCCGACCAGTCGATGCACGAGAAGACCAAGGTTCCGGCGCTGATCGAGGAACTCTACACCTTCCTCCGGCAGGCCGACGCCCGCGAGCTCAGCCTGTTGTTCCGCGATCTCGATAAGGCGCGCGCCGCCGGCAACGCGGTCGAGGCGCAGCGGCTGACGCAGGCGATCGACGGACACCAGACGCATGTCGTGCCGATCATCGCCGATATCGACGCCGGCTTCGGCAATGCCGAGGCGACCTATCTGCTCGCCAAGACGATGATCGAGGCGGGCGCGTGCGCGCTCCAGATCGAGAATCAGGTCAGCGACGAGAAGCAATGCGGCCATCAGGACGGCAAGGTCACCGTGCCGCACGAGGACTTCCTCGCCAAGGTGCGCGCCTGCCGCTACGCCTTCCTCGAACTCGGCGTCGACGACGGGATCATCGTCACCCGCACCGATTCGCTCGGTGCCGGACTGACCAAGCAGATCGCCTATTCGAAGGCGCCCGGCGATCTCGGCGACCAATATAACGGCTTCCTCGATTGCGAAGAGGTCGATGTCGCCCAGGTCGGCAACGGCGACGTGGTCATCAGCCGAGACGGCAAATTGCTGCGGCCGAAGCGGCTGCCGTCCAACCTGTTCCAGTTCCGCGAGGGGACGGGGGCGGACCGCTGCGTGCTCGATTGCATCACCAGCTTGCAGAACGGCGCCGACCTGTTGTGGATCGAGACCGAGAAGCCGCATATCGAGCAGATCGCGTCGATGGTCGACCGCATCCGCGCGGTCGTCCCCGATGCCAAGCTCGTCTACAACAACAGCCCGAGCTTCAACTGGACGCTCAACTTCCGCCAGCAGGTCTACGATGCCTGGGTTGAGGCGGGGCGCGACGTGTCGGGCTATGACCGTGCGCGGCTGATGTCGGTCGACTATGACGCCACCGACCTCGGCGCCGAGGCGGACGAGCGCATCCGTACCTTCCAGCGGGATGCGGCGGCGAGGGCGGGGATCTTCCACCACCTCATCACGCTGCCGACCTATCATACCGCGGCGCTGTCGACCGATGCGCTCGCCCGGACGTATTTCGGCGAGGCGGGGATGCTCGGCTACGTCGAGGGCGTCCAGCGCCGGGAAATCCGCGAAGGCATCGCCTGCGTGAAGCACCAGAACATGTCCGGCTCCGACATCGGCGACGATCACAAGGACTATTTCGCCGGCGAGGCCGCGCTCAAGGCCGGCGGGGCACACAATACGATGAACCAGTTCGCGGCGTGACGTCCCCGCATGTTGGACGACGTGGACAACATGGACACCTTAATGGAAACGATCGCCTCCCGATCGTTTCCATTTCTTGTATGATGAGAAAGAGCCGGAGCCGGATGTATCAGGACCGCCGGATGTAGGACAGGCTCGGCGCCCGGTTCGCGCAAGTGTGTCAGGCGCCGGCGTTGGTCAGGCGTTCGAGTTGATCCTTGCTGAGCTCCAGTTCCATCGCCGGGAGCAGGTCTTCCAATTGCGCCACCTTGGTCGCGCTGGCGATCGGTGCGGTGACGCCCGGCTGCGCGATCAGCCATGCCAGGGCAATCCGCGCGTGGCTCGCACCGGTTTCCTCCGCGATGCCGTCCATCGCCGCGAGGACGTCGGCGCCCTTGCCGTCGAGCAGCTCGGTCATGCGGCCACCGCGGACGCTCTGGCCGAGGTCGTCCTTGCTGCGGTATTTGCCGGTGAGGAAGCCGGAGGCGAGGCCGTAATAAGGCAGGACGCCGATGTTCTCGGTGACGCAATAATCCTGCAGCTCGCCCTCGAACTTGTGGCGGCTGACGAGGTTATATTCGGGCTGGAGCACGTGATAGCGCGGCAGATCGTGCGCCTTGGCGGCGTCGATCGCCGACTTCAGCCGGGCGGCGTGGAAGTTGGAGGCGCCGATGACGCGGACCTTGCCGGCGTCGACCAGTCTGCCGAAGGCTTCGAGTACCGCCTCCTGCGGCACGCCATCGTCGTCCTGATGCGCGTAATAGAGATCGATGCGGTCGGTGCCGAGTCGCTTGAGCGAGGCTTCGGCGGCGGCGGCGATGCGGGCGGGGGCGAGCTTCTCGCCACCTTCGCCGGGGAGCATGCCGACCTTGGTCGCGATCAGCACCGAATCGCGCTTGCCGCTCGCCTTCAGCCATTCGCCGATCATCGTCTCCGACTCGCCGCCTTGATGGCCGTCGACCCAGGCCGAATAGACGTCGGCGGTATCGATCATCGTGCCGCCGCCGGCGACGAAGGCGTCGAGCACGGCGAAGCTCGCGGCACGGTCGGCGGTCCAGCCGAAGACGTTGCCGCCGAGGACGAGCGGGGCAATGCGGAGATCGGTCGAGCCTAAGCGGCGCAGGGTCATGGCTGGGCGTCCGTGTCGTTGGAGGTGACGGCGTCGAGGTCGATGCTGTTGGCGTCGAGCATCGCGGCGGCGTCGTTGAGCTGAGCGGCTTCGTCGGCGCTGACCGCGCCGGGATCGTCGCCACCGCCGCGCGAACAGGCGGCAAGCAGCGCCAAGGGGAGGACGGCCGCCGCCAGCAGGCGCGGCCGGCGATCGTCCCCCCGCGGCATCAGTTCTTCAGCGAGCGGCCGGCCCGCTCGAGCGCGTTGCCGGTGGCGTCGGCGGCGCGGTCGGCGCCGTTGCTGATCGCATCGCCGGCGCGGTCGAGGTGATCGTCGGCATGGGCGGCGGCGTTGTCGAGATGGTCGCCGGCATTGTCGATGTGGCGCTCGGCCGAACCGAAGGCGCGGTCGGTGGCGGCGTCGACGTCGCTGACCGCGTTGCGGGTCGTCGCCTCGGTGTCGGCGGCGATCGAGTTGGCGGCTTCCGCGGTCTCGTTCTGCGAGTTCTGGCTGCACGCGGCGAGGCCGATTGCCCCAAGAAGCATGGGCGGGGCGGCGAGGATCAGCAGGCGCTTCATCGATAATCTCCCGGTAAGTTCACTAACCTCGCGCAAACGCGGGTCGCGCGCTTCGGGTCCGCGTTGACCGCATATAAAGATATCTTTATATGTTGATGCGACATGACCCTTGCGCTCGATATCTTCCGTGCCTTAGCCGACGCCACGCGGCTGCGCATCTTCTCGCTGCTGCGCACGATGGAGCTGTCGGTGGGCGAGCTGGCGCAGGTGCTGGGGCAGAGCCAGCCGCGGGTCAGCCGGCACGTCAAGATCCTCTGCGACGCCGGCCTGGCCGAACGCCGCAAGGAGGGCAGCTGGGTGTTCGTCGCGCTCGGCCGCGCCGCGGCGACCGGGCCGGTCGCGGTGGCGATCGACCAGTGGCAGAAGAGCGAGCCCGATCATTGGGCGGTCGCCGACGCCGCGCGGCTCGCCGCGGTGCGCGCCGATCGCGCGGCGAGCGCGGCGCAATGGTTCGAAGGCCATGCCGACGAATGGGATGCGATCCGCTCGCTCCATATCGCCGAGAGCGAGGTCGAGGCGGCGATGGCGCAGGTGCTGGGCGATGGCCCGCTCGGCAGCCTGATCGACATCGGCACCGGTACCGGGCGGATGCTCGAATTGTTTGGCGACCAGGCGGAGAGCGCGCTCGGCATCGACCGGTCGTCTGAGATGCTGCGGCTGGCGCGTGCCAAATTGCACGACCGTGCCAATACCGAGCTGCGCCAGGCGGACCTGTACGCGCTGCCGATGGCGGACGGCGCGGCGGATGTCGCGATCCTGCACCACGTGCTGCATTTCGCGCAGCAGCCCGGCGCGGCGATCGCCGAGGCGGCGCGCGTGCTGGGGCAGGGCGGGCGGTTGCTGATCGTCGACTTCGCGCCGCACGATCGCGAGGATTTGCGGACGCGCGACGCGCATACCCGGCTGGGCTTCGCCGACGACCAGATCGCGGGCTGGTTCGGCAATGCCGGGCTCGCGCTCGCACGGACCGAGACGCTGAAGGGCGGCGAACTGACGGTGACATTGTGGCTCGGACGCAAATCGGGTGCGAGCCTGCGTGAGGTGCCTATGACGAAGGTCGGGAAAAAGGTTGGGGCGGCATGACGATTTCGGTGAACCAGCTCGAAGAGGCGCAGATCGCGCTGAAAGCGCCGCTGTATGCGGACGTGGCGGGGGATATCGACGTTTCGTTCGAATTCTTCCCGCCGAAGAACGAGAAGATGGAGGAGCAGCTTTGGGACGCGGTGCGGACGCTGGAGCCGCTCGGCCCGAGCTTCGTGTCGGTGACCTATGGCGCGGGCGGCTCGACGCGCGAGCGGACGCACGCGACGGTGGCGCGCATCCAGCGCGAGACGAGCCTCGCGGCGGCGGCGCATCTGACCTGCGTCGAGGCGACCAAGGCGGAGATCGATTCTGTCGCAGAGGAATATTGGGCGGCGGGCGTGCGCCACATCGTCGCGCTGCGTGGCGATCCGCCCGCGGCCGGTGCCAAATTCGCCAGCCATCCGGGCGGCTATGAGAATGCGGCGGCCTTGGTCGCAGGGCTCAAGCGGCTGCACCCGTTCGAGATTTCGGTGGCGGCCTATCCCGAGCGCCACCCGGATTCGCCCGACATGGCGGCGGATATCGACAATCTGAAGGCGAAGTTCGACGCCGGCGCGACCCGCGCGATCACGCAATTCTTCCACGAACCAGAAACCTTCTTCCGCTATCGCGACCAGGTGGCGGCGGCAGGGATCGATGCCGAGATCGTGCCGGGGATCATGCCGGTGACCAATTTCGCCAGCGTCGTGCGGATGAGCAAGATGTGCGGCACCGAGGTGCCGGCGTGGATGGCGCGGCTGTTCGACGGGCTGGAGGATCATCCGGCTTCGCGGCAGTTGATCGCGGCGACGCTGGCGGCGGAGCTCAGCCGCAAATTGTACGCCGGCGGGGTGAAGTCGCTGCATTTCTATACGCTCAACCGGGCGGAACTGGCGTTTGCGATCTGCCACCTGCTGGGGGTGCGATCGAAGCCGGTGGCGAACGTGGCGGCCGCCTAGCAAATTCCTTCCCGGCACGGGGAGGGGGACCAGCCGCAGGCTGGTGGAGGGGGCTCTCCACCGGCGACACCGTTTGTGGAGAGCCCCCTCCACCCCTCGGCTATCGCCGAGCGGTCCCCCTCCCCGTGCCGGGGAGGAATTGGAAGTGACATGACCATACGCGACACATTCCTCGGCGAAGCCGCCAAGCGTATCCTGATCACCGACGGGGCGTTCGGGACCGAGATCCAGAATTGGAAGCTGTCCGAGGCGGATTATGCCGGCACGCTCGGGCTCACCCACGACCAGAAGGGCAACAACGACATCCTCGCGCTGACCAAGCCGGAGGTGCCGGAGTCGATCCACCGCGCCTATTTCGCGGCGGGGGCGGATATCGCCGAGACCAACACCTTCTCCGCCAACCGGATCAGCCAGGCCGATTACGGCGCCGAGCATCTGGTCCGCGAGATCAACGTCGAGAGCGCGAGGATGGCGCGGCGGGTCGCCGATGAATTCCAGGCGAAGGATGGGCGCCCGCGCTTCGTCGCCGGGGCGATCGGGCCGACCAACAAGACGCTGTCGCTGTCCCCCGACGTCAACGATCCCGGCTATCGCGAGATCGACTTCGACTATCTGAAGGACGTGTATCGCGAGCAGATCGATGCCCTGGTCGAGGGCGGCGCCGACTTCGTCCTGATCGAGACGGTGTTCGACACGCTCAACGCCAAGGCGGGGATCATGGCGGCGCTGGAGGCGGGCGACGCGCTGGGGCGCGACCTGCCGATCATGATGTCGATGACGCTGACCGACCTGTCGGGACGCAATCTGTCGGGCCATACCGTCGAGGCGTTCTGGCATGCGGTGCGCCACGCGCGGCCGCTGACGATCGGGCTCAATTGCTCGTTCGGCGCGGAGCAATTGCGGCCGCACGTGAAGACGCTGAGCGAGATCTGCGACACGCTGATCATGGTCTATCCCAATGCCGGCCTGCCCAACGAACTGGGCGCCTATGACGAACAGCCGGCGACCACCGCTGGGCTGGTCGGCGAATGGGCGAAGGCGGGGCAGGTCAACGTGCTCGGCGGCTGCTGCGGTTCGACGCCGGCGCATATCGCGGCGATCGCCGAGATGGCGCAGGGCGTGACGCCGCGGCCGGTGCCGGTGGCGCCGGTGCGGACGCGGCTGGCGGGACTCGAGCCGTTCACGATGGCGGCATAAAAAGCTCCTCCCCGGAACGGGGAGGGGGACCAGCCGCAGGCTGGTGGAGGGGGCTCTCCACGAACGACAGCGCTGGTGGAGAGCCCCCTCCACCCCTCGGCTACGCCGAGCGGTCCCCCTCCCCGTGCCGGGGAGGAATTGAGAGAAACCGATGACCATTTCCTCCGCCCAGTTCGTCAATATCGGCGAGCGCACCAACGTCACCGGCTCGGCGCGCTTCAAGAAGCTGGTGATGGCCGGCGATTACCCCGCCGCGGTCGCGGTGGCGCTGCAGCAGGTCGAGGCGGGCGCGCAGGTGCTCGACGTCAACATGGACGAGGGCCTGCTCGACGCGCACGAGGCGATGACGACCTTCCTCAAGCTGATCCAGGCCGAACCCGATATTGCGCGCATCCCGGTGATGGTCGATTCGTCCAAGTGGGACGTGATCGAGGCGGGGCTGAAATGCGTCTCCGGCAAGCCGATCGTCAATTCGATCAGCATGAAGGAAGGCGAGGAGGCGTTCCTGCATTATGCGCGCAAGTGCATGGCCTATGGCGCGGCCGTCGTCGTCATGGCGTTCGACGAGGTCGGCCAGGCGGATACCAAGGCGCGCAAGGTCGAGATCTGCTCGCGCGCCTATGAGCTGTTGATGGGGATCGGCTTTCCGCCCGAGGATATCATCTTCGATCCCAACGTCTTCGCGGTCGCGACGGGGATCGAGGAGCATAACAATTACGGCGTCGACTTCATCGAGGCGTGCCGCGAGATCAAGGCGCGCTGCCCGCACGTCCATATCTCGGGCGGCCTGTCGAACCTGTCGTTCAGCTTCCGCGGCAACGAGCCGGTGCGGCGCGCGATGCACTCGATCTTCCTCTATCATGCGATCCCCGCGGGGATGGACATGGCGATCGTCAACGCCGGCCAGCTCGACGTCTACGACACGATCGATCCGGAACTGCGCACCGCCTGCGAGGACGTCATCCTCAACCGCGATCCCGAGGCGGGCGACCGGCTGGTCGCGCTGGCGGAACGGTATCGCGGCACCGATGCGGTGGCGGAGAAAGCGGCGGCGGAATGGCGCTCGCTCCCCGTCACCAAGCGGCTGGAATATGCGCTGGTCAAGGGCATCGACGCGCATGTCGTCGACGATACCGAGGAATGCCGCCAGCAATTCGCGCGCCCGATCGAGGTGATCGAGGGACCGCTGATGGACGGGATGAACGTCGTCGGCGACCTGTTCGGATCGGGCAAGATGTTCCTGCCGCAGGTGGTCAAGAGCGCGCGGGTGATGAAGAAGGCGGTGGCGCATCTGCTGCCGTTCATCGAGGCCGCCAAGGAGCCCGGCGCCAAGGGCAAGGGCAAGATCGTCATGGCGACGGTGAAGGGCGACGTCCATGATATCGGCAAGAATATCGTCGGCGTCGTGCTCCAGTGCAACGGCTTCGACGTGGTCGATCTCGGCGTGATGGTACCGTGGACGAAGATCATCGCGGCGGCGAACGAGAACGACGCCGACATGATCGGCCTGTCGGGCCTCATCACCCCGAGCCTCGACGAGATGGTGACCGTCGCCGAGGAGATGAAGCGCGCCGGCATGACGATGCCGCTGCTGATCGGCGGCGCGACGACGTCGAAGGTGCATACCGCGCTGCGCATCTCGCCCGCCTATGACGGGCCGATCGTCCATGTGCTCGACGCCAGCCGCGCGGTCGGCGTCGCGACCACTTTGGTGTCGGACACGCAGCGCGACGCCTATGTCGCGAGCGTCGCCGAGGATTACGAGAAGGTACGGGTGGCGCGGGCGAGCAAGGGGCAGAACGACCTGCTGCCGCTCGCCGAGGCGCGCAAGCGTGGCTTCGCCGCGGACATGGCGCTGAAGGCGCCGCCGGTCGCCAAACCGGGCATCCACGTGTTCGACGATTGGGACCTTGCCGGCCTGCGCCAGTATATCGACTGGACGCCGTTCTTCCGCGCGTGGGAATTGGCCGGCAATTTCCCGGCGATCCTCACCGACGAGGTGGTCGGCACCAGCGCGACCGGCCTTTACGAGGACGCGCAGGCGATGCTCGATACGATCATCGCGGAGAAATGGCTGACCGCGAAGGGCGTCGCCGGGCTGTGGGCCTGCCATCGCCACGACGACGACGTCTGGGTCCATACCGAGCATCGCGAGTCGCATCGCAGCCCCGACGGCGCGAGCATTCCCGAAGGCTTCCACATCCCCAATCTCGATCGCACGCACGAGGCGAGCGTGCGGCTGCCGTTCCTGCGCCAGCAGATCGCCAAGCGCGAGGGGCGGGCCAATATGTGCCTCGCCGATTTCATCGATCCGGCGGGCGACTGGATGGGCGGCTTCGCGGTCGGCATCCACGGCATCGACGCGCATATCGCGCGCTTCAAGGCGGACCACGACGATTACAACGACATCCTGCTGAAGGCGCTGGCGGATCGCCTCGCGGAGGCGTTCGCCGAGGCGCTGCACGCGCATGTCCGCCGCGACCTGTGGGGCTATGCGCCGGACGAGCAGCTCACCAACGAGGCGCTGGTGCGCGAGCAATATCGCGGCATCCGGCCGGCGCCGGGCTATCCCGCCTGCCCCGAGCACAGCCTCAAGCGGATGCTGTTCGACATGCTCGACGTCGAGGGCAATGCCGGGCTGGAGCTGACCGAGAGCTTCGCGATGCTGCCGACCGCGGCGGTGAGCGGCTTCTACTTCGGCCATGCGCAGTCGGAATATTTCGGCGTCGCGCGGATCGGGCAGGATCAGGTGGCCGATTATGCCGCGCGGCGCGGCGTGGATATCGCGCAGGCGGAGCGCTGGTTGCGGCCGAACCTCGACTAAAGGGCGACTCTCCTCCCGTTAGGCGGAATCGATAACCATCGTCGTAGTCAAATTCCTCCCCCGCCAGGGGGAGGTGGCATGCCGCAGGCATGACGAAGGGGGAGGAAAGCGAAACGTCGGTTCCGTGTCCTCCCCCTCCGTCACGGCTTCGCCGCGCCACCTCCCCCTGGCGGGGGAGGACTTACTATAGTCCACAAGCTGAACGTCGATCCCGTCTCAGAACCCGCGCGTCTTCAGCGCCGGATCGCGCTTGAGCATCGGGGCGACGATCGGGATCGTCATCATCGTGCTCGCCACCGCCATCAGCAGCAGCGCGGTGAACGTCTCGTTGGTGATGATCTTCTTGTCCAACAGGATGTTGACGAAGATGATCATGATCAGCGCCTTGGTCTGGAGCAGCCAGCCGATCGCGCGGGCGTCGCCTTTCGGCCATTTGAGGATGCGGCCGGCGAGATGGATGCCGGCGAGCTTGCCGCCGACCGAGGCGGCGAGCAGCAGCGCGGCGGCGGCGAACACCGCCGAACCGCCCATGCCCCATTGCGTCTTGAGCCCGGTCGAGAGAAAATAGACCGGCATCACCGCGAGCAGGATGGTCTGGCGGAAGCGGTCCATCCGCGCCTCGCCGAACCAATGCGCATCGAGCACCGCGCCCGCCAGGAAGGCGCCGACCATGAAGTGCAGCCCCGCCCAGTCCGCCGCGAAGCCGCACAACGCCAGCCAGATCAGCCCGACGTACCAGCGGTCGTTCTCGCCGAGCGTGCGCAGCAGCTTGCGGATCGCCCAGGTGGCGAGCGCGAAGCCGACGAGGAAGCCGCCCTGCCGCCCGACCCGCTCCCAATCGAGCAGGATCAGCGCGAGCACGCCCCAGATCGCGATATCGTCGAGGCTGGCGTAGCGCAGCACGCGCTGGCCGAGCGGCGCGCGCAGGACGTCGAGCTTCTCCATCAGCAGCACGAGGATCGGCAAGGCGGTGACCGCGCAGGCCATGCCGATGCCGAGCACCACCTGCCATTCGGCGCCCGCCACGCCGCGCCAGCCGGGATAGCGGAGCATGATCAGCGCCGCGACGCTGCCCGCGACCAGCGGCACGCCGAGCGCGAGGCCGGCGGTGACCCCGGTCTCGCGCCGCCGTCGCCACGCCTCGCCGAGGTCGAGTTCGAGCCCCGCGACCCAGACGAACAGCATCACCGACCACCAGGCGATGCCGTTCAGCGCGCCCATCGTCGGCGCGGTGAACACGAAGGCGTAATAGTCCGGGAAGAGCGCGCCGAGCACGCCCGGCCCGAGCAGGATGCCGCCGATGATCTGCACGACGACCAACGGTGCCCAATAATCGGTGCGCCCGACCCGCCAGACCAGCCACGGCAAAGTGAAGATGATGAGGATCGCGAGGAGGAAGACCTCCGTCGGTGACATGGCGTGCATTTCATCCTCCCGCGGCGATCCCCCGATCGCCTTATCGTTACGGCGGCGATAGCCGATCCAAGGTTGGGACCGCAATCATTGCGAAGTCGCGGGTCATTCCGGGACAGGCGGGCGTGCGGATCGCAGCGGCGGCGGCGCGCTTCAGGCGATAGGATGCGGCGATGACCCGCATGATCCTCGCGCTCGCGCTGCTCGCCGCCCCGGCCTCCGCCCAATCGGGCAAGCCGTTCACCATCGCCGAGACCGGGCAGGGCTTCGACGATCTGCAGGCGGCGGTGTCGTCGGTGCGGATGGGGACCGCAACGATCCGCATCGCCCCCGGCGTCTACCGGCAATGCGCGGTGCAGCAGGGCGGCCGCATCACCTTCCAGGCGGTGACGCCGGGCACCGCGATCTTCGAGAAGGAGACGTGCGAGGACAAAGCGGCGCTGGTGCTGCGCGGGCAGGGATCGGTGGTCGATGGGCTGGTGTTCCGCGGCTATCGCGTGGCCGACGGCAATGGCGCGGGCATCCGTACCGAGATGGGCGACCTGACCGTCACCAACGCGATGTTCCTCGACAGTCAGGAGGGCATTTTGGGCGGCGAGCCGACGGGGCAGCGGATCAGCATCGACCGTTCGACCTTCGCGGGGCTCGGCCAGTGCGACGAGGCGGTCAATTGCTCGCATGCGATCTATCTCGCCAATCGCGGGCAGGTGACGATCACCCGCTCGCGCTTCGAACGCGGCACCGGCGGCCATTACGTCAAGCTGCGCGTGCCCAACGTCGTCATCACCGACAACAGCTTCGACGATACCGCCGGGCGGAAGACCAATTACATGATCGACCTGCCCGAGGGCGCGCGCGGGCTGATCGCGCGCAACGGCTTCGTCCAGGGGCGCGGCAAGGAGAATAGCAGCGGGCTGATCGTGGTGGCGGCGGAGGCGAAGACCTATCCGTCGGCAGGGCTGCGCATCGAGGACAATGACGCGCGGCTGGCGCCGGGCGCACCGGGCAATCCGGCGTTCGTCGCCGACCTCAGCCACGAGCGGCTGGCGGTGGGCGCGAACCGGCTGGGGCCGGGAATACGGATGTTCGAGACGCGGTGAGCGTCGGGGGGATCGGTAGCTACTGAAATTCCTCCCCCGCCAGGGGGAGGTGGCAGGCCGAAGGCATGACGGAGGGGGAGGACACGGAACAGACGTGTCACCTACCTCCCCCTCCGTCACGGCTTCGCCGCGCCACCTCCCCCTGGCGGGGGAGGAATTGGACTGAACGTCGATCCGCCCTAGCGGTCGCAGCGCGCGGCGCGGACGATCACCGCGGTCGAGAGCAGGATCGACGACACCAGCGCGCCGACCGACAGCAAGCCGCCCGGCGTCATCGTCAGCTCGGCGCGCAGCCGGCTGCGCTTGCCGATGCGGAGCGCGATCGCGGCGCGCTGGACGGCGGGGCGATGTGGGAGGGCTGGGGGTTCCATGCCGGCTCAACGATCGGCCTGCGGCGGCGTTCAATCGGTACGGGGCAGCCGCCGCGGATCGATCACGACATGGCGGATGCGGGTGCGGTTCCAGGTGTAGCTGACGTGGACCAGACCGTCTCGGGTCTGGATGACCGCGGGATAGGCATAGCCGTCGGGGCGCGGTTTGCTTTCCAGCGTCAGCACGTGATGCCAGCGGATGCCGTCGTCGGAGAGGGCGACGTCGAGCGGATAGCGCGGGCCGTCGCCGGGCCGGTCGGGCCAATGCGCGCTGTGGTTGTAGACGATCAGCTGCCGGCCGTCGGCGAGCGTCACCGCATCGGTGCCGGCATTGGGATTGGGCAGGTCGATCGCGGCGAGCGGCGACCAGCTGCGGCCGTCGTCGCGCGACCAGCTCATCGCCAGTGCTCCCTGCCGCGTGCGCGCGACGAGTTCGAGGCGACGATCGGGAAAGGTAAGGACGCTCGGCTGGATCGCCTCGATCCCCATCGGCGAGGGGATGGCGGGTTCGACCTGCCACGTCCGTCCGGCATCGGCGGAGCGCTCCATGCGGATGAACCAGCGATTGTGTTCGGGCGTGCCCTCCTCGCGGCTGGACGGGGCGAGCCAGGCGCCCCCGGGCGTCACCACCGGCTTGTTCTTGATCGGGCCTAGCGTGCCGTCGGGCAGGCGGCGCGGCGCGCTCCAATGCCGGCCGCCGTCGGTGGAGACGATCACCATCCCCCACCATTCGCGCGGGTTCGGCCCGACCTTGTAGAACAGGTAAAGCGGCTGGCCCGCGGGCTGGAACAGCACCGGGTTCCAAGTCGGGAAGCGCCGGCCGTCGGCGGTGCGGCCGTCGGCGACGCTGACCGGCTTGTGCCAGCCGGACCGGTCGTGGCGGGCGAACCAGATGGTGACGTCGGGCCGGCTCTCGCCGCTGCCGCCGAACCAGGCCGCGGCGATCCCGCCATCCGGAAGCGCGACCAATGTCGAGGCGTGCGCCTGTGGATAGGGCGGCGCGGGATCGATGAACTCGCTGCGCAGGATTGGCGTGGCGGTGACGGTGAGCGAGGCGGCGAGAGCGAGGAGCATGGCGGGGTTTTACGGCGTTCGGCTGCGGGGGCCATGGATTGTCGATGGCGGGTGCGTTTTCGGCCGTCGATTGGGTGGGGCGTGACGAGGTGGGGGTGGGACTCACCTGCCCTTCGACAGGCTCAGGGCGAACGGTTGGGGGCGGCCTGGAAGGTGGCGTGATCCTCTTTAGGTCGCGAATGTCGGTCTGCCCGGCACTTAGCGTACCCCGGCGGAGGCCGGGGCCCAGGTGGGCGGAGGTCTTTGATACCTCACAGCGGCTTTCCCAACTGGGCTCCGGCCTTCGCCGGGATACATCGGTGTTTCGCGGGGCTTCCACCGCAGTCTCCGGGTGCGGCTCACCGCGCGCAGGTGTCTCCTGCGCCGGGGTCGAGGTCGAGGCAGCGGCCGTCGAGGCCCTTGACCGGCAGGCCGATCGTCGCTGCCAGCGTCGGGGCGATGTCGACGGTTTCGACCGACAGCGGTTGTTCGAAGCCGGGCATGGTCCGGCGCCAGAACAGGATCGGGACGCGGCGGTCATAGTCCCAGGGGGAGCCGTGCGTCTCGACATAGCCGGGGCCGGGCGATTCGATCGTGGTGATGCGCGGCTTGAGCAGGACGAGCAGGTCGCCCGACACCTGCGGGTCGAACGAGGCGCGGGCGCGTTCGAGCAGCGTCCACGTCTCCGGCGGCGTGGTGGCGAGCGGCTGGGCGGCGATCTGCGCCTTGGTGAAGGCGGCGGCGACCTGCGGCTGCGCGGCGAAGCGCTTCTGCGCCTCCGCCAGCACGCGGGCGCGGTTGGCGGGCGACAGGCTCTTGGCGAGATAGACGTCGCCCTCGGCGCCGACCAGCACCGGCCCCTTGAGGCCGAGCGCCGCCGATACCGCGGCGTCGACCGCCTTGATCGAGGCGTCGGCGGAGACGTGCGCGTCCATCGGCATCGCATGCTGCTGCTGCCGCTCGGTCATGTCGTGCGCGCCGTGGTCGGCGGTCAGCACCACCTCGTAATCGAGGTTCC
This sequence comes from Sphingomonas sp. M6A6_1c, assembly GCF_053345135.1. Lineage (NCBI taxonomy): Bacteria > Pseudomonadati > Pseudomonadota > Alphaproteobacteria > Sphingomonadales > Sphingomonadaceae > Sphingomonas > Sphingomonas sp. M6A6_1c. Next base: position 306,986 of record NZ_JBKEZO010000004.1, on the reverse strand, counting down.
AGCTGTCGAGCGCGGCGAAGAAGCTCGCGAGCGTCTGGTCGAGCTGGTCCATCTGGATGCACATCTCGGTACCCTGCGTGCCGAGCGAATGGCCGATGTAGTCGGTCGCGGAGGCGCCGATGTCGATGATGTCGGTGGTCTGGCCCTGGCCCAGCTTCATGTCCTGGATCAGGCCGGCGGCGATCGCGAAGACCGCGGCGTCGCTGGCGGGCGAGGCGCGGAACGCCTTGAGGTCGCCCGCGGCGCGCTCGAACCGGCCCTGGCCGTAGACGGTGCCGGCGACGGTGATCGGCCGGTTGAGCGGCTGGCAGAAGGCGGGGAGCGGCAGCGCCTCCTGCGGCTTGGCGATCAGCGCGGCGACCGCGTCGCGACCGCGCTGCACCGCGCGCGGCACGGCCCGGCCGGCGTAGGTCGCATAGGTCTTGCCGTCCCACCACCAGAGTTCGTCGACCTTGTGGCCGCCCATCATCACCGCGGCGCGATCCTTGCCCGCGACCGAGACGACGCGGGTGGCGGGGCGCGCCGCCTTCATCATCTCGCCGAGCGTCGGCACCTTGAGATGCTTGTCGCTGACGACGTAATTGTTGTGATCGGTGCCGGCGACGGTTTCGTCCTCGGTGCAATAGACGGTCTTGTCCGGCCGGGCGATCGACTGGTCGATCCAGTTGTTCGCGACGATGCCGGTGTGCGTCGGGCGCATGCCGGTGAGGATCGTCGAATGGCCCGGGCAGGTCTCGGTCGCGGCATGGCTCTGATAGCCCGAGGGGAAGACCGCGCCGGTCAGCAGGCGCGCGAAGCCGCCGGTGAAATGGTTGCGATATTGCTGAAACAGATCGGCGGAAAACTGGTCGACCGAGATCGCGACGATCAGCCGCGGCGGCGTGGTCGGCGCCGGTGCCGGGGTGGTCGCCGGAGCGGGTGCTGGCGGCGCGGGGGCGGGGGCCTGCTGGGCGGCGGCGGGGGCTGCGGCTGCGGCGGAGGCGAGCAGGGCGGCGGCGATCAGCGCTTTCATCGGGAACACTCGTTTTACGGGGCCGACACCGCTATGGCGGTGGGCGATGGATCGGGCAACTAGGGTCGGGCGGCGCGCCGCCGATGGAGCGATGCGCGTGCTGTGTTGCGCGCTGATGACGCTGACGGCGATGCTGTGGGCAAATCACGCGCAGGCGGACCTCGCGCCGGCGGGCGGGCCGAAGCATCTCGGCATGCGGCTGGTCGCGGAGAGCGATACGCCGCGGGCCGGTGCGCCGGTGACGCTGGCGATCGACACGCGGCCGGCGCCGGGCTGGCACGGCTATTGGCGCAATCCCGGCGATGCCGGCTTCGCGCCGTCGTTCGCCTGGGACCTGCCGAAGGGCGCGGCGATCGACGGCGAGCCGCAATGGCCGGTGCCGACGACGCTGCTGATCGCCGGGCTGATGAACTACGTCTACGAGGCGCCTTATGCGCCGCTGGTGACGTTGCGGGTACCGGCGGGGCTCGCCCGGGGCACGGCGCTGCCGGTGAAACTGGCGATCAACTATCTCGTCTGCACCAATGCGATCTGCGTGCCCGAGGAGCAGGAGCTCGCCCTCGACCTGACGGTCGGCGACGGCGCGCCGTCACACGGCGCGGATTTCGACCGCTGGCGCAGCGCGATCCCTAAGCCGCTCGACGCGGCGGGGACGTATCAGCTCAAGGACGGCAAGCTCGTCATCGCGGTGCCGTTGCCGGCGGCGGCGAAGGTGGAGAATGCCGCTTTCTTCCCGTTCGGGCCGGACATGGTGAAATATGCCGCGCCGCAGACGGTGACGCGCGACGGCGACCGGCTGCTGATCGCCACCGAGGGCGCGCCAAAGGGGCGGATCGCCGGCGTGCTGCGCATCGGCCCGGACCTTGGCCTCAGCATCCACGCCGATGCCGGGACGGTGGCGCAGGCGAGCGACCGCAGCGGCTGGGCGGCGGCGCTGCTCGCCTTCGCGGGCGCGGTGCTCGGCGGGCTGATCCTCAACGTCATGCCCTGCGTGTTCCCGATCCTCAGCCTCAAGGCGCTGCATCTGGCGCGTGGCGGCGAGGACGAGCGGGCGGCGCGGATCGATGCGCTCGGCTATATGCTGGGTGCGGTGCTGATGTGCGTCGCGCTCGGCGGGTTGATCCTCGGGTTGCGCGCCGGCGGGTCGGTGGTCGGCTGGGCGTTCCAGTTGCAGGACCCGCGGATCGTCGTGCTGCTGATCGCGCTGACCTTCGCGATCACGCTCAACCTCGCCGGACGGTTCGAGATGCCGGTGCCGCAATTCGCGTCGCATGGCGGAGCGGCGGGGTCGGTGGCGACGGGGGCGCTGGCGGCGTTCGTGGCGACACCGTGTTCGGGTCCGTTCATGGGTGCGGCGCTGGGCGCGGCGCTGGTGCTGCCGTGGCCGGCGGCGCTCGCGGTGTTCGCAGGGCTGGGTCTGGGGCTGGCGCTGCCGTTCCTCGCGATCGGCTTCGTCCCGGCGCTGCGGCGGCGGCTGCCGCGGCCGGGGTTGTGGATGGAGCGGTTCCGGCGCGTGCTGGCGGTGCCGATGGCGCTCACCGTGCTGGCGCTGCTGTGGCTGGCGTGGCGGCAGGCGGGGGCAACGGGGCTGGCGATCGGCATCGCGACGATGGTCGTCACCGGTGTGGTGCTGAGCCTCGGCGGGCGGCGGCAGAAGCGCGGTCATGGCTTCGGCTGGGCGCTGGCGCTGGCGGCCCTGGTGGCGCCGGCGGGGCTGGCGGCGGCGCTGACCGGCGGCGCGGCGAAGCCCGCGGCGGTCGGCGGCGATGCGTTCAGCGAGACGCGGCTCGCGGCGTTGCGCAAGGAGGGGCGGCCGGTGTTCGCCTATTTCACCGCCGACTGGTGCCTGTCGTGCAAGGTCAACGAAGCGTCCTCGATCGACACCGCGGCGACGCGCGCGGCGTTCGCGAGGAACAAGGTCGCGGTACTGGTCGGCGACTGGACCGATGGCGATCCGGCGCTGGGGCGGTTCATCCAGGCGCATAATCGCGCCGGCGTGCCGCTGTATCTCTATTACGCGCCGGGTGCGGCGGAACCCCGCGTCCTGCCGCAGGTGCTGACGCCGGGGATGCTGGCGGCGCTGAAGTAACATGAATCCTCCCCCGCAAGGGGGAGGTGGCGCGCCGAAGGCGTGACGGAGGGGGAGGAAAGGGTGGGAGCCCCGGTATCTAGGCTCCCACCCTTTCCTCCCCCTCCACCATTCGGCTGCGCCGAACGGTCCCCCTCCCCCTGGCGGGGGAGGAATTTAGAGAGTTAATTCCGTCCTAACGCCTCTTGTGCGGCGCGGCGATTCCCCGCAGCATGGAACTTGCATCACATGGAGGGCTTTACCGTTCCGATGGGGAAACGACCGGCGTTCGATGAGATCATGGGGATGGACGGCGACACGCCGCCGCGTTCCGCACTGGCTGCTTTGGGGCAGTGGCTGCAGGATACGCCCGACGACGAGCTGCGCCGGCGGCAGGAGGCGGCGGAGAATACCTTCCGCCAGCTCGGCATCACCTTCGCGGTCTATGGCGACACCGACACGCGCGAACGGATCATTCCGTTCGACATCGTGCCGCGCGTCTTCCTGGCCGACGAATGGTCGCGGCTTTCCGAAGGGCTGGTACAGCGGGTCGAGGCGATCAACGCCTTCCTCGACGACATCTATGGCGAGCGGCGCATCCTCAAGGAGGGCGTGCTGCCCGAGGATCTGATCCTCGGCAATCCGCAATTCCGCCCCGAAATCGCCGGTATGCGGCCGCCGCACGGCATCTGGGCGCATATCTGCGGCATCGATCTGGTGCGCACCGGACCGGACGAATTCTACGTGCTCGAGGACAATGCGCGCACGCCGTCGGGGGTGAGCTACATGCTCGAAAACCGCGAGGCGATGGTGCGACTGTGCCCCGAGCTGTTCCGCGAATATCGCGTCGAGCCGGTCGACAGCTATCCCGACCGGTTGCTCGAGACGATGAAGTCGGTCGCACCGCGCGGCGGCTCGTCGGGGCCGGTTTGTGTGGTGCTGACGCCGGGCCATTATAATTCGGCTTATTACGAACACAGCTTCCTCGCCGATTCGATGGGGATCGAGCTGGTCGAGGCGGCCGATCTGGTGGTCGACGACGATATCGTGTGGATGCGCACGATCGCCGGGCGGGTGCGTGTCGACGTGATCTATCGCCGGGTCGACGACGATTATCTCGATCCCCTGGTCTTCCGCGCCGATTCGATGCTCGGCGTGCCGGGGCTGATCGCGGCCTATGCGGCGGGCAACGTCGCGATCATCAACGCGCCCGGCAACGGCATCGCCGACGACAAGGCGATCTACAGCTATATGCCGGAGATCGTCCGCTTCTATTCGGGCGGCGAGGCCAAGCTGCCCAATGTCGAGACGTGGCGCTGCCGCGAGCCGCAGGCGCTGCAATATGTGCTCGACCATCTCGATGAGGTGGTGGTGAAGCTGGTCGACGGGTCGGGCGGCTATGGCATGCTGGTCGGGCCGACCGCATCGCGCGGCGAGATCGAGGCGTTCCGTGCCGCGCTGATCGCCGAACCGCACCGCTATATCGCGCAGCCGACGCTGGCGCTGTCGACGGTGCCGACGCTGGCGGACAGCGGGCTCAGCCCGCGCCACGTCGACTTCCGCCCGTTCGTGTTGAGCGGATCGAAGGGCGTGCAGGTGGTGCCGGGCGGGCTGACGCGGGTGGCGCTCAAGGAAGGCTCGCTGGTGGTGAATTCGAGCCAGGGCGGCGGCACGAAGGACAGTTTCGTGCTGATGGCGGATGGCCAGCGGCAGACGCAATCGATGGGCGGGATGACGCAGTCGCAGGGGTTCCGGGCATGATGCTCTCGCGGACGGCGTCGTCGCTCTACTGGCTAGGCCGGTATATCGAGCGCGCCGATTTCTTCGCGCGGCTGATCGAGGCGACGGTGCGGCTCGACGTGATGTCGTCGCGGCCGGCGGGGGAGGTGGCGTGGTCGTCCGCGCTCGCCGTCACCGATACCGAGGCCGATTTCGCCGCTTATGGCGGCGAGCTGACGCAGAGCGACGTGGTGCGGTTCCTGACGCTCGACACCAGCCATGGCGGCTCGGTGATCCGCTGCCTCGACCGCGCGCGCAACAACGCCAAGGCGGTGCGTACCGCGCTGAGCCGCGAGGCGTGGACCGCGATCAACCGCGCGTGGCTGGTGTTCGAGAACCGCCACCGGATCGGCGAGACGCAGGCGACGCTGAGCCTGGTCGAGGCGGTGAAGAACGAGACGCGCGGCTTCGAGGGCGCGGTCCACCAGATGCTGCGCAACCAGTCGCACTGGTTCATCCGGCTGGGGCAGGCGGTGGAGCGTGCCGACAACAGCGCACGGCTGCTCGACGTCAAATATCATATCCTGCTGCCCGAGGGCGAGACGGTCGGCGGCGTCGTCGATCGCGACCAGTGGACGACGATCCTGCAGACCGTGTCGGCGGTGACCGCCTATCGCTGGCTCTATTCGGACGGGCTGACGCCGGCGAACGTCATCGACCTGCTGATCGCCAGCCGCGAGCTGCCGCGCAGCCTCGTCGCCTCGTCGGAGATCACCGTCGACATCCTCGGCCTGCTCGCCGAGCGCACCGGCAGCCATGGCGAGGCGGACCGGATGGCGCGGATGCGCGCGGCGCGGCTCGGCCGCACCCGCTCGGGCGAGGTGATCGCCAGCGGGCTGCACCAATATCTCCAGGCGTTCATCCGCGAGAACGGCCAGCTGCACGAGGCGATCGGCCGCCAGTTCCGGTTCGTCTGATGCGCCTGTCGATCGATCACCGTACCGTCTACCGCTTCAGCACCGCGCAGAGCCGGCTGGTGCAGATGCTGCGCATGACGCCCGAGAACAGCCACGACCAGACGGTGGCGCGCTGGCGGATCGACGTCGATTGCGACGCCAAGATGCGGCGCGGGCGCGACGGCTTCGGCAATGCGGTCACGATGCTGTATGCGGAAGGACCGATCGCCGACATCGAGATCGCGGTGCGCGGGGAGGTGCTGACCAGCCATTCCGACGGCGTCGTGCGCGGCGTCAACGAGGTGCTGCCGCCGGCGGTGTTCCTGCGTGCGACCGAGGCGACGCCGCGCGATCCGGCGATCGCCGCCTTCGCCGCCGAGGCGACGGGCGCGGCGGACGGCGCGGTGAGCAAGCTGCACGCGCTCAACCGCGCGGTGAACGCGCGCTTCGCGGTCGATCGCACGCGGCCGGAGCCGGGGCTGAGCGCCGCGGCGGCGTTCGCGCGGCCGGCGGCGACCTCGCGCGACCTCGCCCAGATCTTCACCGTGGCGGCGCGATCGCTCAGCCTGCCCGCGCGCTACGTGTCGGGCTATAGCGTGGTCGAGGGGTCGCTGCGGCCGACGCCGCACGGCTGGGCGGAGGCGCATGTCGACGGGCTCGGCTGGGTCGGCTTCGACCCGTTCACCGGACGCTCGCCGCAGGAGGAAAGCGTGCGGGTCGCCGCGGCGCTCGACGCCTCGGGCGCGGCGCCGGTGGCGGGATCGCGGCTCGGCGAGGGCGAGGAGGAACTCGACGTCGCGGTGACGGTGTCGGCGGCGCAATAGCCGGGCGCCAGCGGCGCTTATCGGTGCTTTAATTCCTCGCTCGCTTTAGCGGGGGAGGGGGACCAGCGAAGCTGGTGGAGGGGGCGTCTCCGCACACGGCACACTCACCGTATCCTCCCCCTCCGTCACCGCTTCGCGGCGCCACCTCCCCCTGGCGGGGGGAGGAATTGCAAGCGAGTTCAGGCCGGCCCCTGCTAAAGTTTCCGGCGCGAAGGCACTGACGCAGGCCAGCTTCGTTGAGGGCGGGAACCATCCCTTCGATGCGAGATACCCCGATGACCGATACCCTGGCCCTGAACCCCGGCAACGGCGGCGAGACGCATCAGCGCACCGATGCCGATCATCCCGTGCTGACCACCAACCACGGCACGCCGATCTCCGACAACCAGAACCAGCTCAAGGCCGGTGCGCGCGGTCCGGTGCTGCTGGAGGACGAGGTCTATCGCGAGAAGATCAATCATTTCGACCACGAGCGCATCCCCGAGCGCATCGTCCACGCGCGCGGGTCTGCGGCGCACGGCTATTTCGAATGCACCGAAAGCCTCGCCGACATCACCGTCGCCGACCTGTTCCAGAAGAAGGGCCAGCGCACCGAGGTGTTCACCCGCTTCTCGACCGTCGCGGGCGGTGCCGGCTCGGTCGACACGCCGCGCGACGTGCGCGGCTTCGCGGTCAAATTCTACACGCGCGAGGGCAATTGGGACCTCGTCGGCAACAACATCCCGGTGTTCTTCATCCAGGACGCGATCAAATTCCCCGATCTGATCCACGCCGCCAAGATGGAGGCCGACCGCGGCTATCCGCAGGCGGCTACCGCGCACGATACCTTCTGGGACTTCATCAGCCTGATGCCCGAATCGACCCATATGATCATGTGGGCGATGTCGGACCGGACGCTGCCGCGCACCTTCGCCAATATGGAGGGGTTCGGCGTCCACACCTTCCGCTTCATCAACAAGGAGGGGAAGAGCACCTTCGTCAAGTTCCACTGGAAGCCGAAGGCGGGCCTCGCGTCGACGATCTGGGACGAGACCGTCAAGGTCGCCGGTGCCGATCCCGACTTCCAGCGCCGCAACCTGTTCGAGAGCATCGATCGCGGCGACTTCCCGACCTGGGAGTTGGGCGTCCAGCTGTTCGACGAGGACTTCGCCAACAGCCAGCCTTATGACGTGCTCGACGCGACCAAGATCATCCCTGAGGAAGTGCTGCCGGTGAAGATCGTCGGGAAGATGGTGCTCGATCGTTATCCCGACAATTTCTTCGCCGAGACCGAGCAGGCGGCGTTCGTACCGAGCCATGTCGTGCCGGGCATCGGCTTCTCCAACGATCCGCTGCTCCAGGGGCGGCTGTTCTCCTACACCGATACGCAATTGTCGCGGCTGGGGTCGGTGAACTTCCACCAACTGCCGATCAACTCGGCCAAGGGTCGCGCCGCGGCGGCGGGCTGCCCGTTCATGAACCAGCAGCGCGACGGTCACATGCAGATGGCGGTGCCCAAGGGCCGGGCCAATTACGAGCCCAACAGCCTCGCCCAGGTCGGCGAGGAAGGCGGCGCGCGCGAGGATGCGGACAAGGGCTACAAAACCTTCCCGTCGGAAGAGCAGGGCCAGAAGCTGCGTATCCGCCCGGAGAGCTTCGCCGATCACTACAGCCAGGCGCGCTTGTTCTTCCGCTCGATGGACCCGGCGGAGCAGGCGCATATGGCCTCTGCCCTGGTGTTCGAACTGTCGAAGGTCGGGCTGGAGCATATCCGCATTGCGATGATGGCCAATCTGCGCAACGTCGACGAGGACCTCGCGGCTCGCGTCGCCGACGGGCTGGCGATGGACCTGCCCGAGGCGTCGCCGACCGCGGCACCGGTGCTCGACATGGAACCGTCGCCGGCGCTGCGGATCATCCGCGGGCCGCTCGAAAGGCATACGCTGGAAGGGCGTTCGGTCGGTATCCTGATCGCCGACGGCAGCGATGCGGCGGCGCTCGCCTCGCTCAAGGCGGCGGTGAAGGAAGCTGGCGGTCGCGCGGTTGTGGTCGCGCCCAAGGTCGGCAAGGTGCCGCTGTCGGATGGATCGTCGGTGGCGGCGGATTCGCAGCTGTTCGGCCAGCCCTCGGCGACGCTCGACGCCTGTGCGGTCATCCTGTCGGAGGCGGCGACCGCCAAGCTCGTCAAGGAAGCCGCCGCGGTGCAATGGGTGATGGACGCCTTCGGGCATCTCAAGGCGATCGGCTTCAACGCCGAGGCCAAGCCGCTGCTCGACAAGGCAGGTGTCGAGGCGGACGAGGGCGTGACCGATCTCGGCGGCTTCGTCGAAGCGGCGAAGCAGCGGTATTGGGACCGCGAATCGAAGGTGCGTACGCTGGCGTGATGTCGCTGCTCCGGGCTCCTGAGTAAGCGGGAGCCCGGCGGGACGAACGCACGTCTGGCAACCACACGTCTATCCCGTCATGCGGGAATTGATCCGGCATCCCGCTTCTTCCCGCCGTTGCGAAGAAGCGGGACCAAGGCTCAAGGCCGGGGTGACGGGGTGGATTTGGGACCAGTCCCGGTTAACCCGATCATAAGCCGGGGCCTCTATCGCCGGTCGCGTGAAGCGCTGGCGAAATTCGATAATCGGACGGGGGTTTTTGGGGCTGGCGTTGCTGGCCGCATCGTCGTGTGCGCCGCATCGCGAGGCCGCAACCGCCGGCGGACAGGCGCAGCCGGTGGCGAACCCGCGGCAGTTGCTGCATGCGCTGGCACTCGATACGCCGGGGCTCGCGGGTTTGCCCGCGACGTTGCGGGCCTCGGTCGGCGATGACGCCGCGCCCGCCTTCGTGCAGGCCGCGCCCGCCTTTCTCGCACAGGCGCAGAGCCAGGACGATGCGGCGCGCGCCGCCGACTGCCTGACCGCAGCGGTCTATTACGAAGCGCGATCCGAGCCGCTCGACGGCCAGCGCGCGGTCGCGCAGGTGGTGCTCAACCGCGTGCGCGATCGCGCCTTTCCCCACAGCGTCTGCGGCGTGGTGTTCCAGGGGTCGCAGCGGCGCACCGGTTGCCAATTCTCCTTCACCTGCGACGGATCGATGGCCTATCGCCGCGATCCCGGCGCCTGGCAACGTGCGCGCGCGGTGGCCGAGGCGGCGCTGGCGGGCAGCGTCTATGCGCCGATCGGGGCGGCGACCTTCTACCACACCAATGCGATCCTGCCGTGGTGGGCGCCCAGCCTCGCCCGCATCGGCGCGGTCGGCGCGCATATCTTCTACCGCTGGCGCGGCGCGATGGAGGGGGCGCTGAGCTTCCGCGCGTCCTATGCCGGGGTCGAGCCGCTGCCGTTGCAACCCGATATCGCCGACGCGGCGGTGCAGACCGCGGCGCTGTATCGCGACAGCGGCGAGGACGGCGGCGTCACCGTGCACCGCGGTCAGGTGGCGGCGATCGTCCGCCCCGACGTGCCGGCCGGCGCTGCGGCCCCGGCAGCGGCCGCGCCGCGGATCACCGTCGCGGCGGGGGTGCGCGTCCATCTCGGCAGCGTCGCGCCGCAGCGCTTCGTCACCGAGGGGGCGACGGTCGGGGAAGAGAGCGACCCGACCTGATCCGTCCGCTCAGGCGGCGGTGAGCGCCGGCTCGCGGGCCGGTGCGGCGACGACATCCTCGTCGGTGAGCAGCCGCCAGCCGTTCGGCCCGAGCACTTCGAGCGGACGGTAGCGCGTCTTGTAGGCCATCCGCGCCGAGCCCTTTACCCAATAACCGAGATAGACGAACGGCAGCCCCGAATCGCGGGCGCGGGCGATATGATCCATGATGATGACGTTGCCGAGTCCGGGCCGTGCCTCCGCACCCTCTTCGTCGGCGGCGAAGAAGCTGTAGATCATCGACAATCCGTCCGCCTGCCGATCGGTGAGGCAGGCGCCGACCAGCTCGCCGCGCGACCCGTCGGTGGTGCGGGTGCGATATTCGACGATCACCGAATTGACCGGCGAATGTTCGATCATGTCGGCGTAATCGTCCTCGTCCATCCCGGCCATGCCGCCGCCGGGGTGGCGCGCGGCGAGATAGCGGCGCAGCAACTGGAATTGCTCATCGGTCGCCCACGGGCGGCATACGGCGATCTCGAGATCGCCGTTCCGGCGCAGCAGCTTGCGCTGGCTCGCATTGGGCGCGAAATCCTGCGTGACGATGCGGACCGAGACGCAGGCGGTGCAGCCCGCGCAGGACGGACGATAGGCGACGCCCTGCGACCGGCGAAAGCCGATACGGCTCAGCGCGTCGTTGAGTTCGCCGGCGTGCGGGCCGCTCAATTCGGTAAAGACCTTGCGCTCCTGACGCCCCGGCAGATAAGGGCAGGGCGCAGGGGTCGTGACGAAAAAGCGCGGAAAACGGAAAGGCGCAGTCACCGCCGGCAATCCCCTGGAACGTGCCACGCGCGATGCGGTGCCGTCGATCTATGAATGCACCGCGGCGCGCTGCAAAGTGGCATTCGGGTCAAAAAAGGTTAATTTTTGGCTAAGTGTGTTGCCGCAACCATAGTCGGCTCCAAAACGGGACGATGTTGCGCTGCAGGAACAAAGTTGGTAACCGGTCGTTCCCGGTATCCATTCCGCTTGGAGTTTTGTTTATGTCGAAGTCTTTCGCTGGTTCGCTCGCCGCCTTGGCGATGATTGCCGCTCCGGTCGCCGCTAGCGCCGCGCCTGCCAACCCCGCAGCGTCGCTGTCGGTCGCCAAGTCGGTCCGCGCCAGCGCGCCGTCGTCGAAGAAGAGCGAACTGGCCGGTGGCGGTCTGCTCGCAGCGCTCATCGTTGCCGGCGTTGTCGCGATCGGCGTCGTCGCTGTCGTGCAGGACGGCGATTCCGACAGCAACTAAGCTGACGGTTCGACCTGATGAGACGGGGGCTGCGCCACGGCGCGGCCCCCGTTTTCGTGTGTGCGGTGGTTTGTGCGCCGCCAGGGGAGGTCGGGGTAGCTTGATCGTTGAGCTTCCACTCTATCCTCCCCCTCCGTCAGCGCTTCGCGCTGCCACCTCCCCCTGGCGGGGGAGGACTTTCAATCGGATATTCTATGATTGGTGCGTCAGGGCGACGGCGAACCCATTCCTCCCCCGCCAGGGGGAGGTGGCGCGGCGAAGCCGTGACGGAGGGGGAGGACAGGGCGGGAGCGTCGTTATTCATCCTCTCCAACCTGTCGCGAGCGCCCAGACGCCGTTACGCCTGCTCGACCATGCTCGTCTCGTAGCCGCCTTCGCGCAGTGCGGCGATCAGGCGGTTGAGGTGGTCGCGGTCGCGCGCCTCGCATTCGATCTCGGTGAACAGGCCCTTGGCCGGTAGCGAGGTGAAGATGCGCTGATGATAGACTTCGATGATGTTGACGCGCTGCGCGTCGAAGATGCGCGCGACGTTGAACAGCGCGCCCGGCTGGTCCTGTAGCCGCACGCGCAGCCGCGCCAGCCGCCCCGAGCGGGCGAGGTCGCGCAGCAGCACGTTGGCGAGCAGCCGCGTATCGATATTGCCGCCGCACAGGATGATGCCGACGGTGCGGCCCCTGAACCGCTCGGGATAGGCCATCAGCGCGGCGAGGCCGGCGGCGCCGGCGCCCTCGACCACGGTCTTCTCGATCTGGAGCAGCAGGCTGACCGCTTCCTCCAGATTGCGTTCGCCGACCAGCACGATGTCGTCGACCAGCTCGGCGACCATCCGCGCGGTGATGCCGCCCGGCTCCTTGACCGCGATCCCCTCGGCGAGCGTATCGCCGGCGCAGGGCAGATCGGTGCCGTTGATCCGGTTGTACATCGAGGGGAACAGCTCGGCCTGCACGCCGACCACCTCGATCGCATGATCCGCGGCGCGCGCGACGATCGACGTGCCCGATATGAGGCCGCCGCCGCCGATCGGGATCAGCAGCGTGTCGAGGCCCGGCACGTCCTCCAGCATCTCGACCGCCGCGGTGCCCTGTCCGGCGATGACGCGCGGGTCGTCGAACGGGTGGACGAAGGTGAAGTCGCATTGCGCCTCGAGCACGCGGGCATGCGCATAAGCGGCGTCGAACGTCTCGCCCTCCAGCACGACGTTGGCCTTGTGGCCCTCGGTCTGCATCACCTTCACCGTCGGCGTGGTGCGCGGCATGACGATCGTCGCGGGGATGCCGAGCCGGTTGGCGTGATAAGCGAGGCCCTGCGCGTGATTGCCCGCCGAGGCGGCGATGACGCCCTTGGCGCGCGCCTCCGGCGACAATTGCAGCAGCGTGTTGAGCGCGCCGCGTTCCTTGTAGGCGGCGGTGAACTGGAGGTTCTCGAACTTGAGATAGACCTTGGCGCCGGTCATTTCGCTCAGCGTCTTGCTGATCAGCGTCGGCGTGCGGACGATCGCGTCGCGGATGCGGGCATGGGCGGCGCGGACGTCATCGATGCTGACGGGCAATGCGGTTGCGGCGGGGTTCGAGGCCATATCGGTCCCGCTAGACCATCTGGTGCGGCGGGGGAACACCGCTTATGCGGGACGGATGCAGGCACGGTTTTTGAACGGACGCGCGCGTCGCCGCGCGATGGCGATGCTACTGGCAGCGGCGGCGATGCTGCCGCTGGCGGCGGGGGCGGACGGCATCGTCGATAACGTCAACGGCCTGACGCTCGACAAGGACGGCAAGGTCGTCCGCTTCCAGGCGATGCTGGTCACCGCCAACGGGCAGGTCGGCAAATTGCTCGGCGCCAAGGACAAGCGCCCCGACAAGCTCGACTGGCGCGTCGACTTCAAGGGCAAGACGTTGCTGCCCGGTATGATCGACGCGCACGGCCATGTCATGGAACTGGGCTTCCGCGCGCTCGAACTCGATCTGTCCGACACCAAGAGCCTCGCCGAGGCGCAGGCGAAGATCGCCGATTACGCCCGCGCCAATCCCGACAAGGCGTGGATCATCGGCGGCGGCTGGAACCAGGAGGCCTGGGGGCTGGGTCGCTTCCCGACCGCGGCGGACCTCGACGCGGCGGTCGGTGACCGGCCGGTGTGGCTGGCGCGCGCCGATGGGCATGCGAGCTGGGGCAACAGCGCCGCGCTGAAGGCGGCGGGCGTCACCGCCAAGAGCGTCTCGCCCGCCGGTGGCCGGATCGAGAAGGGGGCGGGGGGGCAGCCCGCCGGCGTGTTCGTCGACGCCGCGCAAAGCCTCGTCGCCAAGCTGGTGCCGCAGCCGCTCGGCAAGGATCGCAACGCCGCCTTCGTCAAGGCGCAGACCATCCTGCTCAGCTACGGCGTCACCGCCACCGCCGACATGGGGACGAGCATCGAGGATTGGCTGACCTATCGCCGCATCGGCGATCTCGGCGGGCTGCGCGTGCGGATCATGAGCTATGGCATGGGCGTCGACACGACGGTGCAGATCGGCGGCACCGGGCCGACGCCGTGGCTGTACGCGGACAAGCTCAAGCTGGTCGGGGTGAAGCTGTACGCCGACGGCGCCTTGGGGTCGCGCGGGGCGTGGCTGAAGGCGCCCTATGCCGATGCGCCGGGCCAGTCGGGCGCCGGCTTCATGAGCGACACGGTGCTGCGCAATCTGATGAGCCGCGCGGCGATGGACGGCTATCAGGTCGCGGTGCACGCGATCGGCGACCGCGCCAATGCCGAGGTCCTCGATGCGATCGACGAGATGGCGCAGACCTATAAGGGCGACCGCCGCTGGCGCGTCGAACATGCGCAAATCGTCGATCCCCTCGACCTTCCGCGGTTCGGCAAATATGGCACGATCGCCTCGATGCAGCCAACGCACGAGACCAGCGATCGCGTGATGGCGGAGGCGCGGCTGGGGCCGCAGCGGCTGGCGGGGGCCTATGCCTGGGCTTCGATGCTCAAGAACGGCGCGAAGCTGGCGTTCGGATCGGATTATCCGGTCGAGCGGCCCGATCCCTGGGCGGGCTGGGCGGCATCGTTCACGCGGCAGGGCGCCGACAGCCAGCCGTTCGGCGGCTGGCGCCCCGAAGAGGCGGTGACGCGCGAACAGGGCTGGTGGGGCTTCACCGGCGGCGCGGCCTATGCGGGCTTCGCCGAGGATCGCATCGGCCGGCTCGCGCCGGGCATGCAGGCGGACTTCATCATCGTCGACCGCGATCCGCTGCTCGCCTCACCGACCGATCTGCGCGCCACCAAGGTACAGGAGACGTGGGTCGGCGGGTATAAGGTCTGGGAGCGGAAATAGCCGCTCCCCGGGCAGGTCAGAGCGCGGCGCCGCCGGCGTCGATCATCTCGAGCGCATGGGCGAGATGGACCGCGGCGATCTGTGCCGAGAAGGAGGACAGGCCGTCGAGCAATTCGAGCGCGTCGGTGATCAGGAACTTGGCCGTGACGGCGGCCTGATTGGTTGCGGTATCGATCGTCGTCGGCATGAGCTTATCCCCCCTCGGTTGGTAAGCCCTGATTATTATACGATTCTCTAAAGCGGAATTAACGTTTGGGCAGCCACGCTTTCTGATCTCGATCAAGGTTTGCGCCGACGGTGATGGAGCGGGTCGCAACGGGAGCGACCGCAGCGCAACAAAAAGGCTGCGGCATCGGGGATGCCGCAGCTCTTGTTCGCCGGACGTGGAGCAATTGTCAGATCAGGCGACTGCGCCAATTTCCTCTGGTTCGCGAAGCACATAGCCGCGGCCCCAGACCGTCTCGATATAATTTTCGCCTTCGCAGGCGAGACTCAATTTCTTGCGCAGCTTGCAGATGAAGACGTCGATGATCTTCAGCTCGGGCTCGTCCATGCCGCCGTAGAGATGGTTAAGGAACATCTCCTTGGTCAGCGTCGTGCCCTTGCGCAGCGAGAGCAGCTCGAGCATCGCATATTCCTTGCCGGTCAGGTGGACGCGGCTGCCGTCGACTTCGACCGTCTTGGCGTCGAGATTGACCGCGAGCTTGCCGGTACGGATGACCGACTGGCTGTGCCCCTTCGAGCGGCGGACGACGGCGTGGATGCGCGCGATCAGCTCTTCGCGATGGAACGGCTTGGTGACGTAATCGTCCGCGCCGAAGCCGAAGCTGCGCACCTTCGAGTCCATCTCGTTGATCCCCGACAGGATCAGCACCGGCGTCGCGACGCGGGCGACGCGCAGCTTCTTGAGCACGTCATAGCCGTGCATGTCCGGCAGGTTGAGATCGAGCAGGATGATATCGTAATCGTACAGCTTGCCGAGATCCAGGCCCTCTTCGCCCAGATCGGTGGTGTAGACGTTGAAGCCTTCGGTCCCGAGCATCAGCTCGATCGCCTTGGCGGTGGTCGGCTCGTCCTCGATCAACAGCACTCGCATCGCGTCGTCCCCTGCTGGCCATACCCTGAGCACCCCTGCTGCACGGCTCGACCCGATTCATTAACCAAAGAACATCTGAAGGCAAAAGGTTAATTAGGGTTTAATCCCGCGGGGTCTCCGATCACATGGGTTAGTCTTTTTTTACATCCTCGTCGGGATCGGTCGGCGTAAGGTCCGGCCCGAGCAGCGTTTGATGGCGACTGCGCGGAATATCCTCGCCCAATACCTCGCGCAGGTAGAGGCTGCGCACGAGCGTAAAGATTACCACGAGCAGCGCCGCGGAGAAGAACAGGCCGAAGATGCCGAAGATCACGCCGATGCCGATGATCGCGAAGACGGTGATCGCCGGCGGGATCGAGATGACGCGCGCCTGCACGTAGGGCGTGATGAAATTGGTCTGGATCAGCCGCACGACGGCATAAGTGACGAGCGTGCCGATCAGCGGCCCGGTACCCTGCGTCGCGGCGAGGCCCAGTGCCGGGACCATCGCCGCGGTCGGGCCGATATAAGGGATGAACTCCGACAGGCCGGCGAGCAGGCCGAGCGCCGCGGCGGACGGCACGCCCGAGATCCACAGGCCGACGCCGACCAGCACGCCCATGCTGGTCATCAGAATCAGCGACGAGCGCAGCCAGAGCCGCAACGTCGAGCCGACGTCGAACAGCGCATCCTCGATCGCCGGACGCTTGCCGCGCGGGATCAGGAACAGGAATCCGCGCTGGTAGATACCGGGATCGGCGGCGAAGAAGGCGGCGCCGACGAGCAGCAGCAGGCTGTTGAGCAGCAATTCGCCGCCGCCCTGCACCAGCCCGCTGACGTCCTGCGCGGCCTGCGATCCGGCATAGGCCTGTTGCACCGCGTCGACGATCTTGGCGCCGACCGGGCTGCGCGAGGCCCAGGCGGCGAGCTGGTCGAGCAGGCCGGGCAATTGCGTGACGAGCACGTTGACCTGTTCGCGGAACTGCACCCCGAACAGCCAGACGAGGAAGCCGACGATGCCGAAGGCGGTGGCGATGCCCAGCCCGACCGACGCCCTCTCCGGAACGCGCAGATGATCGCGGTAGAGATCGGCGATGGCGTGGATGGCGATCGCGCCGAGCATCGATCCGAAGGCGAGGATGAGCAGATTGCCCGCCTTGAACAAAGCCGCGGCGACCGCGGCGATGACCAGGATGTAGACGATGCGGCGGATGAAGCGGGCGTCGTCCGCATCGGGTGCGAGACGGTTCACGCGCGCGCCCGGCCGGGAGATCGTACGCTGGCGGCAATGGTCACGTCCGTCTCTCCCCCGCGCAACGATTCGGCGCGCCGCAGCGTAACGTATAATCGCACGAAACGGCCGCAAGATCGTCGCGCGGCGCACCCGCCGCCGCGGCACAGCGCGCTCGCGGGGTTTCGCCATCGCGCCGGCGGCTGTACGGAGCGGCCCAACACCATGGCATCGCATGCGTTTGCCAGCGTTCTTCCTCTTACCGAAAGAGCCCGTCATGAAACTCTGCCGCTTCGGCCAGCCCGGCCAGGAACAGCCCGGCCTCGTCGACGATGCCGGTCGCATCCGCGACCTGTCGGGCATCGTCGCCGACATCACCGTCGATGCGATCCCCACGGTGCGTGCCGCCGATGTCGCGGCGCTGCCGGTGGTCGAAGGGACGCCGCGCTACGGCGTGCCGGTCGGGGGCATCGGCAAGATCGTTGCGGTCGGCCTCAACTATCGCGACCATGCGATCGAATCGAACCTGCCGATCCCGACCGAGCCGATGATGTTCATGAAGGCGCTGTCCAGCCTGTCCGGTCCGAACGACGACGTCATGCTGCCCAGGGATTCGACGCACAGCGATTGGGAGGTCGAGCTGGGCGTGATCATCGGCAAGACCTGCCGCTACGTGTCCGAGGATGCGGCGCTCGATCACGTCGCCGGCTATGTGCTCGCCAACGACGTGTCGGAGCGGTTCAACCAGAAGCAGCGCGGCACGCAATGGTCGAAGGGCAAGGGCCACGACACCTTCTGCCCGGTCGGCCCGTGGCTGGTGACCCCCGACGAGATCGGCGACGTCCAGGCGCTCGCCATGCACCTCGACGTCAACGGCGAGCGGATGCAGACCGGCAACACCAGCACGATGATCTTCGATCTCAAACAGCTGATCAGCTACGTCAGCGAATATGTCACCTTGCTGCCCGGCGACCTGCTGATCACCGGCACCCCGCCGGGCGTCGGCGAGGGCAAGAAGCCGCAGTCGATCTACCTCAAGGCCGGCGACGTGATGGAGCTGGCGATCGATTCGCTCGGCACGCAGCGTCAGCAGGTCGTCGCATGGCGCCATCCCGACGACGCGGCACGAGCCTGAACCGGCGGATCGGGCGCGGCACGGTGTGCCGCACCGATCCCACGTCAGGTCCGTCACACCGAACTGGTTCCGGGGTCCCTGCGAAAGTCGGTACGTGACCCATTAAGCATGTACCCCGGCGCAGGCCGGGGTCCAGTTGGGTGAAGGTTTGTGATAATTTACCACAACCTTCCCAACTGGGCCCCGGCCTTCGCCGGGGTACATGAGGTGTTTTTCACAGGCCTCGAACCGGTCCGCGGTGACCGGGAAGGGCCGGGAACACGACGAACCCGCACCGACGTTGTTATGCGATTACCCCGCGGTCACGCGGGATCGTGGCGTTTGTCGTCGGCGTCGGCGATCAACTGCGCGTAGCATCGCGCGAGTTCGAGATGGACGTGGCGACCGTCGGTGTCGCGCGCGCGTTCGGCGAGCTGTCGTTCCTGGCGTTCGCGGCGGACGTAGAATTCGATATCGGCTGACATTTGCATGGCGCGCCTCCCGTTCGAAATCGTCCTCTGCCGCTATGTGTCTGCGCGGCAGAGGATTCGGATATAACGGTTTTCGCGGCATGCCGGATTCAATTGGATCAACCGGGCGACATTATCCTGCGTCGTCGAGCGGCAGGGCGATCGTGCAGAGCATGCCGCGATCGGCGAAATCGAGCGTCACCGCCGCATCGACCTCGTAACGCAGGCTGCGGGTGAGCAGTTCGAGCCCGAAGCCCTCGCCGACGGGCGCCATGACGCCGCCGTCGGGCAGGTCCTCGTGCCACCGGATGTGGAGCTGGCGCACGCCGTCGGTCGCCGCGGTCCACCAGCGGATGTCGAGTCGCCCGTCGTCGCGATGCAGCGCGCCGTGCTGGACGGCATTGTCGGTCAGTTCGTGAAAGGCGATGCCGAGCTGGTCGGCGAGGCGCGGCGGCAACCGCACTTCCGGCCCGCCATAGCCGACGCGGCCGCCGACCTGATGCGCGAGCAGCGCGTCGGCGAGCAGCCCCTCCAGGTCGACGCCCTGGTCGCCGGCGCGCATGATATGGCTCTGCGTCCGCGCGAAGGCGGCAAGGCGGCCGTCGAAATGGCTGCGATATTCCTCCACCGTGTCGCTATTCTCCGCGGTGCGCCGTGCGATCGAGCGGATGATCGCCATCGCGTTGCGGATACGGTGGTGGAGCGCGGCGCGCAGCCGGCTTTCGCCGGCAATCCGCTGGTGCAGGTCGGAAATGTCGATCGCGCTGCCGCGCCAGTCGTCGGTGCCGTCGCCGGCGGGGACGCCCTGCACGCGCAGCCAGCGATAATCGCCCGCAGGGCCCGCGGCGACGCGCAGATCGGCGCTGAACAGCCGCGTCGCGCGCGCGCGCTGCCAGCCGGCGGTCAGCGCGGCATGATCCTCCGGATGGAGGCAGGCGAGCCAGCCGCTTCCCGCGCGCTCCGCCTCGCTCTGCCCGGTCAGCACCGACCAGGCGGCGGCGAAGGCGAGGCTGCCCCCTTCGGCAGTGGCGCGCCAGTCGATCGGGCCGCACATGGCGGGCGGGGCGGCAGCGGCGGTGACGATGGCGGGAGGATTACCCGTTGGCATCCAGATGCCGTCCTTCGTGATCGAGGTGGAGATAGGCCGGATTGAACATCGCGACATCGCACAGCCCGTCAAGATCGAGCGCCTCGAACTCGCGCCCTTTCCAGCGGATCAGATTGCGCGAGCGCAGCTCTTGCACCATCCGGTTGACGTGGACCGGCGTCATCCCCGTCGCTTCGGCGAGGTCGGTCTGCGTCAGCGGGATCTCGCAGCGCGTGCCGTCGACCATGCCGACGGTACGCAGGCGGAAGATCAGCTCGCAGAACAGGTGCGACAGTCGTTCCAGCGCGTCACGCTGGCCGAGGTTGACCGTCCATTCGCGCTGGATGGCCGCGCCGGTCAGGCCGTCCCACCACAAGGCCTGGCTGACCCGCGGACCGAGCGCCGCCAGCGCTTCGATCTGGTCGCGCGCGATCTCGACGTAGCGGACGGGGGTCAGCGCGCCGACCGAATGATCCATCTCGCGCAGGATATAGCCGTGCACGTCGCAGAGATCGCCGGGCAAATGGAAGGCGATGATCTGCCGCCGACCGTCCTCCAGCGTCTTGTAGCGAAACGCCCAGCCGTCGAGGATCAGGTTGACGCCGCGCGGACGGTCGCCTTCGCGGATCAGGTCGCGGCGCTGGCGCACCACGAGCGGCGGTCCCGCGCAGGCCGCGTCGATCGCCGCGCGTTCGTCGTCGGCGAACGCGACATAATGCTGCAACCGGGTGATCAGGCGATTGGCGGATGGCGCGAATGACATGGGGAAACCTGACAGCATTTGTCGCTTCCGCTCGCTTACCCATGTTAACGCCGCCGCCGACTGATTCATTATCCCTTGTTCTACAGGGAGTAGCTCAATGACATCAGCAGCAGCATCACCGCTGGCCGGGCGATCCATACTCATCGTCGAGGATGAATATCTGATCGCGGACGATCTGGCGCGCGAATTGCGCGCGGTCGGCGCGGGGGTGGTCGGGCCGGTCGCCTCGCTGTCGCAGGCGATGCGGCTGCTTGTCGACGCCGGGCCGCTCGACGTCGCGATCCTCGACATCAATCTGCGCGAGACGTTGGTCTATCCGCTGATCGACCAGTTGCTCGCCGCGCAGGTGCGCGTGCTGATCACCAGCGGCTATGACGCCGCGATCATCCCGGATCGCTACCGCACGCTGCCGCGCTGCGACAAGCCGGTGTCGACCGAGCAATTGCGCGAGGCCGCGGAACGGTTGTGGGACGGCGCGACGGTATCGCTGCCGACACCCTGACGGCGGACCCCAGACGGGATCGCCATCGGAATTTTTGGCTTAAAGTCCTCCCCCGCCAGGGCGAGGACTTTGATCGAACGGCCGCATGCCACCGCCATCCCTCCACGAAAAAGGGGCCCGGCATCGCTGCCGAACCCCTCTTGCTCACGTCGATCCGAAGGATCAGTCGCGCGTTTCGGTCAGGAAGGCCGGCGCGAACTCGGGCGCGGGGCCGTCGTCGTTGCCGCCGCCGTTGCGCGGGCCGCGATCGCCGCCCTCGCTGCGGGGACCACGGTCGCCGCCGTCACGGCGCGGACCCCGGCCACCGCCGTCACGCCCGCCGCCATCGCGACGCGGACCACGATCGCCGCCACGGCCACCGCCGTCACGATCGCCGCCGCCGCTGCGCGGGCCGCGCGGACCACGCCCGTCTTCCCTGCCGCCGCCTTCGCGCGGTTCGCGTGCCGGACGCGTGTCCTCCAGCTCGGCGCCGGTTTCCTGATCGACGACGCGCATCGACAGGCGAACCTTGCCGCGCGGATCGATCTCGAGAACCTTGACCTTCACTTCCTGCCCTTCGGACAGGACGTCGGACACCTTCTCGACGCGCTCGTTCTTGATTTCCGAGACGTGGACGAGACCGTCCTTGCCGCCCATGAAGTTCACGAAGGCGCCGAAATCGACGAGGTTGACGACCTTGCCGTCATAGACCTTGCCGACTTCCGCTTCCTCGACGAGGCCCTTGATCCACTTGATCGCGGCATCGATCTGCGCCGGATCGGACGAGGAGACCTTGATGACGCCCTCGTCGTCGATGTCGACCTTGGCGCCGGTCTGCGCGACGATCTCGCGGATCACCTTGCCGCCGGTGCCGATGACTTCGCGGATCTTCGACTTGTCGATCGAGAAGGTCTCGATGCGCGGCGCGTGCGCCGACAGCTCCGAGCGGGTCTCGCCCAGCGCCTTGGCCATTTCGCCGAGGATGTGCGCGCGGCCCTCATGCGCCTGTGCCAGCGCGACCTTCATGATCTCTTCGGTGATGCCGGAGATCTTGATGTCCATCTGCAGCGCGGTGATGCCCTCGCTGGTGCCGGCGACCTTGAAGTCCATGTCGCCGAGGTGATCCTCGTCGCCCAGGATGTCCGACAGGACGGCGAAGTCCTTGCCCTCGAGGATCAGGCCCATCGCGATGCCCGAGACCGGACGCTTCAGCGGCACGCCGGCGTCCATCATCGCCAGGCTGCCGCCGCACACCGTCGCCATCGACGACGAGCCGTTCGACTCGGTGATGTCGCTGGTGACGCGGATCGTGTACGGGAATTCCTCCTTGGTCGGCAGCACCGCGCGCAGCGCGCGCCATGCCAGCTTGCCGTGGCCGACTTCGCGGCGACCCGGCGCACCGAAGCGACCGACTTCACCGACCGAATAGGGCGGGAAGTTATAGTGGAGCATGAAATTCTGGTACGACAGGCCGCCGAGGCCGTCGATCATCTGCTCCGCGTCGCGGGTGCCGAGCGTGGTGGTCGCGATCGTCTGCGTCTCGCCACGGGTGAACAGCGCCGAACCGTGCGCGCGCGGCAGGAAGTGGACTTCCGCCTCGATCGGACGGACCGTCTTGGTGTCGCGGCCGTCGATGCGGCGACCGGTCTTGAGGATCGCGGTGCGGACGATGTCCGCCTCCAGCTTCTTCACCAGCTTGAGGCTGGCGAGATAGGACTGGGGATCGCTGTCCTTGAGGTCGGCCATGCCTTCACGTGCTTTCGCACGGGCTTCGTTGATCGCGGTCTGGCGGGCCTGCTTGTCGGTCAGCTTGTACGCCGCCTCCAGGTCCTTGCCGATCAGTTTCTTGAGCTTGGCTTTGACGCCGGCGCTGTCGTCCTGGGTCTTGAGCTCCCAGGGCTCCTTGGCGGCCTGTTCGGCGAGCTTGATGATCGCGTTGATCACGTCCTGCGACGCGCGATGCGCGAACATCACGGCGCCGAGCATGACGTCTTCCGACAGCTCGTTGGCTTCGGACTCGACCATCATCACCGCGTCGTGCGTCGCCGCGACCATCAGGTCGAGGTCGCCGGTGGCGACTTCGGCGTCGGACGGATTGAGCTGATACTCGCCGTCCTTGTAGCCGACGCGCGCCGCGCCGATCGGGCCCATGAAGGGCACGCCCGACAGCGTCATCGCCGCGGAGGCGGCGATCATCGCCAGCAGATCGGGCTCGTTTTCGCCGTCATAGCTGAGCACCTGCGCGATGCAGTTGATCTCGTTGTAGAAACCCTCGGGGAACAGCGGGCGGATCGGACGATCGATCAGGCGGCTGACGAGCGTCTCACGCTCGGTCGCGCCGCGCTCGCGCTTGAAGAAGCCGCCGGGGATGCGGCCGCTGGCGGAGAACTTCTCCTGATAATGGACGGTCAGCGGGAAGAAATCCTGGCCTTCCTTCACCGACTTCGCCGCGGTGACGGCGCAGAGCACGACCGTCTCGCCGAGCGTCGCGATCACCGCGCCGTCGGCCTGGCGGGCAACCTTGCCCGTTTCGAGGGTCAGCGTCTGGCCGCCCCACTCGATCGATACCTTCTTGGCATTGAACATGTATTTTCCTTCACTCCCCGAGCCAGATGCTGCGGGGGGCCTGTATCGCGGGCTAGCCGGCCCGCGTCGGTATGGAGCGTCTTGTCGCTCCCGTGGATCGGGGCCGAATTGCCCGTCTCCGCTACCCGGCTCATGCCGGTATTCGTGAAACCGTGATGTCCGCCTGTAGCACGGACATATGAAAAGGGCGACCCGAAGGCCGCCCTCATCGTTACTTGCGAAGGCCGAGCTTCGCGATCAGGTCGAGGTACCGCTGACCATCGGTCTTGCGGAGATAGTCGAGCAGCGAGCGCCGCTTGTTGACCATCATCAGCAGCCCGCGGCGCGAATGGTTGTCCTTCTTGTGACCCTTGAAATGCTCGGTCAGGTTCTTGATGCGCTCCGAAAGGATCGCGACCTGGACTTCCGGCGAACCGGTGTCGCCTTCCTGGCGAGCATGTTCCTTGACGACTTCGGCCTTGCGTTCTGCGGTAATGGTCATGTGTCAGTCCTCGACATCATAGGTTGAAGCCACGGACGACGCGGGCCTCTGCGGCCTCGACCTCTATCAGCGCGACCGGGATATCCCCGTCACACGCGAAATATTGGCCATCGTCCTCGGCGATCCCGTTCAGAACGCGCCCCTGGCGGAGCGCCCCTGCCTGATCGGGGGTGAGGGGTAGAGCCGGGATGTCGTCCAGCCCCGCCCTCAACGGCAGGAGTGATTGTTCAAGGCTGCGCGCCATACCGGCCTCAGCCAATTTGTCCAGCGATATCGCGGGGGCGAGGGTGAACGGCCCCGCCTTGGTGCGGCGGAGCATGGTGACGTGCCCCACCGTGCCGAGCGCCAGCGCGACGTCGCGCGCGAGGGAGCGGATATAGGTGCCCTTGGAGACGTGCGCAGTAAGAGTGAATTCATGCAATTCCTCCCCGGTACGGGGAGGGGGACCATCCGCAGGATGGTGGAGGGGGGCTTCCTCCCGCGACACCGTTTGGGGAGGCCCCCCTCCACCATCCGCTGGCGCGGACGGTCCCCCTCCCCGTGCCGGGGAGGAATGGAGGGCGTGGATCGTCACCTGCCGCCCGGCCAGCACCACCTCTTCCCCGGCTCGCGCCAAGTCATAGGCCCGCGCGCCATCGACCTTGAGCGCGGAATAGGCCGGCGGCACCTGCGTGATCGGCCCGGTGAAGCGCGGCAGCACCGCCGCGACCTGTGCCGCGGTCGGCCGCATGTCCGACGTCGCGATCACCACCCCCTCCGCATCCAGCGTATCGGTCTGCTCGCCGAAGCGGATCGTGAAGTCGTAGACCTTGTCGCTGTCGAGCATCCGCCCGGCGAGCTTGGTCGCCTCGCCCACCGCGACCGGCAGCACGCCGGTCGCGAGCGGATCGAGCGTGCCGCCATGGCCGACCTTGAACTTGCCGTAGCCGCCCTGCCGCAGCGCGCGCTTGACCGCGGAGACGACCTGCGTGCTGCCCAGCCCCAAGGGCTTGTCGATGATGATCCAACCGTGCATCGCGCGGCCGTTAGGCGATTGCGGTCGCCAAGGCCAGGAACCAGCCGATCACCGCCTGCGCGGGCGGCCCGACGACGCGCCCGACCAGATCGGCGCCCGGAAACACCATCGGCAGCACGACCAGCACGAGGATCAGCAGCAGGAAGCCGAACCGCCCGATCTTGGCATATTGCGCGGCGAGCGGCCGCGGCAGCAGCCCCTCGACGACGTGGCCGCCATCGAACGGCGGCATCGGCAGCAGGTTGAAGATAGCGAGGAAGACGTTGACGAGCAGGAAATTGACCAGATTGGCGAGCACGAAGGCGGCGACGCCGGCCGGCGCCGCGCCGCCCGCGGTCGCGCCGATGATGCCGATCGCGATCGCGGTCAGCGTCGCGAGCGCGAGGTTCATCCCCGGCCCGGCCAGCGCGACCGCGACCATCCCCCAGCGCGGGTTGCGCAGCCGCTGCGCGATCACCGGCACCGGCTTGGCCCAGCCGAACACCGGCGCACCGGCGATGGCGAGGCCGAGCGGCAGGATCACCGTCCCGACCGGGTCGACGTGACGGATCGGATTGAAGCTCAGCCGCCGCTGCTCCTGCGCAGTGGGATCGCCGAGCCATTTCGCCATCCAGCCGTGCGCGACCTCGTGGAAGACGATCGCGATCACCAGCGGGATGATCCAGACGGCGGTGCGATAGACGATATGCTCGGGGTTCATGCGCGCGATATGGCGTGGGGCAGGGCGGTGCGCCAGTGTGCGGCGCGCTCATCCTCACCCATCGCCGGCAACGCCGTCTCTCCCTCTCCCGGCGGGAGAGGGAAGGGGCCCGCCGCCGCAGGCGGTGGGAAGGGTGAGGACGGCGGCTAGGACCCCAAAGCCTCGCTGAAATGTCGCCGGCATAGAGCGACATAGCGGTCATTGCCGCCGATCTCGGTCTGCGCGCCCTCGGCGATTGCGCGGCCTTGCGCGTCGACGCGCAGGTTCATGATCGCCTTGCGCCCGCACACGCACACCGATTTGATCTCGATGAGCGCGTCGGCGATCGCGAGCAACCGCGCCGACCCCTCGAACAACCGCCCCTGGAAATCGGTGCGCAACCCGTAAGCCAGCACCGGCACGTTGAAGACATCGCAAATCCGCGCCACCTGCGCGACCTGCCCCGCGGAGAGGAATTGCGCCTCGTCGACCAGCACGCAGGCGAGCGGCTCGCGCGCCTGCCGCTCGGCGACGCAGGCGGCAAGATCGGTGGTCGCATCGAACGGCGTCGCCGGCGCCTCCAGCCCGATCCGGCTGGTGATCGTCCCCGCTGCGAAGCGATCGTCCACCGCCGCGGTGAACAGCATCGTGTTCATGCCCCGCTCGCGATAGTTGAAGTCCGCCTGCAAGAGGTTGGTCGACTTGCCCGCGTTCATCGAGGCGTAGTAGAAATAGAGCTTGGCCATCAGAAGCCGCGATACAGCGGATCACGTGGTTCCCGCAAAGGGCCATCAGCCTTGTCGACGCGAACCGACGCGGGGTCGATCCGCCCGGTCCGCACGTCGCCGATCATCCACAATGGCCGCCAGTCGCCGCGTTTGGCGGTCTCGCTGCACGCATCTTGCGAACTGATGGTGACCATCGCTAGCCGATGGCCGTCCTTCGACCAGCGGATGGCATTGGGCAAGACCGAGGATGGCGACAGGCATCGAAACCGTTGCACCGCTTGCTGCCGTGCCGCATTGGTCAGGCGTGGTCGTTCAATGATTGTTCGACCGACGATCTCGAAGATCTTCAACTCGTCCATGAACGAGCCAACATGATGGTTGACCGCAACCCAGTGGGAATCGGGCGACCACATGACGGTAAAGGGCATGTCGTCGGACAGATTGCCCAAGCGTGCCACGATCCTGCCGTTGGCATCCTGCAACTCGATAGGAGGCTGGCGGTCGCGATAGGCCCGCTGGACGATCGCGAGACGACCGTCGGGGGAGGGAGCGCGGCCTGCACAGGTGGCGACGAACTGGTACACGCCCAAGCCGCGCCGGGGGCCCCCAGCTTTGCAGTCGGTCGAGAGCGCACCGATCTGCCCCGATGAGGCGGATGGCCAATACAGCAGGGCAGCACCGATAACGACGGACATCGTGGTCAGACGGCGCATCATGCCTCTTGGTGGTGACCAGGCTTAGCCCGAATAGCGGGAGGGTTATCTCATCACCCACGACGGATATTTCGAACATCTGGCCTGCCCGCCAGCCCATCCTTTGGATGATGTCGGCAGGGATGGTGACGGTGCCATTTTCGTCAATCGTCGCATCATGCGTCATCAGGCAAGACTGATGGCCTCGCGCAGGCGCGTCAATCCTCGCCAGCATCGCCCAGATCGCGCGCCACCTCGGGCTTGCGGAGCAAGGCGTCGATGTGGCTGCCTTCGTCGAAGCTCTCGTCGCCGAGGAACTTGAGCTTGGCGGCATATTTCGTCTGGATGCGATGCGCGACCTCGCGCTGGAGATAGGCGGTGTTGGTGCGCAGCGCCTTCAGCACCTGGTCCTCGTCGCGGCCGAGCAGCGGCTTCACGAACACCGTCGCGTGGCGCAGGTCGGGGGACATGCGCACCTCTGTGATCGAAACCATGTGCTTGGCCAGCGTCTCGTCGTGGACGTCGCCGCGCTGGAGGATCTCCGACAGCACGTGGCGCACCTGCTCGCCGATGCGCAGGGCGCGGACCGATTTATCCTGGGGATCTTTGTTCATGATGCTGTCTCTTGTCCCCCTCGCGGGCGGGAGGGCGGGGGCGAAGGGCGTGCGGCCCCTCGCCCGATGCTGCCTGCGGCAACGCCCCCTCTCCCGATCAGGAGAGGGAGGCGGTTCAGAGGGTCCGTTCGCGCATCTCGACTTCGAACGTTTCGAGGAAGTCGCCCGGCTTGATGTCGACGAAATTCTGCGTGAACGTCACACCGCATTCCAGACCGGCGCGCACTTCGGCGACATCGTCCTTGAAGCGGCGCAGCGACGCGATCTCACCCTGATAGATGATGACGTCGTTGCGCGTGATGCGCGCCTTGAGCGCCTTGCGGATGACGCCGTCGACCACGAGCAGACCGGCCGCCTTGCCGTGCTTGCCCGCCGAGAAGACGTCGCGGATCTCCGCACGGCCGACCACGGTCTCGAACGCTTCCGGCCCGAGCTCGCCCGCCATGCCGGCGCGGATCTCGTCGATCAGGTCGTAGATGACGTCGTAATATTTCAACGCCACCTTCTGCCGCTCGGCGATCTCGCGCGCCTTGGCGTTGGCGCGGACGTTGAAGCCGATGATCGGCGCGCCGCTCGCACCCGCCAGCGTCACGTCGCTCTCGGTGATGCCACCGACGCCCGAGTGCAGCACCCGCGCCTTGATGAGATCGGTCGAGATCTTGTTGATCGACGCGACGATCGCCTCGACCGTACCTTGGGTATCGGCCTTGACCACCAAAGGATATTCGATCGCGGCATTCGCCTTCAGCGCCGAGAACATGCTCTCGAGGCTCGCCGGCGCCGTCGTCGTGCGCTTCTGCGTCAGCACGCTCTGGCGATATTCGGCGACCTCGCGGGCACGCGCCTCGCTCTCGACCACCTGCAACGGATCGCCCGCCGACGGTACGCCGGTCATGCCGAGCACCTCGACCGGCATCGCCGGGCCGGCCTCCTTCACCTGGCGCCCCTTGTCGTCGATCAGCGCGCGGACCTTGCCGCTCTCCGCGCCGATGACGAAGACGTCGCCGACCCGCAGGATGCCGCGGTTGACGAGGATCGTCGCGACCGGACCGCGGCCCTTGTCGAGCTTCGCCTCGATCACCGTGCCCTCGGCCGGACGATCGGGGTTGGCGCGCAGTTCGAGCAGTTCGGCCTGGAGCTGGATCTTCTCGATCAGCGTGTCGAGCCCGGTCTTCTTGAGCGCGGAGACCTCGACGTCCTGGACGTCGCCGCCCATTTCCTCGACCACCACTTCATGTTCGAGCAGACGCTCGCGCACGCGCTGGGCATTGGCCTCGTATTTGTCGATCTTATTGATCGCCACGATCATCGGCACGCCGGCCGCCTTGGTGTGGTTGATCGCCTCGATCGTCTGCGGCATCAGCCCGTCGTCGGCCGCCACCACCAGCACCACGATGTCGGTGACATCGGCGCCGCGGGCACGCATCTGCGTGAACGCCTCGTGGCCCGGCGTGTCGAGGAAGGTGACCTTCGACTTGTCCTTCAGCGTGACCTGATAGGCGCCGATATGCTGCGTGATGCCACCGGCCTCGCCGCGCACCACGTCGGTGCCGCGCAGCGCGTCGAGCAGGCTGGTCTTGCCGTGGTCGACGTGACCCATGATCGTCACCACCGGCGGACGCGGCTTGAGCGATTCGGTCGAATCCTCGCCGGTGTCGAGCGCCAGGTCGATGTCGCTGTCGCTGACACGGACGATATTGTGGCCGAATTCGGTCACCAGCAGCTCGGCAGTGTCCTGATCGATCGTTTGCGTCATCGTAACGGGCATGCCCATCTTGAACAACGTCTTGACCAAATCCGCGCCCTTTTCTGCCATACGGTTGGCGAGTTCCTGAACGGTGATCGCCTCGGGCACCTGGACGTCGCGGATCTGCTTGGCCTGCTGTTCGCGCGGGCCGCCGAAGTGACGCTTCTCCTTTTCACGCGCACGCTTGAGCGCGGCGAGGCTGCGCGAACGCGCGCCGTCGTCGCCGAGCGCGCGGTTGACGGTCAGCTTGCCGCCGCGACGCTCGTCGCCCTTGCGATCACGCTGGGTCGGCCGGCTCGGCGGCGCGTTGCGCGGCGTCGCCTGACCCGAAGGCAGATTGCGCGAGGCAGCGCCGCCGGCACCACCGGCATTGCCCGCCGCGGTCGTCGCGGCAGACGCCGGCGCGGCCGCGGGGGCCGGCGCAGGCTTGGGCTGCGGCTTGGGGATTTCGGGACGCGCGACAGGCGAGAAGCGACGCGGCGCGGGCAGCGACGGATCGCGACCGAAGCCGACGACCGGCGCGGGCGCCGGCGCAGCGGCCGGGGCGGGCGTGGGGGCCGGTGCCGGAGCGGGCGCAGCGGCCTCGATCGGAGCAGGTGCCGGAGTCGGGGCAGGGGCCGGCGTCGGTGCGGCGGCCGGAGCCGGCGCCTCGACCGGGGCCGGCGGCACGACGCGCTCGACCGGGCGGAAGCCACGGCCGGCGGGGGTCGGCACGACCGGCGCGGCGACCTGCGGTGCAGCCGGCACGGGCGCCGGTGCCGCAACAGGTTCCGGCGTCGGCTCGGGGGCTGGCGCCGGAGCCGGGGCAGCCGCGGCGGCTGCCTTTCCGGCGGCGCGGGTGCGCTCGTCCTCCGCGGCCTGCGCACGCGCGGCCTCCTCACGACGGCGCGCATCCTCCAGCGCGTGCATGCGCTGGTCCTCGGCTTCGCGCAGCATGCGGGCCTGGCGCTCCTGCGGCGTCTCGTTCGACGGCGCCGGGCGCGGGACGGGAGCGGGGGCTGGCGCCGGAGCAGGCGCGGCGACGGGCGCCTCGACCTGCGGTTCGGGTGCGGCCTGTGCCTCACCCGGACGGCCGAGAACGCGCCGCTTCTTCGTTTCCACGATCACCGTATTGGACCGGCCGTGGCTGAAGCTTTGCTTCACCTGGCCGGTCTCGACCGTGCGCTTCAGCCCCAAGGGCGCGCGCATGCCAAGTTTCGGCTTATCGTTGTCGGTGTCGCTCACTCAAATTCCTCGTTCACGTCTACGGCCGGTCGCAGCCCGTCGGATACATCCCCCGGAAGTACAGGGGGAAGTCCGGGCGCCGATGCGCCTTGCGAGGCCGTTTCGCAAGACACGGGAGGGGTTTCAGGTCCGATAAAATGCAGCCAGCGGTCGAGCGCATCGCTCACCCGCGCGGCGGCAGCGCGGTCGGTCAAGCCGATGTGTACCACATTCTCGCGGCCCAGCGCCAACGACAATATGGGGCGGGGCATCGGCAAAACCAAGCCCCTCAACGGCGATCCTTCACGGTCCGAGCCGATCCGCCACGCCTGGTCGAGCTTGCGGTTGCCGTCAGTGCCGGCATCCGCCGCATGATAGAGCGCATGAAGCTGCCCCGCGCGCGCCGCCGCCTCGATCTTCTCGGACCCGGTCAGCAGCGTGCCCGAGCGCGATTCGAGCCCGAGCCGGTCGAGCGCATTGCGTTCGAGCGCCGCGGCGATCCGCGCGGGCAGATCGTCGGGAATGACGAGCTCGGCCCCCTTGAAGGCACGCGCGAGCGCGCCACGCAGCTTCTTCTTGGCGATCGCCTCTTCGAGCGCGCCGCGGGTGACGCCGATCCACGCCCCGCGCCCCGGCGCCTTGGCGCGCACGTCGGGCAGCACCTGCCCGTCGGGACCGATCGCCAGCCGGATGAGATTGTCGCGATTGTCGCGATCCTGCGTCAGGATGCACTTGCGAACGGGATCGGTCATGCGACGCCCCCCGCGAAGATAGGGTTCACACCATTAGCCCGACACACCCCGTCACCCCGGACTTGTTCCGGGGCCCACCGGGCGGCAAGCCCTTCGGTGTGGGGATAACGCGCAAGCGGCCACGTCCCCGCGGTTACCCGCGAGTCGCGTCGCCCTTCGCGAACCTGCTGGAGCGCTAGCGGCTCATTGTGAGGGAACCGCATGTGCGTCCTCCCTCGATGGCGCCGTGGCCGCGGGGGCGGCGTCGCGGTCGGCGATCAGCTGGCCGCCGGCGCCGTAATTCTCCGTCGAGACCTCCTCGATCACGATCTGCACCGCGGCCGGGTTCTTGCCCAGCCGCGTGACCAGCGAAGCCGTCACGTCGGCGACGATCCCCGCTTTCTGGTCGCGGGTCGCGCTGCCCGCCAGTCGGATCGAGACGAACGGCATCAGCCTTCCTCCGCCTCGCTCTTGGCATCCGCGCCCGCTTCGGCAGTCTCGGGCGCGGTCTCGGCCGCGGCCGGTGCCTCGTCCTCGGCGAACCAATGCTGGCGTGCGGCCATGATGATCTCGTTGCCCTGTTCGTCGCTCAGGCCGTATTCGGCGAGGATGCCGCCCTTCGGCTCGGGGCGCTTGGGGGCGTCCTCGTTGCGGCGGCGCGGTTCGACGCGCTTCTTCTCGACCAGTTCGTCGGTGGCGAGATCGGCGAGATCGTCGAGCGTCTTGATCCCCGCCTTGCCGAGCGTGACCAGCATCGCTTCGGTCAGATACGGCATGTCGATCAGCGCATCCTCGACGCCGAGCGCGGTGCGCTCCTCGCGGTTGGCGGCCTCGCGGCGGTCGAGCGCTTCCTGCGCACGGCTCTGCAGCTCCTGGCCGAGGTCCTCGTCGAAGCCCTCGATGCCGGCGATCTCGTCGAGCTCGACATAAGCGACCTCTTCCAGCGCGCCGAAGCCTTCGGCGACCAGCAGCTGCGCCAGCGTCTCGTCGACGTCCAGTTCGTTCTGGAACATCTCGGTCCGCTCGGTGAACTCCTTCTGGCGCTTCTCGCTGGCATCCTGTTCGGTGAGGATGTCGATCGCCTTCCCGGTGAGCTGGCTGGCGAGGCGCACGTTCTGGCCGCGGCGGCCGATCGCGAGACTGAGCTGATCGTCGGGAACGACGACCTCGATCCGCTCCTCTTCCTCGTCGATCACGACGCGGCTCACCGAAGCGGGCTGCAACGCGTTGACGACGAAGGTGGCGATATCGGGCGACCAGGGGATGATGTCGATCTTCTCGCCCTGCATCTCCTGAACCACGGCCTGGACGCGGCTGCCCTTCATGCCGACGCAGGCGCCGACCGGATCGATGCTGCTGTCGCGGCTGATGACGCCGATTTTCGCGCGCGACCCAGGATCACGGGCAGCCGCCTGGATGGTGATGATGCCGTCGTAGATCTCGGGCACTTCCTGCGCGAACAGCTTCTTCATGAAGTCGGGGTGCGCGCGGCTGAGGAAGATCTGCGGCCCGCGGTTTTCGCGGCGGACGTTGAGGATCAGCGAGCGGATGCGGTCGTTGACGCGCACCACTTCGCGCGGGATCTGCTGGTCGCGGCGGATGACGCCCTCGGCGCGGCCGAGGTCGACGACGACATGGCCGAACTCGACGCGCTTGACGACGCCGGTGATGATCTCGCCCTGGCGATCCTTGAACTCTTCATACTGGCGCTCGCGCTCGGCGTCGCGGACCTTCTGGAAGATGATCTGCTTGGAGGCCTGCGCCTGGATGCGGCCGAATTCGATCGGCGGCAGCGGATCGACGATATAGTCGCCGACGACCGCGCCCTTCTGGAGCTTCTGCGCCTGGGTGACGTCGACCTGCTTGAAATAATCGTCGACCGCCTCGACCACCTCGACGACGCGCCACAGGCGCAGGTCGCCGGTGTTCGGGTCGAGCTTCGCGCGGATGTCGTTCTCGATGCCGTAACGGGTCTTGGCGGCGCGCTGGATCGCTTCCTCGAGCGCTTCGATGACGATGCTCTTGTCGATCATCTTCTCGGTGGCGACCGAATTGGCGATCGCGATCAGTTCCGCGCGGTTGGCGGTGGCGACGGTGGCCATCTTACTTCTGTCCTTCGCTAAGGGCATGATTGTCGTTGGAGTCGAGATCGGCGTCGTCGGCGATCTCTTCGAATTCGTCGGCGCCTTCGCTCGACAGCGGCGCGGTGGCCGCGAGCAGGCGGTCGGTGATCGTCAGCTTGGCGTCGTGGATCTGGTCGAGCGCGACCGTCATCGGCTGATAGCCGCGCACGTCGATCGTCACCTTGTCGCCGTCAATGCCGACGAGGTCGCCGGTCAGGATCTTGCGGTTGTCGATCTTCTCGACCAGCGTGATCTTTGCCTCATGGCCGGCCCAGCTGGCGTAATCCTGCGGCCGGGTGAGCGGCCGGTCGATGCCGGGCGACGACACTTCGAGCCGATAGGCGTCCGAAATCGGGTCCTTGCCCTCGGCTTCCAGCGCGTCGAGCACGTCCGAGATGCGGCGCGACAGGTCGGCGCAATCGTCGATCGTCAGCTGGCCGGTATCGGGCCGCTCGGCCATCACCTGCAACGTGGGATCGGACTTGCCGCCGAACATCTTCACGCGCACGAGGTCGAAACCCAGCGCGCGGGCTTCCGTTTCGATCAATTGCGTGAGGTGGGCGATGTCCGCCATGCAGGCTCCAGATATGCGTGTCCGCCGCCGCGGAAGGGGTCCTCCGCAGCCTCTTTCACCTGACGATGTTAGAGAAGGCAGGTGTCATATACGCTTTGCGGCGATCGGACACAAGCATCCATCGCCGGCGGTTGCGCGTTTGCCGGCGGTAACCGGGAGAAACATATGCGCTTCAGTCTGCTGGCCACATTGCCGATCGCCCTCATCGCCTGTTCGGGCAACGCGCCCGCGACCGAGGGCAGCGCCCCGCAGGCGGGTGAGACGCCGCCCTCCGCCAAGCCGTTCCGCGAGACGGTGGTCGCCGATTTCGTCTCGCCCTGGGCGCTCGCCTTCCTGCCCGACGAGCGGATCGTGGTGACCGAGAAGGCGGGGCAGATGATCCTGCTGTCGCCCGACGGCAAGCGCCGCCAGACGATCGCGACGCTTCCCGTCGATACGGCGGGGCAGGGCGGGCTGATGGACGTCGTCCCCGCGCCCGATTTCGCGGCGAGCAAGCGGATCTATTTCAGCTATTCGACCAAGGGCGCGGGCGGCAAGGGCGTGGTGCTGGCGCGCGGCCGGCTGCGCGACGACGGCCGCGGCGGTGACCGGCTCGGCGAGATCGAAGCCTTGTTCCAGGCGCGGCCGTTCGTCGAAGGCGACGGCCATTATTCGGGGCGCATCGCCTTCGCCCCCGACGGCCAGTCGCTGTTCTTCACCAACGGCGAGCGGCAGAAATTCACCCCCGCGCAGGACCCGCAGGCGACGCTCGGCAAGGTGCTGCGGCTGACGCTCGACGGCAAGCCGGCGCCGGGCAATCCGCTCGTCGCGAAGGGTTTCGCGCCCGAGGTGTGGAGCTATGGCCATCGTAATTTGCTTGGGCTCGCCTTCGACGGCGAGGGCCGGTTGTGGGAGCAGGAGATGGGGCCGAAGGGCGGCGACGAGGTCAACCTCATCATGCCCGGCCGCAATTACGGCTGGCCCAATGCCTCGAATGGCAGCCATTACGACGGCCGCGACATTCCCGATCACGCGCCGGGCGACGGCTACGAACCGCCCAAGGTGTGGTGGAATCCGGTGATCTCGCCGGGCGGGCTGATGATCTATTCGGGCAAGATGTTCCCGCAATGGCAGGGCGATGCCTTCATCGGCGGCCTGTCGTCGCAGTCTTTGGTCCGCGTCGATCTCGACGGGCAGAATGCGCGGAAAGGCGACCAATGGCCGATGGGCGCGCGTATCCGTGACGTCGATCAGGGGCCGGACGGGGCGATCTGGCTGATCGAGGACGGCGGCAAGTCGCCGGGGCGGTTGATCAAGCTGACGGCGAAATAAATCCTCCCCCGCCAGGGGGAGGTGGCACGGCGAAGCCGTGACGGAGGGGGAGGATACGGTAGACATGCCGTATGCGGAAACGCCCCCCTCCACCACCCGCTGACGCGGGCGGTCCCCCTCCCCCGCTAAAGCGAGGGAGGAATTGAGAAGGAACGATCATGACCAAACCCCTCATCGGCCGCGACACGCGGCTGTGCATGTCGCTGTCAGCGCGGCCGAGCAATTTTGGCACGCGCTTCCACAACCGGCTCTACGAGCTGCTTGGGCTCGACTACGTCTACAAGGCGTTTACCACCACGGACCTGCCCGCCGCGATCGGTGGCATCCGCGCGCTGGGCATCCGCGGCTGCGCGATCTCGATGCCGTTCAAGGAGGCGGTAATCCCGCTGCTCGACGGGCTGGAGGGCTCGGCCGCGGCGATCGACAGCGTCAACACGATCGTCAACGACGACGGCCGGCTGACCGGCCACAACACCGATTATTCGGCGGTGCGCACGTTGGTCGAACAGGCCGGCGTGGCGGCGGGCACGACGGCGATGCTGCGCGGTTCGGGCGGGATGGGCAAGGCGGTGGCGACCGCTTTGCGCGACGCCGGCCTGACCCGCGGCACGATCGTCGCGCGCAACGAGCGGTCGGGGCGCGCGCTCGCCGCGTCGGTCGGCTGGGAGTGGGCGGCCGAGGTGGGCGGCCGCACCGCCGGCCTGATCGCCAACGTCACGCCGCTCGGCATGGAAGGCGCGGATGCGGACGCGCTGGCGTTCGACCGCGACACGATCGCCGCGGCGGAACTGGTGCTCGACGCGGTCGCGCTGCCGCCCGACACGCCGCTGCTGCGCGCCGCGCGCGACGCCGGCAAGCGGGTGATCACCGGCGCCGCGATCGGCACGCTACAGGCGCTCGAGCAATTCGTGCTCTACACCGGCGTCACGCCCACGCCCGAGCAGGTCGCCGAGGCTGAGCGCGTGGCGCGGGGGTAGACGCGCGCCCTTGATCCCTTCGTCATCCTGGTGAAAGCCGGGATGGCGAAGGGGTAGGGTGACGGGCGGCTTGGATCAGTCCCGCACGATCAGATAGTTCATCCGCGCGCTGGCGATCGGTTTGGCGCGGTCGTCCTGCCACGCCACCGCCTCGACGTTGGCGATGCGCGTGCCGAGCCGGGTCACGATCCCCTCGGCGTGCGTCGGCTTGTCGCGGCCGCCGCGCATGAAGTCGACGGTGACGTTGACCGGTTTGATCCGGCCGCCGCCTTCCTCCGCCAGCGCATGCCGTAGCGAGACGATCGCCGCCACTTCGAGCAATCCCGCGATCGCGCCGCCGTGCAGGAACCCAGGCCGCCCGAGCACCGCATCGCGGAACGGCAGCACCAGCGTCGGCGCCGCGCCGTCGCGCGGGGTCAGCGAGATGCCGAGCAATTCGGCATAAGGCGGCAATCCGGTCGGCGGCGTCATGCGCTCGCATCCATCAGCATGAACGTGCCCGCGACGTGCGCGAGCGGATCCTCGGGCGTCTCGTCATAGGCGATGCCGCGCACGAAGGCGATCGAGCGGGTCAGCCGCAGGCATTCACCGCGGCCGATCACCGTCCGCCCCGGCACCGCCGGGCGCAGATAGTCGACACGCAGGTCGAGCGTAGCCTGCGGGGCGAACCGGTCGCGCGCGACCCACACCGCGATGCTCGTCGCCATGTCCATCAACGCGATGATCGGCCCCGACGCGAGCACGCCGCTGTCGGGATCGCCGATCAGCGCGTCTGTATAAGGGAGGGCCAGCTCGACCCAGCCGTCGCCGCGACCATGATAGACGATGCCCAGCGCCCCGGCATGGCCGCCGAACCGGTGCGCCATGAAGGCGTCGATATTGAAGCCGCTCATCCCCCGTCTCTACACGCCATCGGCGGTAGCGCAACGCACGGGGTGGCGGTAGCGTGGCGGGCCAACGGAGAGAGAGCCATGAACGACCGTGTCACCCTCAACGTCGCCGACGGAATCGCCGACGTGCGGCTCGCCCGCGCCGACAAGATGAACGCGATCGACCCGGCGATGTTCGCCGCGATCGGCGCGGCGATCGATGCGCTCGCCGAGCGACGCGACGTGCGCTGCGTCGTGCTGTCGGGCGAGGGCAGGGGCTTTTGCGCCGGGCTCGACATGGCGAGCATGGCACAGGGCGGCTCGGGTGTGTCGGGCGAGCGCAACGCGCAAGGGGCCATCCTGCCGCAGCACGTCACCTGGGGCTGGCGGCAATTGCCGATGCCGGTGATCGCCGCGGTGCATGGCGTCGCCTTCGGTGGCGGCTTCCAGATCATGTCGGGTGCCGATATCCGTATCGCCGCGCCCGACACGCGCTTCGCGATCCGCGAGACGCATTGGGGGCTGGTGCCCGATATGGCGGGTTTTCCGATCTGGCGCGGGCTGGTGCGCGACGACGTGCTGCGCGAGCTGGTCTATACCGCGCGCGAATTCGGCGCGGAGGAAGCGCTGGCGCATGGCTTCGTGACGCGGCTGGCGGCGGACCCGCTCGCCGAGGCGCTGGCGCTGGCGCGGACGATCGTCGGGCGCAGCCCGCACGCGATCCGCGGCGCCAAGCGGCTGCTCAACATGGCGCATGACGCCGACCCGCGCGAGATGCTGGCGGCCGAGACCGACGAGCAGAGGAAGGTGATTGGCAAGCGCAACATGATGGAGGCGGTCGCCGCTAATATGGCGAAGCGGGCGCCGGTGTTCGAGGATTGATCGCGGGCTTTCCGCGCCCACCCTCACCCTTCGGCGCTACGCGCCTTTTCCCTCTCCCGCCGGGAGAGGGCAGAGCTGGCCGCAGCCGGTGATAGGGTGAGGGCGGGAGCGGAACCTCAGCGACGGTCTCGCTTAAAGAACCACCGTCTCGGGCTTCGATTCCTCGATCGCGGCGAGCACCATCCGCTCCCACACCGCCGGGTCGCCCGCCGCCGCCATCTTGCGGTCCGGTTCGCGCAGCGTCCGCAGCACCGCGCGGGCATCGGCGAGATAGTCGCGCCATGCCAGATCGACCTGTTCGCCAGCGCTCTCGGCGTCGCCGCCGGCATTGGCGCTGATCCGTTGTCCGGCGAGCACGCGGGCGATCCGTTCGGGCAGCGGGGTGGTGGACACGTCCATGGCATCATCTCCTCTGCCTTGAACAATGCCCGACATTGCAGCGGGTTGCCACGAATACGAAACCGCCCCGCAGGATCGCTCCCGCGGGGCCGTTTGATTTAGCACTCAGCCGACCCACCCGCTCCCGTTGAGCGGGAAGCCGTGGGAGGCTTAGCGCGCCGCGCCCGAACCCTGGCCGCGACCACCGCCGCCGCCCGAGCGGCCGCCGCGACCACCGCCGCCGCTGCCGCCACCGGCACCGCCGCGCTGACCGCCACGGCTGGCATTGGCATAATTGCGCGTCGCGGTCGGCGCATGCGTGGCGCGCGGGCGCGCCGGCTGGCGCTGGCCGCGCGGCAGGTCGGCGCGCGGCGCCGGATCGGCACCGATCGCCTTGACGCGGGTCGCCTTGATCTCGTTCGACAGGCCGGTGAAATTCTCCGGCAGCGGCCGCACCGCGACCTTCTGGCGGGTCAGCTTCTCGATGTCCTTGAGGTACGGACGCTCGTCATCGGCGCAGAAGGCGACGGCGATGCCGCTCGCGCCGGCGCGCGCGGTGCGGCCGATGCGGTGGACATATTGCTCCGCCACGTTGGGCAGTTCGAAGTTGATGACGTGGCTGACGCCCGAAACGTCGATGCCGCGCGCCGCGATGTCGGTCGCGACCAGCACCTTAGTCTTGCCGTCCTTGAACTCGCCAAGCGCGCGTTCGCGCTGGCCCTGGCTCTTGTTGCCGTGGATCGCGTTCGCCGCGATGCCATTGCCGGCGAGCAGCTTCACGACGCGGTCGGCGCCATGCTTGGTGCGGGTGAAGACCAATGCGCGGTTGATCGTCGGATCCTGCAACACGATCGTCAGCAGCGCCTGCTTCTCCGCCTGGTTGACGAAGGTGACGTATTGATCGACGCGCTCCGCGGTGGTCGAGGCGGGGACGACCGACACCGTCTTCGGCTCGTGCAGGAACTGGTTGGCGAGCTCGCGGATCGCCACCGGCATCGTCGCCGAGAAGAACAGCGTCTGGCGCTTGCGCGGGATCATCCGCACGATCTTCTTGAGCGCGTGGATGAAGCCGAGGTCCATCATCTGGTCGGCTTCGTCGAGGACGAGGATCTCAATCATCGACAGGTTGCACATGCCCTGCTCGACGAGGTCGATCAGCCGGCCCGGCGTGGCGACGAGGATGTCGACGCCGCGGCTGAGGTCCTGGCGGTTCTTGTTGATGCTGGTGCCGCCGAACACGGTCGCGACCGACAGCTTGCTGAACTGGCCGTAACCGCGCGCATTGTCGGCGATCTGGCTGGCGAGTTCGCGAGTGGGGGCGAGGACGAGCATGCGGCAATGCGTCGGCAGCACGCGCTTCTGGTTCTCGGTGAGGCGCTGGATCGACGGCAGCACGAATGCGGCGGTCTTGCCGGTGCCGGTCTGCGCGATGCCGAGCAGATCGCCGCCTTCGAGCAGGATCGGGATCGACTGCGCCTGGATCGGGGTCGGGGTGGTATAGCCTTTGGCTTCGAGCGCGCGGACGAGCGGCTCGGCGAGGCCGAGGTTGGCGAATGACATGGACACGTAGCCTTCAAAACGGGGCCTGACCCGCGCGCCGGACTCCATCATGGAAACGGCTCGCAGGGGGCGGGGGAAACTGACGCCCCGCGTGAATAGGGAAGCCCTGAGCATATCGACCGAGGTGGAGCCGGGGGCGGCAATGCCACCCCGTTCACGCTGCATGACGCCTCGATGGCCGTCCATGTGCGCTGCGTTGCGGCAAAAGTCAAGTCGGGACCGGAACGGCGCCCACTGTGGCCCGCGATCAACACTTTCACCAATTCCCATTCTATAATGGAAGGTTGACCTTTCTGCCGCCTTGACTTGCCCCCGCCCCCCAATAGGCTCCCCGACATTCGTGACCGTGAGAAGATCGGCCGAATAACAGGGGATTAGAATAGATAATGGCTAATACAGCATTGCGCGGCGCGGCCCGTCGCGTCCTTCTC
The DNA here is from genome assembly GCF_053345135.1 of Sphingomonas sp. M6A6_1c. NCBI lineage: Bacteria > Pseudomonadati > Pseudomonadota > Alphaproteobacteria > Sphingomonadales > Sphingomonadaceae > Sphingomonas > Sphingomonas sp. M6A6_1c. Next base: position 266,453 of record NZ_JBKEZO010000004.1, on the reverse strand, counting down.
GCATCGTCGGCCCTGATCGCGCTGCCGGGCGCCGCCCAGGCGCAGGCCGCGACCTCCGATCTGTCGATGAGCCTGAAGGGCATCCTGCCGATCGCCGAGCGGCAGGGTGGTTCGGCGCTGTCGACGCCGCCGCAGGCGGACCCCAGCGTCGTCATCTCCAGCCCCGGCACGCCGAGCACGATCCTCGACCAGGGCGTCAACGGCGTCGGCCAGATGATCATCGACCAGAAGAACGGCTTCGTCGGCCTGTGCACCGGCACGCTGATCAACCCCCGCACCGTCGTGTTCGCGGCGCATTGCGTCAACGAGAGCCCGACCGGCACCGCGATGGACCCGTGGAACTACGGCAAGGGCACCGGGCAGCTGCCGATCGGCTTCGGCTTCGAGGCGGACACGATCGCCGGCCAGCGCGCCTGGTTCCGCAGCAATTACAGCACCAGCACCGCCAACCATTTCTACAACGTCAATCAGGTCGTCTATAACGCGCAGTCGCTGAACCTCGGCCTCGCCAACAACTTCCTGCAGGGCGACGTCGCGCTCGCGACCTTCGACACGCCGGCGGCTGATGTGCCGACCTGGACGATGCTGTTCTCGCCGCTGCCCGCGCCCGCGTCGATCGACGACACGACCGGCACCGGTTATCACGTCACGATGACCGGCTACGGCACCAACGGCACCGGCCTGACCGGCGCCAGCGGCGGGATCGATTATCGCCGCCGCGTCGCGGAGAATTACGTCGGCCTGCTCGGCTCGATCGACGATTTCTACTTCGGCCTGTTCGGCGGCAGCGCCGGCCTGCCCGCCAATCTGTACCAGACCGATTTCGACGATCCGACGCGCCGCTATCCCGGCGACTACAATCTGTTCAAGGACGCGGCGCTGCCCAGCGAGGGGACGACGGGTCCCGGCGATTCGGGCGGCCCGCTGATCCTCGACCGGACGTTCAACAAGGCGACGATCATCGGCGTGCTCTCGGGCAGCTACACGTTCAGCGGACAGGTGAGCGGCGGCTACGGCACCACCGCTTTCTACCAGCCGCTGTATCTCTATTGGGATTATATCCTCGCCAACAATCCGTATCGCTACGCCAATACGCTGGCGGGCGACGGCAAGTGGAGCGATCCCAGCCATTGGGTGACGGCGCTCGACCCCTCCTATCAGGTGATCGTCAACGGCCAGCTCGCCAATGGCGTGCCGACCGCGCCGGGCCTCGGCATCGCGCCCGACACGCAAAACAAATTCGGTCAGGTCTGCGATCAGGAGCCGGCGTTCAACTACGACCAATGCTATGACGTGAAGACGGGGATCACCTATGTCGACGGCGAGCCGGTCGCGGCGACGCAGCCGGGCGTGCAGGGCGGCTCCGCGAGCAGCGGCAACGATCAGGCGACCGTCCGCAAGATCGCCGTGGATTCGGCCGGCGCCACCGCTGCCGCCGGCGATGCCAGCGCCGCGGCGCTGCCGGCGGCGACGCTCGCCAACGGTCTGCCGGGCGCGACCAATTTCGTGCCGGGCAACATCGATCCCGATGCCGCCACCAAGCGCAGCGCGCGCTATTACGACGTCACGTTGAGCGCGGCGGGCACGACGACGCTCGACACCGCGGTGACGATCGACCGGTTCAGCGTCGCCGGCACCAATGCGAAGCTGGCGATCACCTCGGCGGGATCGCTGACCAGCCTGATGGCGGTGAACCAATATACCGGCGCGGTGCAGGTCGACGGCACGCTGTCGACGCGTGGCGATTACTTCCTGATGAGCGGCCTGCTCACCGGCAGCGGCCGGATCAACACGCCGTTCCTCACCAGCGCGACCGGCATCGTCGCGCCGGGCACGATGGGGACGATCGGCACGCTGACCATCGGCGGCAACCTGATCCTCGCCTCGGGCAGCACGTTGCTGGTCGACGTCGGCCCCAACGGCACGTCGGACCGCGTCGCGGTGGTGCGCAACGGCACCACCGACGGCATCGCCAGCATCGGCGGCCGCGTCGGCTTCGCGCCGGTCGCCGGCCACATGATCCGCTACAACGATCTCTACACGATCGTCACCGCGGCGGGCGGGGTCGCCGGCACCTTCCAGTCGCCCTCCGCCCTGTCGGCGATCCTGACCCCGCAATTCGTCTATTCGGCGAATGCGGTGCAGGCGCGGATCGTCGCCGGCACCTATGCCAGCGTCGTCGCCGCAACGCCGATCCAGACCGCCTTCGCCGGGCTGCTCGATCGCAACCGCGCGAGCAACTACAACGCGCTGTCGGGCTTGTACGGCATCCTCGATCTTCAGGATGCGGGGACGATCCGTGCGACGCTGGAAGGGCTCGCGCCGCGCACCACGCCGCTCAAATACGGCATGGGCACGGTCGCGACCGAGAATATGTCGCGCTTCTACCGCCAGCATCTCGCCGGGATCGACGCCAGCCAGCCGCTGTCGGGGACGCTGACGATGACCGGTCAGCCGCTGCAATTCGCCGCGCTGATGGCGAGCGACCTGCCGATGACGCAGGCGACCGCGAGCGATACGACCTCGACCACGGTGCGCGAGGGCGTGCTGCCCGAGAACGTCAACGTGTTCATCGCCGGCGGTTACGTCGACGGCGACAGCCGCAGCCTGCGCGACGCCAATCCGTTCGGCGGGCGCGATAACTTCGATGGTTTCTATGTCGTCAGCGGCATCGAGGCCAAGGTGAGCGACACCGGCGTGCTCGGCTTCGGCTTCGGCTATACCAAGCTCGACGGCACCACCGGCGGCGTCGGCCAGTCGGCGCGCGGCGAGCTGTTCCAGGGCACGCTCTTCGCCAAGGCGCAGGGGCCGGGCGGGCAGGTGCTCGACGCGCAGGTCAGCGGCGGCGTGTTCCAGGCGAGCACCCGCCGCACGGTGGCGATCGCCACCGTCGCCTCGACGCTGCGCAGCCGCGACAATGCGCTGGCGGTGTCGGCGGAGGTCGGGCTCGGGCAGATGTTCGACTTCGGCGGCCTGCAGGTCGGGCCGCGGATCGCGGCGCGGGTCAACCACATCGGCTTCACGCCGACGGTGGAGACCGGCGGCGACGGCGCGTTGCGCTTCGACCGCTACAATCTCGACAGCGCACAGGGCCGCGCCGGCCTGCAGCTTGCCGGCGGCGACGTGATCAAGCCGTTCGCCTCGGCCTATTACGTCCACGACTTCAAGGACCAGCCGGGCGTGTTCACCGCCAATTTCATCGGCGGCACCGCACCGGCGGGCTTCCGCCTGTCGAGCCAGGACCAGGATTGGGCCGAGCTGGCGGCTGGCCTCTCCTACGCCACCGACCGCATCGAGCTGTCGGTCAGCGCCGACACCACCGTCGCGCGCAAGGACGTGCGCAACCAGGCCTATCGCGGCGCGATCAAGTTCAAGTTCTGATCGATCCGTAAGCGCGAATAGGGGCCGCTCTCCCGCAGGGGAGGGCGGCCCTTGTCGTTCGCGTCGTTCGGCATTTCGACCAACCTGATCTCCCCGTTCGTCACTCCTCCATTCGGCATCTCCCCCTTCGTCATCCCGGCGAAAGCCGGGACCCATGGTCGCGGTGAACCCGCGTAGGCGCGCATCATGGACGGCGCCGCATCCATGGGTCCCGACTTTCGTCGGGATGACGAAGAGGGGTGGGATGACGAAGAGGGGCGGGATGACGAAGAGGGGTGGGATGACGAAGAAGGGGTGGGATGACGAAGAGGGGTGGGATGACGAAGGAGGGGTGGGATGACGATCTGGTGGGCAGGCGCATCTCGTATCCGCCGATACTTTTCCGTCGCAACCCGGCACGCCAGCCGATACACCGTCGGGCCAACGACATGAGAGGATGCGCCGGATGAAACTCGCCAGTCTGAAGCAGGGCCGTGACGGCAGGCTCGTCGTCGTCTCCACCGACCTCGCCTGGTGCGCCGATGCGACGCATGTCGCGCCGACCTTGCAGGCCGCGCTCGACGATTGGGACCGGCTGCTGCCCGATCTCAAGAACCTCGCCACCGATCTCGACCACGAGGTCATCCCCCGCGAACGCTTCCACGAACATGACGCCGCCTCGCCGCTGCCGCGCGCCTATCAATGGGCGGACGGATCGGCCTATGTGAACCATGTCGCACTCGTCCGGCAGGCGCGCGGTGCCGAGATGCCCGAGACCTTCTGGCACGATCCGCTGATGTATCAGGGCGGCTCGGACGGCTTCCTCGGTCCGCGCGATCCGATCCCGCTTGCCGACGAGGCCTGGGGCTGCGACCTCGAGGCCGAGGTGGTGGTCGTCACCGGCGACGTGCCGCTCGGCGCGAGCCGCGAGGAGGCGCTTGCCGGCATCCGGCTGGTCGGCCTGACCAACGACGTCAGCCTGCGCAACCTCATCCCCGGCGAACTCGCCAAGGGCTTCGGCTTCTTCCAGTCCAAGCCGGCGAGCGCCTTCTCGCCGGTGTTCGTCACCCCGGACGGGTTGGGCGACTGGTGGCGGGACGGCAAGCTGCACCGCAAGCTCCACGTCGATCTCAACGGCCAGCCGTTCGGCCGCGCCGAGGCGGGCGAGGACATGACCTTCGACTTCGGCACGCTGGTCGCGCACGCCGCCAAGACGCGCCGGCTTGGCGCGGGGACGATCGTCGGTTCGGGCACGGTCTCGAACCGCGGCCCCGATGGTGGCCCAGGCCAGACGATCGCGGCGGGCGGCGTCGGCTATTCCTGCCTCGCCGAACTGCGCACCGTCGAGACGATCGCCACCGGCAAGGCGACGACGCCGTTCCTGCGCAAGGGCGACACGGTGCGCATCTGGGCCGAGGACGACCGGCACCACCCGATCTTCGGCGTGATCGAACAGACCGTGGCGTGAGCCAATCCTCCCCGGCACGGGGAGGGGGACCGCCCGCGAAGCGGGTGGTGGAGGGGGCGGGCCGCACGCGTCGCGCTTGTGGACGCCCCCCTCCGTCAGCGCTTTGCGCTGCCACCTCCCCGTGCCGGGGAGGAATGGGGTCTGCCCGGCATATTATCCGTTTCGACCGGTACAGCGGAATCGCTCCGCCCACCGAAAAGCCGCTTGAAATTTAATTACAGCCGCGCAACACGATCCAACAACAGCGCCGACGACCCTCGTCGGACGTGCAGGAGAGAGATGTGGCCAGCGAGTATCCTCGCGCCAATGGGCAGCCGCCCCGGAATCTTCCCGGGCTGACGCTGCACGTGCCGGAACCCAAGTTCCGGCCGGGCGATGCGGTCGACTTCGTCGGCGTCGACGTGCCGCCCGCCGGCGCCGCGCGGCGACCCGATACCGCCGCTTCGGCGCACGATTTCACCGATCTCGCTTATACGCTGGTCCGCGTCCTCGACGAGGACGGCCGCGCGGTCGGCCCGTGGGACCCCAAATTGTCGCCCGACATGCTGCGGCGGATGCTGCGCAACATGGCGCTGCTCCGCGCCTTCGACGAGCGGATGTTCCGCGCGCAGCGGCAGGGCAAGACCAGTTTCTACATGAAGGCGACCGGCGAGGAGGCGGTGGCGATCGCCGCCGCGCAGGCGCTCGATTTCGAGGACATGTGCTTCCCGTCGTACCGCCAGCAGGGGCTGCTCATCGCGCGCGGCTATCCGCTGGTCGAGATGATGAACCAGATCTATTCGAACCGCGGCGACAAGCTCCAGGGCAAGCAGCTGCCGATCATGTATTCGGCGCGCGACCACGGCTTCTTCTCGATCTCGGGCAACCTCACCACGCAATATCCGCAGGCCGTCGGCTGGGCGATGGCGTCCGCCGCCAAGGGCGACACGCGGATCGCCGCGACCTGGTGCGGCGAGGGCTCGACCGCGGAGGGCGACTTCCATTCCGCCTGCACCTTCGCCGCGGTCTATCGCGCGCCGGTGATCTTCAACGTCGTCAACAACCAATGGGCGATCAGCAGCTTTTCGGGGTTCGCCGGCGCCGAGGCGACGACCTTCGCGGCGCGCGCGATCGGCTATGGCATCGCCGGGCTGCGCGTCGACGGCAATGACGCGCTCGCGGTCTATGCCGCGACGCTGTGGGCGGCGGAGCGCGCGCGCACCAACGCCGGGCCGACGCTGATCGAGCATTTCACCTATCGCGCCGAGGGCCATTCGACCTCCGACGATCCGACGCAATATCGCAGCGCCGGCGAACCCACCGCCTGGCCGCTCGGCGACCCCATCGCGCGGCTGAAGCAGCACCTCATCGTCATCGGCGAATGGGACGAGGAGCGCCACGCCGCGCAGGACCGCGAGCTCGCCGAATACGTCAAGGCCGAGCAGAAGGAGGCCGAGAAGAACGGCATCCTCGGCCACGGCCTGCACCAGCCGCTCGATACGCTGTTCGACGGCGTGTTCGAGGAGATGCCGTGGCATTTGCGCGAACAGCAGGCGCAGATGATCGCCGAGGAAGAGGCGAGCGGCCGGCCATGGGCGCGCAAGTGATGGCCGCGCACGCCGTCACCCCGGGCCTGACCCGGGGTCCCGCTGTTTCTTTCCTTCCGCGCACGATAGCGGGACCCCGGGTCGAGCCCGGGGTGACGAGGATTGTGGAATGACCGACATCACCACCCAGCCAGAACCCGCCGCCGACACCGGCACCGCCCGCATGAACATGATCCAGGCGATCAATTCCGCGCTCGACATCTGCATGGCGCGCGATCCCGACGTGCTGGTGATGGGCGAGGACGTCGGCTATTTCGGCGGCGTGTTCCGTGCCACCGCGGGCTTGCAGGCGAAATACGGCAAGACCCGCGTCTTCGACACGCCGATCACCGAAACCGGCATCATCGGCGTCGCGATCGGCATGGGCGCCTACGGCCTGCGCCCGGTCCCCGAGATCCAGTTCGCCGACTACATCTATCCCGCGCTCGACCAGCTCGTGTCCGAGGCGGCGCGGCTGCGCTATCGCTCGGCCGGCGAGTTCATCAGCCCGATGACGGTGCGCTCGCCGTTCGGCGGCGGCATCTTCGGCGGCCAGACGCATTCGCAATCGCCGGAGGGCATCTTCACCCACGTCTCCGGCATCAAGACGGTGATCCCGGCGACGCCCTATGACGCCAAGGGCCTGCTGATCTCGGCGATCGAGGACAACGACCCCGTCCTCTTCTTCGAACCCAAGCGCATCTACAACGGCCCGTTCAACGGCTATTGGGACAAGCCGTCGGAGAATTGGTCGAAACATCCCGCCGGCGAGGTGCCGACCGGCTATTACAAGGTGCCGCTCGGCAAGGCCGCGGTGGTCCGCGAGGGCGAGGCGCTGACCATCCTGTGCTACGGCACGATGGTCCACGTCTGCGCGGCGGTGATCGCCGAGCACGATATCGACGCCGAGATCGTCGACCTGCGCACGCTCGTCCCGCTCGACATCGAGACGATCGAGGCGTCGGTGAAGAAGACCGGCCGCTGCATGATCGTCCACGAGGCGACGCGGACCAGCGGCTTCGGCGCCGAACTGTCGGCGCTGGTGCAGGAGCGCTGCTTCTACCATCTCGAAGCGCCGATCGAGCGCGTCACCGGCTACGACACGCCGTATCCGCACAGCCTCGAATGGGCGTATTTCCCGGGGCCGGTGCGCATCGGCCAGGCCCTCAAGAAGATCATGAAGGACGCATAGGATGGCCCGCTTCACCTTCAAGCTGCCGGACATCGGCGAGGGCATCGCCGAGGCCGAGATCGTCGCCTGGCACGTCGCCGTCGGCGACCGGGTCGAGGAAGACCAGAATATCGCCGACATGATGACCGACAAGGCGACCGTCGAGATGGAATCGCCGGTGTCGGGCGTCGTCGTCGCGCTGGCCGGCGAGGTCGGCGACCAGGTCGCGATCGGCGCCGCGCTGGTGGTGATCGAGACCGAGGAGGCAGGCGGGGACGAGGTGGTCGCCGCGCCGCCGAGTGCCGAGCAGGCGGAGGTCGCCGAACAATATGAGGCGGAGAATCCGGGGGTGGAGGAAATCCTTCCCGGCACGGGGAGGGGGACCGCCGGCGAAGCCGGTGGTGGAGGTGGCGCTCCACAAGCGACCCCGCCCGTAAGGCAAGACGCGAGCGCGCCGCCCGTGGCAGCCCCCCTCCACCATCCTTCGGATGGTCCCCCTCACCGTGCCGGGGAGGAGCCTAAGGCCCTCGCTTCCCCCGCGGTGCGCGCCCGCGCGCGCGATCTCGGCATCGACCTCGCGCAGGTGAAGACCGACGCCGACCGCGTCCGCCATGCCGATCTCGACGCCTTCCTGCGCTACAATGCCGGCCAGGGCTATCAGTCCCCCGGCGCCAGCCGCGCGCGTGCCGACGAGCAGATCCGCGTCATCGGCATGCGCCGCCGCATCGCCGAGAACATGGCCGCGTCGAAGCGCAACATCCCGCACTTCACCTACGTGGACGAGATCGACGTCACCGCGCTCGAGGCGATGCGCGCCGACCTCAACGATCACCGCGGCCAGCGCCCCAAATTGACGCTTCTGCCGCTGCTGATCGTCGCGATCTGCCGCACCCTGCCGCAATTCCCGATGCTGAATGCGCGATACGACGACGAGGCGGGCGTGGTCACGCGCTCGGGCCGCGTCCATCTCGGCATGGCGGCGCAGACCGACGCAGGCCTCACCGTGCCGGTGATCCGCGACGCGCAGGACAGGAACGTCTGGCAACTCGCCACCGAGATCGCCCGCCTCGCCGAGGCGGCGCGTGCCAACAAGCTGAAGCCGGAAGAACTCGGCAACGGCACGATCACCGTCACCTCGCTGGGGCCGCTCGGCGGCATCGCGACGACGCCGGTCATCAACCGCCCCGAAGTGGCGATCATCGGTCCGAACAAGATCGTCGAACGCCCGGTCTTCACCGGCCGCGGTGACGAGATCCGCCGCGCCAAGCTGATGAATTTGTCGATCAGCTGCGACCATCGCGTCGTCGATGGCTGGGATGCGGCGAGCTACGTCCAGGCGCTCAAGACGCAGCTCGAAACGCCGGTCTTATTGTTCGCGGACTGACCGATCGGCGAGGCGGGGGCCGGCATGCTGCCGCGCCTCCGCCCGCGCCAGCCGTTGCTCGACGCGGCGGAGCATCGCGCAATAGCTCCGCCGCTCGTCGGGGGTGAGCGCCGCACCGCGCTGGACGTAGCGGTCCACCCCGATCCATATCCGCGTCAGATCGTCGCGCATGAACGCCGCCGGTCCCGCCGCGATCAGTCCGGCTCGTCGCTGCCGGTCGAGCCGTTCGGCGACCAGCGTCAGCCGGCGTGCGAAATAGGCTTGCTGTTGCACGCCGCGGCTCGCCATCAGGCGTCGCTGCGCGGCATAAGCGGGGATTGACGTCGCGGGCGGGATCGGCACGCCGGTCACCGCGATGGCGCCGGACAGCGCGAGGACGAGAATCTTATGGTTCATGGTCGGTCCGTAACGGACAAAGGTAAAGAGGCCCGCAAGAGCGTGACGGCGCGTGCGCTCTGGCTGGCGGCGGGCCTGATGCTCGCCGCGTGTTCGAACGACGATCGCGCCGCCCGCCGCGCCGCCGCCGGACCGTCCCCCGATCTTGCCGCGCTGCTGCGCGTCGCCAGCGTCGCCGCCGGCGAGCGCCAGTTCGCGCGCTGCGCCGCCTGTCACGCCAGTCGCCGCGGCGCGCCCGACCGCAACGGCCCGACCCTGGCCGGCGTCATCGGCGCGCCGGTCGCCGGGGTCAGCCAGCGCTTCGGCTATACCGCCGCGCTGCAACGCGTCGGCGGCCGCTGGACGCCGGAGCGGCTGGACGCCTGGCTCGCCGATCCCCAGGCTTTCGCGCCCGGCACCTCGATGGGCTTCCCGGGCCTGCCCGACCCACTCGATCGCGCCGACGTGATCGCCTACCTCCAGGCGCAGCGGTAGCGCCGCTGCGCCCATCGGGCGGCTTGAGACAAATCGACATCCAGCACCGCCGCAACCTTGCACCTTCTATCCGTCACCCCGGACTTGATCCGGGGTCCCGCTGCCTTTTACCGGTGCGGATCGGGAAGAAGCGGGACCCCGGGTCGAGCCCGGGGTGACGAAAAGAGGGGCGCGTCGGCGCCCGTCGTCGTCCGGAAAGGAAGGAATCTCGAATGATTCATCCTGGCGTTTGGCCGGCGCTTATTTCATCAGCACCAATTCTTCGGCCATCGTCGGATGCAGCGCCACGGTGTCGTCGAACTGCGCCTTGGTCAGCCCCGCCTTCACCGCGATCGCCGCCGCCTGCAGGATCTCGGGCACGTCCGGCCCGATCATATGCAGACCGACGATCCGCCCGGTTTCGCCGTCGCAGACCATCTTGTAGAGCGCGCGTTCGTTGCGGCCGGCGAGCACGTTCTTCATCGGCCGGAAATCCGATGAATAGACGCGGATCGATCCCAGCTTCTGCTTCGCCTCGCTCTCGGTCATGCCGACGCCCGCCATCGGCGGATGACTGAACACCGCCGCGGGGATGTTAGTGTAATCGACCGTCGTCGGCTTGTCGCCGTAGAAGGTGTCGGCGAACGCCTGGCCCTCGCGGATCGCCACCGGGGTCAGCTGGACGCGGTTGGTGACGTCGCCGACCGCGAAGATGCTGTCGACGCTCGACCGGTTCTGCGCGTCGACGACGATCGCCCCCTTCTCCAGCGTGACGCCCGCCGCTTCCAGCCCGAGCCCCTTGGTATTCGGCACGCGGCCGGTGGCGAACATCACCATGTCGACCGTGACCGGATCGTGGTTCGACATATGGACGGTGAGGCAGCCGTTCGCGCCCTTCTCGATCCCTTCGAAATTGGCGTCGAACTTGAACTCCAGGCCCTTCATCATGCTGATCTGGAGCAGCCGGTCGCGGATCGACAGGTCGTAGCCGCGCAGGATGTCCTGCGTGCGGTTCATGATCGTCACGTGCGCGCCGAGCTGGTGGAAGATGCCGGCGAATTCGTTGGCGATGTAACCCGCACCCGCGATCAGGATGCGCCTGGGGATCGCGTCGAGGTGGAACGCCTCGTTGCTGGTGATGCCGTGCTCCGCGCCGGGGCAATCGGGCACCGCGGGATGCGCGCCGACCGCGACGAGGATGCGTCCCGCGGTCTTCTCGCTGCCGTCGGCGAGGCGCACGCTGTGCGGCCCGGTGACGACCGCGCGCTGGTGGATGATCTCGACGCCATGCGTCTCCAGCGTCTGCGTATAGGCACCGTTGATCCGGTCGACCTCTTCGAGCACGTTGTCGCGCAGCGTCTTCCAGTCGAACGCGCACTGATCCGGCACCTGCCAGCCGAAGCGCTTGGCGTCCTTCAGGTCCTCGGCGAAATGCGCGCCGTAGATCAGCAGTTTCTTGGGCACGCAGCCGCGGATGACGCAGGTGCCGCCGACGCGATATTCCTCGGCGACCGCCACCTTGGCGCCATGCGCCGCGGCGACCCGGCTCGCCCGCGTCCCCCCGGACCCTGCGCCGATGACGAACAGGTCGTAATCATAGTCGGACATCACTTCACTCCGGGAGGGTCAGCGCCGACCGGAGGCCGAGATGCTGGACGAAAGGGTCGAAATCACGATCGCTGTACAACAGCGGAAGACGGTCGAGGATGCAGCGGGTGGCGATCAGCGTGTCGATCGTCTTGCGGATCGTGATGCCGAGGCTGCGCAGATGGCGATAGTGGCGGGCGGCTTCAACGGCGACGCGGTGGTTGCCGATCGTCAGTCGATCGAAGCGGGCGAAGAACCGCATCGCCTCATCCGCGCGGGCCTCGCTTCGTGCGCCCTGCAGCACTTCCATGAGGACGAGGTCGCCGATGCCTAGGAGATCGCCCCGATCGAGATATCCCGTCAATGCTCGCGTCTGGATCGTATCCCGATTGCTCAGCAGGTCGATCCACACACTGGAATCGACGACGATCATCCCCATTCGCGCACCGGATCGTCGGTACGCATCGCCTCAAGATCACCGTCCCAGCCGAGCCCGCGCAATCCCTCCAGCGCTTTGCGTTGGCGCTCGATCTTGACGTAACGGTTCAGGACGAAGTGGACCACGTCACGCTTGGTCCTCAAGCCACTCAACTGGGTGGCTTCCGCCATCAAAGCGTCGTCGATCTCGATATTGGTCCGCATGTGTATGGCTCCGCAGAATCGTACACATAGAAGGCGTGCGCTCGCTCTGCAACGTCACCGCTCCCCCGCCCGCCGCATCGGCATCGCGTCGATCGTCTCCGCCAGCACCTCGGGCGCGATCGGCTCGGCAGACCGTAGTTTCTCGCCGCCGTCCTTGCCGATCAGGATCGCGACGAACCGCCGCGCCGGCAGCCGATAGCGGTTGCGCAGCGCCGCCGCGCGATCATCCGCGCCGCTCACCTGGTCGCCGACGATCGTCACCACAGCAAGATCGCGCTCGCGCGCCGCCGCATCCCATCCCGCCAGCGCGCGCCGTTGCGCCGCCAGCCCCGCATCGTCCCCGCGCGCCGCCGACAGCAGCAACACCCGCCGTTCCCAGCGCATCGCGAAGACGGTGGCGGGAAGGGGCGCGAGCGCGGCGGCGAGCAGGAACGGGATCATCGCGCCTCAACGCGCGACGATCCCGAACGCCCCGCTCACTCCAGCCCGGCGCGCCGGATCAGATCCTCGGTCGAGGCGTCGAACGACTGGCCGCCCTGGTCCGCTGCCTTCGCCATCTCCTTGCCCAGTTCGACGCCGAACTGGTCGAACGAATTGATGCCGAGCAGCACGCCGTTCACGAACACGCGATGCTCGTAGAAGGCGATCAGCGCCCCCAGCGTCCGCGGATCGAGCACGTCGAGCAGCAGGGTCGAAGACGGCCGGTCGCCGCTGTACGAGCGTGCGGGGTCCTCGACCTGCTTGCCCTTCATCAGCGCCGCGCCCTGCGCGAAGGCGTTGAGCAGCAACTGGCGATGATGATCCTCGGCCAACGTATCGCCCGGCTCGATCACCGCGATGAACTCGACCGGCACCAGATGCGTGCCCTGATGCAGCAACTGGAACACCGCATGCTGCGCATCGGTGCCGACCCCGCCCCAGGTGATCGCCGCGGTCGGCCGTCCGACCGGCTGGCCGTCGACGGTGACGCCCTTGCCGTTCGACTCCATCTCGAGCTGCTGGAGATAGCTCGGCAGCAACCGCAGCCGCTCGTCATAGGCGAAGGGCGCGCGCGTCTCGGCGTGGCGCACCTGCGTGTAATAGAGGTCGGCGAACGCCGCCAACGCCGGCGCATTCTCGTGCAGCGCGGTCAGCCGGAAATGCCGGTCCATCGCCGCGGCCCCCTCCAGCAATTCCTCGAACGCCCCCCAGCCGAGCGCGATCGCCGCCGGAAAGCCGATCGACGACCACAAGGAATAGCGCCCGCCGACACCCTCGCCGAACGGCAGGATGCGCGTCTCGTCGACGCCCCATTCCATCGCCTTGTCGGGCGCCGCGGTCAGCGCGATCACCTTGCCATAGGGGTCCTCGACGCCATGTTCGGTCATCCACTGCAGCGCCGATTCGGCGTTGAGCATCGTCTCCTTGGTGGTGAAGGTCTTGGATGCCACCACCAGCAGCGTCGCCGCCGGATCGAAATCCTTGATCGCATCCTCCAGCGCGACGCCGTCGACGTTGGAGACGATCGCGACGTCGTAGCGCGCATCCTCGCGCCCCAGCGCATCGACCAGCAGATGCGGCCCCAGCGCAGATCCGCCGATGCCGATATGCAGCACGTGGCGGATGTCGCCCAATGCGCCACCCTCGATCGCGTCGATCAGCGAGCGCATCCGCTCGTGGAATTTGCGCGCCAGCGCGACGCTCTCGGGATCGCCCTCGCCGCGCTCGGCGGTATGGCCGACCGGGCGGTCCTCGGTGACGTTGACATGCTCGCCGCCGAACAGCGCATCGCGCTTGCCGGCGAGATCCTTGGTCTGCGCCAGCGCGACGAAGGCATCGACGGCCTGCGCGGTCAGATGCGTCTTCGACCAGTCGAAGTGGATGCCCCCCACGTCGAGGCTGAACTTGGAGAGGCGCTCGCTATCCTGCTCGAACAGATCGACCAGCTTGGGGGAGGGGAGGGCTTCGATCGCAGACCAGTCGCTCATGTCGTTTTTCCGTCCTTGGGGGAAGGGATGTTCGTGTCAGCTCCGTATCGAACCTGCGCGGGCGGGCAAGCCCCGGTCGGTCGGAACGACTACTCAGGACGCTCGGGGGACGCTAAGGCTCCCTGACTATGGATCAGACACCGACGCCGGCCCCAGCGGCCACCGCCACGACCGCCAAACCACCGCGTTCGGAGCTGAACGAGACGCTGCGCTTCCTCGTCAAGCTGGCGATCGCGGTGCTGATCCTCCGGAGCTTCCTGTTCGCGCCGTTCTCGATCCCCTCGGAATCGATGCTGCCGCGGCTGCTGATCGGCGACTATCTGTTCGTCACCAAATGGAATTATGGGTATTCGCGCTGGTCGCTGCCGGGCGGGCTGCCGCTCATCCCCGGCCGCATCCTCGGTCGCGACCCGACGCGCGGCGACGTCGTCGTCTTCCGCTCGCCCGAGCCCGACGATCACGACGTCATCAAGCGCGTCATCGGCCTGCCCGGCGACACGATCCAGGTCCGCCGCGGTCAGGTGATCCTCAACGGCAAGCCGATCCCCAAGCAGCGCGTCGCCGATTTCGTGCTGCCGCTCACCGCCAATTTCGATGCGCAGAAATGCGGCGCCAATTTCCAGGACGTCGATGCCGCCGGCGTGCCGATCTGCCGCTATCCGCGCTTCCGCGAGACGCTGCCCAACGGCAAGAGCTATATGGTGCTCGACCAGGCGGACATCCCGCAGGCCGACGATACCGGCCTCTACACCGTGCCCGCCGGCGACGTCTTCCTGATGGGCGACAATCGCGACGACAGCGCCGACAGCCGCTTCCCCGCGCCGATCGGCATGGGCTATATCCCGATGGAGCGGATCGAGGGCAAAGCGGTGGTCACCTTCTTCTCGACCGACGGCAACGCCGCGTGGATCAATCCCGTGAGCTGGTTCACCGCCGCGCGCTGGCAGCGGATCGGAGAGGGCTTCTGAGCACCGCGCTGCCCGAATGGCTGGCCGAGACCTTCGGCCGCCGCCCTGCCGACATCGCTCCCTATCAGCGCGCGCTGACCCACGGCAGCCAGGCGGCCGAGAATTACGAGCGGCTCGAATTCCTCGGCGACCGCGTCCTCGGCCTCGTCATGGCGGAATGGCTGTGGGAGCTGTTCCCCAAGGAGCCCGAGGGGCAATTGTCGAAGCGGCTCAACGCTCTGGTCACCGGCGCGGTCTGCGCCGACGTGGCGCGCGAGCTGGGGGTGCGCGCCCATCTGCGGCTCGGCAAACAGGCCCGCGACGACGGCGCGCACGAGAGCGACAACATCCTCGGCGACGTGATGGAGGCGCTGATCGGCGCCTGGTATCGCGAAACCGGTCTCGACGCCGCCCGCGCCTTCGTCCGCAAGGCGTGGGGCAGCCGCGTCCAGCACGGCGACAAGGCGCCGCAACATCCCAAATCGGCGCTCCAGGAATGGGCCGCCGCCGCCGGCCGGCGCACCCCGGAATATGTCGTCGTCGATCGCTCCGGCCCCCACCATGCGCCGCGCTTCACCGTACAGGTGAGGATCGGCAGCTTCGCGGAGGCGACCGCGACCGGCGCGAACAAGCAGATCGCGGAAACCGCGGCGGCGAAAGCGCTGCTGGAGAAGCTGACCGGCTAACGCCGCCCTCGCATTGGAGGGGGAGGCGTGGGTAGGGCCAAGGCAGGCCCGTCCGGCCGCGATCACCCGCACGGGAATGGGTATCGCCCGCTCCTCCAACATTCCGTAAGGAGCCGTATGACCCAGACCCAACATTGCGGCCTCGTCGCCGTGGTCGGCGCGCCCAATGCGGGCAAGTCGACGCTCGTCAATGCGCTCGTCGGCCAGAAGGTCGCGATCGTCAGCCCCAAGGCGCAGACCACGCGCACCAAATTGCTCGGCGTCGCGATCGAGGACGACGCGCAGATCCTGCTCGTCGACACCCCCGGCATCTTCGAACCGCAGCGCCGGCTCGACCGCGCGATGGTCGCCGCCGCCTGGACCGGCACCGAAGGCGCCGACCTCATCGCGCTCGTCGTCGACGGCAAGGGCGGCATCGGCGGCAAGGTCGAGCGGATCGCCGAGGCGCTGAAGGACCGGCCCGAGCCGAAGATCCTGATCCTCAACAAGGTCGACATCGCCGACAAGCCGCGGCTGCTGCTCCACGCGGAAAAGCTCAACGCGCTGATGCCTTTCGCCGATACCTGGTTTGTCTCGGCCCAGACCGGCGACGGCCTGGCCGAACTCAAGTCGGCGCTCGCCAGGGCGATGCCGGCGGGCCCGTGGCATTATCCCGCGGATCAGGTGTCCGATGCCACCGAGCGCGCGCTCGCCAGCGAAGTGACGCGCGAACAGCTCTACCTCCAGCTCCACGCCGAACTGCCCTATGCCAGCACCGTCGAGACCGAGAAATACAGCGAGCGCGAGGACGGCTCGGTCGAGATCCACCAGCAGATCCTCGTCGAACGCCCGACGCAGCGCGCGATAATCCTCGGCAAGGGCGGCCAAAGGATCAAGGAGATCGGCGCCCGCGCCCGCACCGAACTGGCGAGCATCCTCGGATCGCCGGTCCACCTCTACCTCCACGTCAAGGTCAAGCCCGGCTGGGACGAGGATCGCGAAGTCTATCGCGACCTGGGCCTGGATTGGGTGGAGTGACAAATTCCTCCCCCGCAAGGGGGAGGTGGCACGCCGAAGGCGTGACGGAGGGGGAGGAAAGGGTGGGAGCTTTATTGCAGAGCTTCCGCCCTTTCCTCCCCCTCCACCATTCGGCTGATGCCGAACGGTCCCCCTCCCCCTTGCGGGGGAGGATTGGCTACTGCCCCAAAACCTCCCGCACCCAGTCCGGCACCAGCACCCCCGCCGGCCCCAGCCGCGTCTCGGCGAAGAACCCGCTTCCCGCCGAGCGTTCGAGGTTCAGCTCCAGCGTATCCGCGCCATAGGCGTCGGCGAGTTGCACGAACCCCGCCGCCGGATACACCGCCCCGGACGTGCCGATCGACACGAACAGATCGGCACGTGCCAGCGCCGCCTCGATCCGCTCCATCTGGTACGGCATCTCGCCGAAGAACACGATGTCGGGCCGCAGCGCCGCCGCCCCGCACGTCGCACACCGCGTTCCCGGTGGTAGCGCGTCATGCCACCCGCGCCGCACGCCGCAATGCGCGCACAGGGCGGAGGTCAGCTCGCCATGCATGTGCAGCAACCGCCGCGCGCCCGCACGCTCGTGCAGGTCGTCGACATTCTGCGTCACGATCAGCAATTCGCCCGGCCACGCCGCGTCGAGGTCGGCGAGCGCGCGATGCGCGGCATTGGGTTCGACCCCGGCGAGCGCCGCCCGCCGCAGATCGTAGAAGCGATGCACCAGCACCGGATCGGCGGCGAGCGCTTCGGGCGTGCACACGTCCTCGACGCGATGCCCCTCCCACAGCCCGCCCGGCCCGCGGAAGGTGGCGATCCCCGATTCGGCGGACACGCCTGCCCCGGTCAGCACGACGATGTTGCGGATGTCGGTCATCTCGTTCCAGATAGACGCATCGCCCGGTCCTGCAACGTTTCCGGCGGCAAACGGCGGTCATGTCCGACAGGTCCGCGATAAACGGTAGCGTTAACAAAGGCTTGCGCGTGGCGCTGTCCTACTGCCCGGCCCTGTGCCAAAAGGCCGGCATGACCCAAGCCCCCTCCGTTCTGCGCGACATTGGTGAAGTTAGGAGCCTCGCATGACCGCGATCGGCATCTACGGCAGCAGCGGCCGGATGGGTCGCGCGATCGCCGAACAGATCGCCGCGGCGGGCGCGACGCTCGCCGGCGGAGTCGATGCCGGCGGCGATCCGGCGGTGCTCGCCCGCGTCTCGGACGTGCTGGTCGACTTCTCGACGCCGTCGGCGCTCGCCTCGCACCTCGCCGCTGCGCGCGCGTCGCGCACGCCGCTGGTGATCGGCACCACTGGCCTCACCCAGGCGCAGCACGAGGCGATCGACGCCGCCGCCACCGAGATCGCGGTGCTCCAGACCGGCAACACCTCGCTCGGCGTCACCCTGCTCGCGCAACTGGTCCGCGAGGCCGCGGAACGGCTCGGCACCGACTGGGACATCGAGATCGTCGAGAGCCATCACCGCCACAAGGTCGACGCACCCTCGGGCACCGCGATCCTGCTCGGCGAGGCGGCGGCCGCGGGGCGGGGGACGACCCTGTCCGAGCTGCGCGTCGACGGCCGCGCCGGCCTCACCGGTGCGCGCACCGAGGGGACGATCGGCATGTCGAGCCTGCGCGGCGGCTCGATCATCGGCGATCATACCGTAGTGTTCGCCAGCGAGGGCGAGCGGATCGAGCTGTCGCACCTCGCGCAGGACCGTTCGATCTTCGCCAAGGGCGCGGTACGTGCGGCGCTGTGGATCGCCGGCCAGCCTGCCGGCCGCTATCGGATGGGCGACGTGCTCGGCCTGTGAAGAAGGCGGACGTCTTCGAATTCTACCGCCGGCTGGCGGAGGCGAACCCGCATCCGGAGACGGAGCTCGAATCGGGCAATTCCTACCAGTTGCTCGTCGCGGTGGTGCTGTCCGCGCAGGCGACCGACGCCGGCGTCAACAAGGCGACGCGCCAGCTTTTTGAGGAGGTGAAGACCCCCGAACAGATGGTCGCGCTCGGCCTCGACGATCTCAAGCGGCACATCCGCACGATCGGCCTGTTCAACACCAAGGCCAAGAACGTCATCGCGCTGTCGCAGGCGCTGGTCGCCGAGCACGGCAGCGCGGTGCCTGCCGACCGCGACGCGCTCGAACGCCTGCCCGGCGTCGGCCGCAAGACCGCCAACGTCGTGATGAACGTCGCCTTCGGTGCCGAGACCTTCGCGGTCGACACGCATATCTTCCGCGTCGGCAACCGCACCGGCCTCGCCCGCGGCAAGACCCCGCTCGCGGTCGAGCTGAAGCTGGACAAGGCGACGCCGCAGCCGTTCCGCCTGCACGCGCATCACTGGCTGATCCTGCACGGCCGCTACGTCTGCAAGGCGCGGCGGCCCGAATGCTGGCGCTGCATCGTCGCCGACCTCTGCGCCTTCAAGCCCAAGACACCGCCGCCCAAGGCGGTTGCGGCATAAACCCACTGGCGCCGCCGCCGCGGCTTTGCTAGGCGCCGTCTTCAGGCACCCGTAGCTCAGCTGGATAGAGCGCTGCCCTCCGAAGGCAGAGGCCACTGGTTCGAATCCAGTCGGGTGCACCAGCTATCGCCGTCGACCGCACCGGCGCGCTGCGCATCGCCGAGGAGGGGCGCCCGATGACCTACCAGCATATCCTGGCCGAGTCGCAGGGCGACGTCCGCGTCCTCACCCTCAACCGTCCCGACCGCCTCAATGCCGCGCCGCCGGCATTGTTCGACGAGTTGCGCGACGCGCTCGGCGATCTCGGCGGCGCGCGCGCGGTGCTGATCGCGGGGGCGGGGCGGGCGTTCTGCTCGGGCGCCGATGTTGCCGGCGGGGCGCTCGGCGGCGACGATCCGGGCGAGGCGACCCATGCGGCGCTGACCGACCATTACAATCCGACGATCGCGGCGCTCTTCGACCTCGCGGTGCCGGTGGTCAGCGCGGTGCGTGGCCCCGCCGCGGGCATCGGTTGCAGCCTCGCGCTCGCCGCCGACTTCTGCGTCGCGAGCGAGACCGGCTATTTCCTCCAGGCGTTCGTCAACATCGGCCTGATCCCCGACGGTGGTGCGACCTGGATGCTGCCGCGGCTGATCGGCCGTGCCCGCGCCACCGAGATGATGCTGCTCGGCGAGCGCGTCCCCGCCGCGAAGGCGCTCGATTGGGGGATGATCCACAAGGTCGTCGCCGACGATACGCTCGACGGCGAGGCGCTGGCGCTGGCGACGCGGCTCGCCGCCGGGCCGACGCGCGCGCTCGGGCTGATGCGCCGCGCGCTCGGCCGGGCGCTCGAAAGCGACTATGCCAGCGCGCTCGCTGCCGAGGCGGCGGCGCAGCGCGAGGCGCGGAGTTCGGCGGATTCGCACGAGGGCGGCATCGCCTTCCTCGCAAAGCGCAAGCCGGTCTTCACCGGCCGCTGACGCCGCGCTCATGTGTCGGCGCGGACATCGCCACGACACATATTGCGACACAAAAAGGCTGGACGGCGCAGTGTGTTGACCACACGATACGGCGATGGCCCGTGTTCCCGCCCTGTTGCTCGTCACCGCCGCGCTGGCCGGCTGCACCGTCGGTCCCGATTATCATCCCAAGAGCGCCGCCGATCTCGGCGTGCCCGACGGCTATTCGGTTCCGGCGCAGCAGACGGCGGAGGATCTGACGCGCTGGTGGTCGAATTTCGACGATCCGGTGCTCGGCGCGCTGGTCGAAGACGCGCGGCGCACCAATACCGATGTCGCGCAGGCGATCGCCCGGCTGCGGCAGGCGCGCGAATCGCTGGTGCAGAGCCGTGCCTCGCTGCTGCCGACGCTGTCCGGTTCGGCGGGCTATCAGCGCAACGAGAACCTGCGCGGCGGCGGCCGCTCGTTCACCTTGCCCGACGGTACCGTGGTCGACACCGGCGGCGGCGGCACCAACAGCTTCTCCGCCGGCCTGTCGGCGAGTTACCAGCTCGGCCTGTTCGGCGAGGTGCGCCGCACCGTCGAGGCGACGCGCGCGCAATATGAGGCGAGCGGCTTCGATTATGCCACCACGCTGCTCACCGTCGAGAGCGAGGTGGCGACCAATTACGTGCTCGCCCG
Organism: Sphingomonas sp. M6A6_1c; assembly: GCF_053345135.1. Classification (NCBI taxonomy): domain Bacteria; kingdom Pseudomonadati; phylum Pseudomonadota; class Alphaproteobacteria; order Sphingomonadales; family Sphingomonadaceae; genus Sphingomonas; species Sphingomonas sp. M6A6_1c. The sequence continues at coordinate 245,751 of NZ_JBKEZO010000004.1, read as the reverse complement.
CGCCTATCAGGCGCAGCTCGCCAATGCCCGCGCCAGCCTCGCGATCCAGGACGACAATCTGGAGATCGCGGGGTTTCGCGTGCAGGCGGGGCTCGTCTCCTCGGTCGATGTCGAGCAGGCGCGCAGCCAGCGCGCGCAGACCGCCGCCACCGTGCCGCAGATCGAGCAGCAATATGCCGCCGCGGTCGCGCGGCTCGGCGTGCTGACCGGGCAGGCGCCCGGCACGCTGCGGACCGCGCTGGCGGCGGCCAAGCCGATCCCGCGCGGTCCCGCGACGGTCGGCGTCGGCATCCCCGCCGATGCGCTGCGCCGCCGTCCCGACGTGCGCGCGGCGGAACGGTCGCTGGCGTCGGCGACCGCGCAAATCGGCGTCGCCAAGGCGCAGCTCTATCCGGCGCTGGCGATCAGCGGCAATATCAACACCAATGCGACCGGCATCGGCAGCCTCGGCGATGCGATCACCGGCAGCCTGTTCGCCGGGCTGACGCAGGCGATCTTCAACGGCGGCCGGTTGCGCAGCCAGGTGCGGTCAAACGAGGCGGCGGCGGATGCCGCGCTCGCCGCCTATCGCGGCACGGTGCTGACCGCGCTCGAGGATATCGAGAATGCCATCGTCTCGCTCGACGCCGCACGCCAGCGCGAGACGCAGTATCGTATCGCCTATGACGCCGCCAACGCCTCTGCGATCCTGGCGCGCAGCCAGTATCGCAGCGGCCTCACCGATTTTACGACCCTCAACCAGCAGGAGGCGGCGCTGCTCTCCGCGCAGAACGGCCTGACGCAGGCGCGCTCGGATCAGGCGACCGCGCTGGTCGCGCTCTACAATGCGCTCGGCGGTGGCTGGGACCCGAACGTCGTCCCGCAGGCGCCGGAGCGTGCTCCCCAAACCCCCGTGTCAGAGACCCGCTGATGGCCGAACCGATCGACGATTTCCTGGGCGTGAAGCCCGTGCCGGTCTGGCGCCGCTACCTCAAATGGGTGTTCGTCGCGATCGGCGTGGTGCTGCTCGCCTTGCTGCTCAAGAGCTGTTTCGGGCCGAAGCCGGAAGCGGGCTATGCGACGCAGCCGGCCGAGCGCGGCAATTTGACCGTCACCGTCTCGGCGACGGGCAAGCTCGCGCCGACCAATCAGGTGACGGTCGGCTCGCAGCTGTCGGGGCTGGTCACCAAGGTGGTGGTCGACGTCAACGACCGCGTCAGCGCCGGCCAGCCGCTCGCGCTGATCGATCCGCAGCAGATCGAGGATCAGATCCGCCAGCAACAGGCGCAGATCGCCGCCAACCAGGCGCAGGTCAATCAGGCGCAGGCGACCGTCGGCGAGAGCCGCGCGCAGCTCGCCCGGCTGGAAGAGGTCTACAAATTGTCCAACGGCCGGGTGCCGTCGGGCACCGAACTCCAGACCGGCCGCGCCGATTACCAGCGCAGCGTCGCCGCGTTGAAGGTCGCGCAGGCGAACGTCGCCGCGGCGCAGGCGGCGCTGGCGCAGAACCAGACGCAGCGTGCCCGCGCGATCATCCGCTCGCCGGTCAACGGCGTGGTGCTCGCACGGCAGATCGATCCGGGCGCCACCGTCGCCGCCTCGTTCAACACGCCGACGCTGTTCGTCATCGCCGAGGACCTCAGCAAGATGAAGCTCGAGGTGGCGATCGACGAGGCCGACGTCGGCGAGGTCAAGGTCGGGCAGAAGGCCAATTTCACCGTCGACGCCTTTCCCGGCCGCACCTTTCCGGCGACGATCACGCGCGTCGATCTCGGCTCGAACCTGACGGTCAGCTCGGCGAGTTCGACCTCGACGACGACGAGCACGACGTCGGCGACCGGGCAGGTGGTGAGCTATGCCGCCGACCTGACCGTCGCCAATCCGTCGTTGCAGTTGCGGCCGGGGATGACCGCGACCGCCGACATCGTGACTTCGGACAAGCGGAACGTGCTGCTGATCCCCAATGCGGCGCTGCGCTTCAAGCCTGCCGCGGCGGGGGCGGGTGGATCGAGCGGCGGCATCGCGGGATCGCTGACCTTCCGCCCGCGCCGCGACCGGCCGGAGCGGACCGCGACGCTCGGCCGCGGTGCGTCGCAGACGATCTACGTCAGGGATGCCGAGGGCAAGCCGCAGGCGGTGCAGGTGACCACCGGCGACACCAACGGCACGATGACCGAGGTGCTCGGCGGCGCCCTCAAGCCGGGGCAGCAGGTGATCACCGGGCAATTGTCGACCGGCAACGACGGTGCGGCGGCCGGCAAGCGCAGCGGTGGCGGGCAGCGCCGGCAGGGTGGCGCGGGTGGGCAGTAACGCGCCCCCGGCGCGGTGGGGAGGGCATCGTGGCTGACCCGATCATCACGATGCGCGACGTCACCAAGGTCTACGGCACCGGCGCGACGCAGTTCCAGGCGTTGAAGGGCGTCGACCTCGATATCCAGGCGGGCGATTTCGTCGCCGTCATGGGACCGTCGGGATCGGGCAAGTCGACGACGATGAACATCCTCGGCTGCCTCGACGTGCCGTCGGCGGGCACGTTCCTGTTCCGCGGTCATCATGTCGAGACACTCGATCGCGACCAGCGCGCGCTGCTGCGGCGGCGCTATCTCGGCTTCGTCTTCCAGGGGTTCAACCTGCTCAGCCGGACCAGCGCGCTGGAGAATGTCGAGCTGCCGCTGCTCTATCGCGGCGAGGACAAGAAGGCGCGGCGCGAGCTCGGCATGGCGGCGCTCGAAAAGGTCGGGCTCGACCGCTGGTGGGATCATACGCCGGCCGAATTGTCGGGCGGCCAGCAGCAGCGCGTCGCCATCGCCCGCGCGATCGTCACCGAGCCCGACGTGCTGCTCGCCGACGAGCCGACCGGCAACCTCGACAGCGAGCGATCGGTGGAGATCATGGAATTGCTCACCGATCTCAACCGCACCGCCGGCATCACCGTGCTGATGGTGACGCACGAACCCGACATGGCCGCCTTCGCGCGCACCGTCATCCACTTCAAGGACGGGCTGGTCGAGAAGATCGAGGCGCAGCACCGGCAGGGTACGGCGGTGGAGGCCTAGATGCTCGGCACCACGCTCATCCTCGCGCTGCGGTCGATCCGGCGGCATATCCTGCGCTCGTTCCTGACCATCCTCGGCATCGTCATCGGCGTCGGCGCGGTCGTGACGATGGTGACGCTGGGCAAGGCGACCACCGCCGCGGTGCAGCAGCAGATTTCCGCGCTGGGCAGCAACATCCTCCAGATCCGCCCCGGTCAGGGCTTCGGCCGTGGCGGCGGCGGGCCGCAGCCGCCCAATTTCAAGCCCGAGGACGTCGAGGCGATCGCCAACCAGATCGCCGGCGTCACCGCGGTCGCGCCGCAGGCGAGCGCGTCGGCCACCGCGATCTACGAGGGCGCGAACTGGTCGACGACGATCAACGGCACCACCAGCGCCTTCCTCACCGTCCAGCCGTGGCCTTTGGTGTCCGGGCGCTACTGGACGCCGGCCGAGCAGGAGGCTGGCAAGGCGGTGTGTCTGATCGGCAATACCGTGCGCCAGAACCTGTTCAGGGGCGGCGATCCGATCGGCGCGCGCATCCGGCTGGGCAATGTCAGTTGCGACGTGATCGGTGCGCTGAGCACGCGCGGGCAGGGCGGGTTCGGCGATCAGGACGATGTCGTCGTCATGCCGATCAAGACGGTGCAGCGCCGCTTCACCGGCAACCGCGACGTGCGGCTGATGCTGGTCGGCGTCGACACCGATTACCAGACGAGCACCGTCCAGACCGCGATCACCGATTTGCTGCGCGAGCGGCGGCATATCACCGGCGCGCGCGACGACGATTTCAACATCTTCGACACCAAGCAGATTTCCGACACGCTGACCGGCACGACGACGTTGCTGACGCGCATCGTCGCGGCGGTGGCGGCGATCAGCCTCGTCGTCGGCGGCATCGGCATCATGAACATCATGCTGGTGTCGGTGACCGAGCGGACGCGCGAGATCGGCATCCGGCTGGCGATCGGCGCGGTCGCGCGCGAGGTGCTGCTCCAGTTCCTCGTCGAGGCGGTGGCGCTGTCGTGCCTCGGCGGGATCATCGGGCTGGTGATCGCGCAGGGGGTAATCCTGGCGCTGGTGCCGCTGATGCAGGTGCCGTGGACGTTCGATCCGCAGATCAACATCATCGCCTTCGCGATCTCGGCGGTGATCGGGGTGGTGTTCGGCTATTTCCCGGCGCGACGGGCGGCGGCGCTCAATCCGATCGATGCGTTGCGGCATGAATGACGCAGGCGCCGAACATGGACAAGTTGGACACCTTAATGGAAACGATCGCCTCCTATCGTTTCCGTTTCTGTGTTGATGAGAAAGAGCGTTTTTCGGGGCGGGCGATAGCAGAGCGGTGATGTGTAGGACAGATCGGCCGGATTATCTCGGTTGAGCAGTGGGTTGGGTTGCGCTTGGTCCAATCGCGGACGGCGCGGTGGTAGCGGCGGATTCGATATTCAACGTCGAAGCTAATTCCTCCCCCGCCAGGGGGAGGTGGCGCGGCGAAGCCGTGACGGAGCCGTGACGGAGGGGGAGGACACGGAACCGATGTTTCCCTTTCCTCCCCCTCCGTCATGCCTTCGGCATGCCACAGTGCCGGGTCGGTCATGCCCCCGGCATGACCTTGAACGGCCGGGGGCCGTTCAACCCGGCACTCCCTGGCGGGGGAGGAATTTTTTGGGTCAGCCGAACGACTGACGCCCCCGCCGCGTATGGGCTTCCGGTGCGTGGACCAGTTCGCGCAAGCGTTCCAGTTCCTCGGGCGTGTCGACGTCGATCAGTTCCGCCGGGGTCGTGACGACGTGCTTTCCCGCGCGCACCATCTCGCGCGCGCCGGCATCACCCTCCAGCGCGACGAGCGCATCGAACCGGCCCGCGCCGAACACCGCTGGCGGCTTGGGCGCGCGGCCGTCGCTCGACGCGACGATGGCATTCTCGTCGTCGGCGGCGTCGAGCAACTGATAGATGTGCGTCGCGGTGACCCGCGGCATGTCGGCCAGCGCCACCACCACCGCCTTGACGCCGCGCGCGCGCGCGCAGTCGACGCCGAGCGCCAGCGACCGGCTGAGCCCCTGATCGGGGTCGTCATTGCGCACGATCGTGAAGCCATGCGCGGCATAATCGCATTCGGCGCGGCCGACGACGGCGACGCGTTCGCGGAACGGCATGTCTTCCAGCGCGACGGCGACATGCAGCCCGAGCGGCCGGCCGAGGAAGGGCGCGTCGAGCTTGCTGCCGATATCGCCCATTCGCCGCGACCGCCCCGCGGCGAGCAGCACTAGGACGCAATCCTCAACCGCGATCATGGAACGCCCCCACCATCGCCGCGGCGATCGACAGCGCGATCTCGGACGGGCCGATCGCACCGATATCGATGCCGACGGGGGCGTCGATCCGGTCGATCTGCTCCGCGTTCAGACCCGCCGCGGCGAGCCGTTCGCGCCGCGCCGCATGGCTGCGCCGGCTGCCGAGCGCGCCGACATAAGGTGCGTTGCTGGCAAGTGCGGCGATCAGCGCGGGATCGTCGATCTTGATGTCGTGGCTGAGCGTCACGACCGCGGTGGCGGGGCCGGGCTTCAGCGCCTCGATCGCCTCGTCGGGCCAGCGGTCGTCGAGCGTCACGCCGGGGAAGCGCTCCTCGGTGAGGAAGCGCGCGCGCGGGTCGATCACCGTCGTGGCGATGCCGAGCGTGCGCGCCAGTTCGGCGAGCGCCTGCGCGATCTGCACCGCGCCGACGATCAGCAGCCGCCGCGCCGGATCGTAGCGGTTGGCGAAGACCTCTCCGGTCTCCAATGGCTTGAGGTCGCTGTGGCCGGTGGCGAGGTCGGTGGTGACGGTGAGCGCCTCGCCGCGCTCGCGCGCCTCGGCGATGCGGTCGAACAATTCGGGGTCGAAGCCCGTCGCCGACACCGGCTGCACCATCACCGCGATCTCGCCGCCGCAGGGCAGGCCGACCTCCCATGCCGCATCGTCGGCGACGCCGTAGCGCTTGAGCTGAAAGGGGGCGCCGGCGATCACCTCGGCGGCGGTCTGGAGGATGTCGCTCTCGACGCAGCCGCCCGACACCGAGCCTTCGAAGCGGCCGTCGGCGTGGACGAGCATGTGGCTGCCCTTGGGGCGCGGTGCGCTGCCCCAGGTGGAGACCACCGTGGCGAGGGCGAGGGGTTCGTCCCGCCAATGGCGGGCGGCGGTGAGGACGGAATCGTTTTCGGCCATGATCTTATCCTTGAAATCCTCCCCGGCACGGGGAGGGGGACCAGCCGCAGGCTGGTGGAGGGGGGCTTCCACGGGCGATGCCGCAGGTGGAGAGCCCCCTCCACCACGCCCTTTCGGGCGCGGTCCCCCTCCCCGTACCGGGGAGGAATTATACGTCCGGGAATCCTGCCAGCAGCTTATCCAGCGTCGCGGGGAAGTCGCGGACGCGGACGCCGCAGGCGTCGTAGATCGCGTTCGCGACCGCCGCGCCAGCACCGGAGATGCCGAGCTCGCCGACCCCCTTGGCGCCGACCGGGTTGGCGCTGTCGTCGACCTCCTCGATGAAATGCACCTCGATCCGCGGCACGTCGGCGTTCACCGCGACGTGATATTCGCCGAAGTCGGGATTGACGAAATGGCCGTTGCGCGTGTCGACCACCGCTTCCTCGCCGAGCGCGTAGGACAGGCCCCAGACCATGCCGCCGATGAGCTGGTTCGCCGCTGTCTTGGAATTGAGCACGCGGCCGACGTCGAACACGCCGAGCATCCGCCGCACGCGGACCTCGCCGGTGATCGCATTGACCGCGACCTCGACGAAATGCGCGCCGTGGCTCGCCTGGCTGGTCGCCTGCGTCTCGGCGCCGGGGCCGGTCTTGCCGGTGGCGACGATCGGTTCGCCGTGGAGTAGGTCGGCGAGCGCGACGCTGCGCCCGCCCGCGACGACGCAGCCGTCGTGCAGCGTCAGTTCCTCAGGGGATGCGTTCATGCGCAATGCGAGCGCGGCGATGATGTCCTCGCACGCCAGCACCACCGCCGAACAGGCGCTGCCGGCGCCGAACGATCCGCCCGAGCCGGCGCTGGCGGGCAGGTCGCTGTCGCCGATGGTCACCGCGACCGATGCCACCGGCAGGCCGAGCATCTCGCCCGCGGTCTGCGCGAGGATCGTATAGGTGCCGGTGCCGATGTCGGTCATGTCGCAGGCGACCGTCGCATGGCCGTCGGCGCCGAGCGTCACCCGCGCCTCCGCCTTGACGGTGAAATTGCCGCGCAGCGCCGCCGCCATGCCGTGGCCGATAAGCCAGTCGCCCTCGCGGCGCTTGCGTCGCGCCGCCCAGCCGAAGCGGCGGGCGCCCTCGTCGTAGCAATCGAGCATCCGCCGCGTCGAGAAACGCTTGCCGTTGACCGGATCGACCGCGGGCTCGTTGCGGCGGCGCAGCTCGATGGGATCGAGGCCGAGCTGGCCGGCGAGTTCGTCCATCGCGCATTCGACCGCGAAGGTGCCGATCGCCTCGCCCGGCGCGCGTACCGCGCCGGTGGCGGGCAGATCGACGCGGACGAGATCGGTGCGGAAGCGCCGCGCCTCGCCGGCATAGAGCGGCAGCGAGCCGAACGGGATCGGTTCGAGGAAGCTGGCGTCGTCGTTCTGCGCGGCGACGCCCTCATGTGCGAAGGCGGTGATGCGGCCGTCGGCGGTGGCGCCGATGCGGACGCGCTGCGTCGTCGCCGAGCGATGGTGGACGAGATAGGCGGTCTGCGCGCGCGGCAGCGCGATCTTGACCGGGCGACCGATCTTTTCGGCGGCGATCGCGGCGAGGATCACCTCCGGCCCGACCCCGGTCTTGCCGCCGAAGCCGCCGCCCACGTAAGGCGCGAGGACGCGGACGTCCTCCCTGGCGAGGCCGAGCGCCTTGGCGATCGTGCCGCGCGCGCCGCCGATCACCTGGTTGCTGGTCCGCACCAGCAGCTTGCCGTCGGCCCAGGCGACGGTGCTGGCATGCGGTTCGAGCGCGGCGGGGAAATGCACCGGCGTCGTATAGCTGCGGTCGATCACCACCGGCGCGGCGGCGAGCGCGGCGTCGAGATCGCCGATGTCGACCGGCTTCAGGAAACCGATGCCGTGGTCGCGCTGGACGGGCTGCGCATCGTGGTCGAAGCGGTTGCTGCCGGGTTCGGCGTGGACGACGACCAGCGCGGCGGCGTCGCGCGCGATCGTCTGGTCTTCCGCCACGACGATCGCGACGGGCTGGCCGTAATGGAAGATGGTGTCGGTGTTGCTGTGCGCCTGCGCCTGCGAATTGCTGCCGCCGGTCACCATCCTGGGGTCGCCGTGGATCACCGCGAGCACGCCGGGCAGCGCCTCGGCGGCGGCGGTGTCGACGCCGGTGATGCGGCCGCTGCCGAGCGGTGCGCCGACGATCGCGGCATAGACGGTGCCGGGCTCCGCGCCTTCATAGGCGTAGGTGGCGGTGCCGCTGACTTTCACCGGCCCTTCGATCCGCGGCACCGGCGCGCCGAGCAGGCCCTGTCGCGCCTGCGCCAGCCCGGCGGGCCGGTAGGCGCGATCCATCGTCATCTCGTTCATCGCGTCGATCCTCTAGCCCCGAACGGGTGATGTAGGATGCGGGGGAGGCGGGGTGAAGGGAGGGATGGAGGGCTGGGCCATCCCCCATTACCCGTCACCCCGGCCTCGGGCCAGGGTGACGGGGGTGCGTCACACCGCCGGCAGGCCCGCCAGCAGCTTGTCGAGCGTCAGCGGGAAATCGCGGACGCGAACGCCGGTGGCGTTGTACAGCGCATTGCCGATCGCGCCGGCCGCGCCGCAGATGCCGACCTCGCCGAGGCCCTTGGCGTGCAGCGGATTGGCCTCGATATCGCGTTCGTACAGGAATTCGACCTCGAGCTGCGGCACGTCGGCATTCACCGGCAGGTGATATTCGCCGAGATCGCGGTTAACGATCTTGCCGTTGCGCGGGTCGTGGACCAGCTCCTCGGTCAGCGCGCAGCCGATGCCGAAGGTCATGCCGCCGAGGCATTGCGAGCGCGCCGTCTTCTCGTTGAGGATACGCCCCGCCGCGAAGACGCCGAGCATCCGCTTCACCCGCACCTCGCCGGTGACGACGTTGACCGCGACCTCAGCGAAATGCGCGCCGTAGCTTGCCTGGTTGAACGTCTTTTCCTGCTTGCCGGGCGAGATTTCGCCGGTCGCTTCCATGCCTTCGCCGACGAGTTCGGCGAGCGGCACGCTGCGATTGTCGGCGATCACGCGGCCGTCCTTCAGCGTCATCGCGCCTTCGTCGACGCCCATCGCCTTGGCGATCTGGCCGCGCAGCGCCTCGCAGGCGAGATAGACCGACGAGCCCGACGAGCTCGCGCCCCACGACCCGCCCGAGCCGGCGCCCGGCGGCGCATCGGTGTCGCCGAGATGGACGATGACGTCCTCGAGCGGCAGGCCGAGGATCTCGGCGGCGATCTGGCCGAGGATCGTATAGGTGCCGGTGCCGATATCGGTCATGTCGGTTTCGACATGCGCCTTGCCCTGGCCGTCGATCGACACCTTGGCGGCCGATTTGAGCAACTGGTTCGAGCGCGCCGCGGAGGCGACGCCGATGCCGTACAGCCAGTCGCCGCGCCGGTCGGTGCCGGCGGGCTTGCGCCGCGACCAGCCGAACGATTCGGCGCCGCGCTCCAGACAGGGGATCAACGCGCGCGACGAGTACGGGATCTTCTTTTCCGGGTCCTGCTCGGGCTCGTTGCGGCGGCGCAGTTCGATCGGGTCGATCCCCATCTTCTCCGCCAGTTCGTCCATCGCGCCTTCCAGCGCGATCAGGCCGACCGCCTCGCCGGGCGCGCGCATCGATCCCGCCAGCATCCAGTCGAGCCGGACGATGTCATGCGTGATCAACCGATTCTCGCCGTCGTAGAGGAAGTGCGTCGAGACGCCGGCGGGCTCGAAATAATCCTCGCCGGGCAGGTTCGACACGAGGGTTTCGTGGCCGATCGCGGTCAGCTTGCCCTCGGCGGTCGCGCCGAGGCGCATCCGCTGTTCGGTGTTGGAGCGGCGCACGGTCGCGTCGAACACCTGCTGGCGCGCCATCACCGCCTTGACCGGCCGGTTGAGGCGCTTGGCGGCGATCGCCGCGGCGACGCTCTCGGGCGCGATGCCCAGCTTCGAGCCGAAGCCGCCGCCGACATAAGCGGCGACGATCCGCACCTTGTCCGCCGAGACGCCGAGCGCCTTGGCGAGCTGCTGCTTGTCCGACGAGGGCATCTGGTACGAGCCGTACAGCGTCAGCGCGCCGTCTTCCCACACCGCGAGGCTGGCGTGGGGCTCCATCGCCGCCGAATTCTGGCTCGGCGTCGTATAGGTGACGTCGACCGCGAACGCGGCCTCGCCCATCGCCTTGTCGACGTCGCCCTGCTTGTGGTGCGGCGGGATCTGCTGCGCGCTCGGCTTCTCCGCCTCTTCGCGATGCGCGAGGAAGCTGTAGCGGCCCTCGGCGGGGGCATAATCGACCGTGATGCGCAGCGCCGCGTCGCGGGCCGCCTCGTAGCTTTCGGCGACGACGATCGCGATGATCTCGCCGTGATAGGCGACGTTCTCGACACCCTGCGTCGGAGCGCTGGTCTCGCCGCCCTGCTGCGGGTTGCGGATGAAGCTCGCATAATCGGTGATGACGTCGATCACGCCGGGCATCGCCTTGGCGCCCTCCGCGTCGAGATGCTTGATCTTGCCCGCGCCGACCGTGGCGCGCACCAGATAGCCGTAGGCGACGTTGTCGAGCGCATATTCCGCCGCATAGGTCGCCTTGCCCGACACCTTCTTGGGGCCGTCGACGCGGTCGAGCGGCTTGCCGATCACGTCCTGCACGCCGCGGTCGAGCAGGCTGTCGGGGTGCGCCTTGTTCATCGTGAGCGCGTTGGTGTCGCCCTTGCCGAAACCGAACATACTCATTCTCCCGTAAGGTCGCGCAGCGTGGCGATCAGGACCCGGCGCGTCAGCGGGATCTTGAAGTCGTTCGAGCCATAGCCCTTGGCATCGGCGAGCAGGATGTCGGCGGCTTCGTTGAACACCGCGTCGGACGGCGCCTTGCCGACCAGCGCGGCTTCCATCGCCGGGTTGCGCCAGGGCATCGGGCCAAGGCCGCCGAAGGCGAGCGCCGCCGTGGCGATCTTGCCGTCCTCGACGCTGACCACGCCGGCCACCGAGACGAGCGCGAAGGCGTAGGACGCGCGGTCGCGCACCTTGCGATAGGTCTGCTTGCCCTTGGGCGGAGCGGGCAGCTCGACGTGGGTGATCAGCTCGCCGGGTTCGAGCACGGTTTCGATGTTCGGCGTGTCGCCGGGCAGGCGGTAGAAATCGTGGATCGAGATCCGGCGCTTGTCACCGTCCGCCTTGAGCGTGATGATCGTCGCGTCGAGCGCGCGCATCGCCACCGGCATGTCGCCGGGGTGCGTCGCGATGCAATGGTCGGACGTGCCGAGCACCGCGAGCACGCGGTTGAACCCGCCGACCGCCGAACAGCCGGTGCCGGGCTCGCGCTTGTTGCACGGCGTCGCAGTGTCGTAGAAATAATAGCAGCGCGTGCGCTGGAGCAGATTGCCGCCGGTCGTCGCCTTGTTGCGCAACTGGCCCGAGGCTCCGGCGAGGAGCGCGCGGCTGAGCACTTCGTACTTCTCGATGACGCGCGGATCGGCGGCAAGGTCGGAATTCGGCACCAAAGCGCCGATCGTCAACCCGCCGTCCTCGCGCTCCTCGATCTCGCCGAGCGGCAGCCGGCTGATGTCGACGAGCTTCTCGGGGGTCTCGACCTGCAATTTCATCAGGTCGAGCAGGTTGGTGCCGCCCGCGATGAACTTGGCGCCGGAGACGTGCGCGTCGCGCACCGCGGTCTCGGCGTCGTCCGCCTTGGCATAAGTGAAGGTCTTCATGCGCCGGCTCCCACCTTCTGGCGAAGGGCGATATCGACCGTCCCGTCGGCCTCGGCGACCTCGCGGATCGCATCGACGATATTGGGATAGGCGGCGCAGCGGCAGATGTTGCCGCTCATCCGCTCCGAAATCTCGTCGTCGTTGAAGCGCGGCGTGTCGAGATCGCCGGTGACGTGGCTCGGCCAGCCCTTGCGGACCTCGTCGAGCATGCCGACCGCCGAACAGATCTGCCCCGGCGTGCAATAGCCGCATTGATAGCCGTCGTGCCGGACGAACGCCGATTGCAACGGATGCAGGTCCTCGGGCGTGCCGAGCCCCTCGATCGTCGTGATCTCGTCGTCCTGATGCATCACCGCGAGGCTGAGGCACGAGTTGATGCGGCGGCCGTTGACCAGCATCGTGCAGGCGCCGCACTGGCCGTGGTCGCAGCCCTTCTTGCTGCCGGTCAGGCCGAGGTGCTCGCGGCACAGATCGAGCAGCGAGGTACGGATATCCGGTTCGGCCTCGAAGGATTGGCCGTTGATCGTGAAATGCATGCGCTGCCTCGCAGGAATCGGGGAGTCATATCCGTGAAGGATTATGCCCCTAACGCGCTTCATCATGATGGTTTCCGGTTTGCGAATCGCTCTCACTGCCACATTGCTGGCGTCGGCCCCCTCGAACGGGCAGGATCGGCGGATGCCGACCGCTTTCCCCACCCCGATCGTCATCGCGCATCGCGGCGCGAGTGGCTCGCGTCCCGAACATACGCTGGCGTCGTACGAGCTGGCGATCGCGCAGGGCGCGGACTTCATCGAGCCCGATCTGGTGCCGACCAAGGACGACGTGCTCGTCGCGCGGCACGAGAATGCGATCGCCGAGACGACCGACGTGGCGGCGCATCCCGAATTCGCCGACCGCCGCACGACCAAGACGATCGACGGCCAGACGATCACCGGCTGGTTCGTCGAGGATTTCACGCTCGCCGAGCTGAAGACGCTGCGCGCGCGCGAACGACTGCCCAAGTTGCGCGCCGGCAATGCCGCCTATGACGGGCAGTTCGCCATCCCGACGCTTGCGGAGATCATCGACCTCGCCAAGCGGCGGACGCGGGAGACGGGGCGGACGATCGGCATCTATCCCGAGACCAAGCACCCGACCTATTTCGCGCGCATCGGCCACCCGACCGACGCGCCGCTGGTGGCGGCGCTGCGCCAGGCGGGGTGGGACCGTGCGGACGCGCCGGTGTTCATCCAGTCGTTCGAGGTCAAGAACCTCCAGCACCTGCATACGATCACCAAGGTGCGGCTGATCCAGCTGATGGCGGGCGAGGGCGGCCCGGCCGACGGCGCCGCGCCGAGCTATGCGGCGATGCTGACCCCGGCGGGGCTCAAGCAGGTCGCGACCTATGCTTATGGCCTGGGGCCGGACAAGGGGCAGTTGTGGCAGGGCGACGTGCCCACCAGCGTGGTCGCCGACGCGCATGCCGCCGGGCTCAAGGTGCATCCCTGGACCTATCGGGCGGAAAACGTCTTCCTGCCCGCGCGCTTCCGTCGCGGCGACGATCCCGCGACGCACGGCGATGTCGCCGGCGAAATCCGCCGCGCGCTCGGCCTTGGCATCGACGGATTCTTCACGGATTATCCGCTAATCGGCGTCGAAACCCGCCGTGCGGTCAAGGATCATCCGTAACATGCGTATCGCGTTCGTCGTTCTTCTCCCCCTGACGCTGGCGACCGGGGGCTGCGTCAGCACCGCGGCGTCGATCGTCAAGGCACCGTTCCAGGTCGCCGGCAAGGCGGTGGACTGGACCACCACCAGCCAGTCCGAGGCGGACCGCAACTACGGCCGCAAGATGCGCAAGCAGGAGGCCAAGGAAGGCCGCGAACGCAAGAAGGCGGCGGAGCAATGCCGCAGGCATCCGGACGATCAGGATGCCTGCCGCTATTCGGGGTATCGCGCGGGGTATTAAGGAGGGGGCGTCGTCGTCCGCTCTCTTTCTGTCATCCCCGCGGAGGCGGGGATCCATAAACGCTGGCGCTGGTGGGTCTCACGAAGGTCCGCGCGTATAGATCCGCGCCTGCGCGGGAATGACGAACGTGGGGGAGGGGTGGTGGCCCCGATAATCTTGGACGGATCAGGTAGCGCAGACACCCTCCCACCTTCGTCATCCCGGCGAACGCCGGGACCCATGGTTGCGGGACGTCGGCGGCGGCGCGACCCATCGGCCGCCCGTATCCGTGGGTCCCGACTTTCGTCGGGATGACGAAGGGGGGCTCCGGATGACGAGGGGGGCTCCTATCCCCGCTCTCGCGACGGCGACCCCGTCACCTATCCTGCACCACCGCATCCTGCGCCAGCGCGCCGGCGATCGCGATCAGCACCTCGGGATGGATGTGGACGCCGAGATGGCCGCTGCTCACCTCAATCGCTTCGGCGCTGGGGTCGTGGCAGATGAAGCCATTGACGAAGCCGTCGCTGCGGCTCCAGATCGCGGTGCAGGGGACGGGCAGCGGCGCGGCGATCGCCTGGCTGCGCGCGATCACCGCGGGGTCGTCGACGCGCTCGCCGGTCGCCCATTCGAACGCGCGCCAGACGTTGGTCGCGCGGCCGCCGCCGGCATAAGGCGAGCTTACCGTGATCACCTTGGCGACCAGCTCGGGGCGGCGGTGCGCGACCAGCCGCGCCATGATCCCGCCGAGGCTCACCCCGACCAAAGTCACCGGCCCCGCCTCGGCGCACAAGGCCTCGACGCGCGCGAGCAGCCGCTCCGCCTCGATACCGACGCTCTTGACGCCGAGATTGCGGCCCAGCCCCCAGCCTTCGGCACGATAGCCGAGCCGGGTGAGGAAATCGCGCAGCACGACGCTCGATCCGTCGGCGTCGAACAGCCCGGGCAGCACCATCACCGCGCCGCCGCGCCCCGCGGGCACCGCCGCCAGCGCGGCGGCATAGCGCCAGCGCGTCGCCAGCATCCAGGCGACGCGCGGCACCTCGCTCGCCGCCAGCGCCTTGGGCGGCGGCGGCGGCGCGAGGAAATCGGCGCCGAAGCGCGCATGCGCGGGGGGCTCGGCGCGCCAGCGCGCGATCCCCGCCTGCAACCGCTCTAGAACCATGCCATCACCGTCACCGGGAACGGCGTCCACCGTCCGACCCGTATGCCGGCCTGGCGCAGCGCGTCGCCCGCCCAAGCGTTGCAGGTCTGCACCGCGCTGTAATGGCCGCGCGCCGCATAGAAGACATCGTTGGCGTCATAGCCGCGATAGCGTGTCCGCCGCGGTGCGATGCTCGCACGGATATAGCTGGCTAGGCGGCGATATTCTTCCGGGCGCAGCAATAGGCTGCGCACGTCGCCGCCGCGCGGCGCGGGTACGTGTTCGACGTGCATCAAGGTCGCGTCGCTGCCGCGGGCCGCGGCCAGCAGCGTGCCGGGCCTGACGTCCGCCCAGGTCGCGGTTTCGAGGTAGAAGGCCTTGTCGCCCCAGCCGATTGCAAGATGGTCATATCCTCCGTAACGCGGATCGGCGAGGTCCGCTCCCGGCGCCCAGTCGCGCCAGTCGACGCCCGCCGCCACTTTCGGCACCACCAGCCCGACGTGGATGCCGTTCGACTCGATATAGACGCGGATGCCCTGCGCCGGCGGTCGCCACCCCGCATGCGCCGGAATCGCCCCGCCGACCAGTCCCGCCGCCGCATAGCCGCCGGCGAGCAGCGCGAGCAGCGCCGCCGCCCGTCCGATCCACCGCCATCCGACCCATCTCCACGTGATCGCCAGGACCTGATGTCGTATCATCCGAAACCTTATGCTAGTCTGACGCCATGGCCGATGAATCGCACATGACCGAAACGCCCCCCACCGCCGCCGACTGGACGATCGCCCAGGACTGGGAGCATTATACCGCGGAGGAGCATGCGACCTGGGATACCCTGTTCGCGCGCCAATCCCAACTGCTGCCGGGGCGCGCCTCCGACGCCTATCTGCGCGGGCTCGACGTGCTCAAGCTGTCCAAGCCGGGCATTCCGGATTTCGCCGAATTGTCCGAGCGGCTGATGAAGCTGACCGGCTGGCAGGTGGTCGCGGTACCGGGGCTGGTGCCGGACGACGTGTTCTTCGACCATATGGCCAACCGCCGCTTCGTCGCGGGCAATTTCATCCGTCGCCCCGACCAGCTCGACTATCTGCAGGAGCCCGACGTCTTCCACGACGTGTTCGGCCACGTGCCGATGCTCGCCGATCCGGTGTTCGCCGATTACCTCGAAGCCTATGGCCGCGGCGGGCAGCGCGCGCTGGGGCTCGACGCGCTGAAATATCTCGGGCGGCTCTACTGGTACACGGTCGAGTTCGGGTTGATCCAGGAGGGCGACGACCTGCGCATCTACGGCTCGGGCATCGTGTCGAGCTTCGCCGAAAGCCGCTTCGCGCTCGACGATCCGAGCCCCAACCGCATCGCCTTCGACATCGCCCGCGTCATGCGCACCGAATATCGCATCGACGATTTCCAGCAGAATTATTTCGTCATCCCGAGCTTCGAGGAGCTGTTGCGGGTGACGGTAGAGACCGATTTCGCGCCCCTGTACGAAGAGCTGAAGGCGCAGGAGGACATTCCGGTCGCGGCGATCGTCGCGGGCGACCGCGTGCTGACCCAGGGCACGCAGCATTACGCGCGGAGCAAGGCGCGGGGGTGACGGGTCTGGGCGCACATCGCGGCCAGTAAAGCCACGACCTCAACCGTTCGCGGCTTCAGCGGGGGGGCTACAGATCCAGCGCCCAGCCGTCGCGGCCCTTGGGGTCGAACGGGGCGGTGGGGACGTAGCGCTCGGCGCCCGCGCGCAGCCGCAGCACCGTCCAGTCGCCGCGGCGGTCGATCGCCTCCAGCGTGCAGCCGCATGCCGCATAGGCGGCAACCACCGTCTCGCGCTGCGTCTCCAGCAACCCGGCGAGCACGATCACCGCATCGGGCGCGGCGATCGCCGCCAGTTCGGGCGCCATCGATACCAGCGGTCCGGCGAGGATGTTGGCGATGACCAGATCATAGGGCGCCGCGGCATCGATGTCCGGATGGCGCGCGCCGTCGGCGACGAACAGCGCGACGCCCGCGATGTCGTTGCGCGCGGCATTCTCGCGCGTCACGTCGATCGCCACCGGATCGATATCGGTCGCGACCACCGTCGCCCCGGGCCACAGATCGACCGCGGCGAAGGCGAGCAGCCCCGTCCCGGTGCCGACGTCGATCACCTTGGCGAAGTCGCGCCCGGCGCTCGCCAGCGCATCGAGCATCGCGAGGCAGCCGCTGGTCGTGCCGTGATGCCCCGTCCCGAACGCCTGTCCCGCCTCGATCAGGAAGGCGCGGCCGCCCGCGGGCGGCGCGACCGGATACGCGCTGGTGTGGACGACGAACCGCCCCTCGCGGATCGGCTCCAGCCCGGCCTGGCTCATCGCCACCCAATCCTGGTCGGAGAGGCGCTCGACCACCGGGTCGTGGCCGCTCGCGCTCGGCACCAAGGCGTGTAGCGTCGCGAGCGTCGCCGCATCGGGTTCCTGCTCCAGATAGGCGTCGAGCCGCCAGCGCTCGACATCGTCCTCGACCTCTTCGGTGGTCATCAGCACCGCGTCGATCGTCAGGTCCGACGCGCCGTCGATCGCCTCCGCCTCGGCGCGGGTGCAGGGCAGGCTGACCTTCCAGCTCGTGCCGGTCGCTTCAGCGGACATAGCTCGCCCCGTTCACGTCGAGCACCGCGCCGGTCATCGACGGCGGCGCCTCCAGCGCGCAGAAGCGGGCGACCGCCGCCACCTCCTCGGGGTCGGCGACCTTGCCGAGCGGGATGTCGGCGAGCAGCTTATCGCCGCCGCGGCTGGCGAGATAGTCGTCGGCCATGCCGGTCATCGTGAAGCCGGGGCAGATCGCGAAGGCGAGGATGCCCTTCTTCGCATAGCCGCGCGCGATCGTCTTGGTCATCGCGACCATGCCCGCCTTGGCGGCGGCATAATGCCAATGCGCCGGGCTGTCGCCGCGATAGGCGGCGCGGCTGGCGATGTTGACGATGCGGCCGCCGGTGCCCGTTTCCTGCCAGTAGCGCACCGCGAGCCGGCAGAGTTCGGCTGAAGCGGTGAGGTTGATGCGCAGCGTCCGCTCCCAATCGGCGACCCATTCGTCATGGTCGCGGGTCAGCGGATTGGCTTCGAAGACGCCGGCGTTGTTGATCAGCACGTCGATCGTGCCGGCTTGGGCGAGCGCGGCGTCCCATAACGCCTGCGGGGCGGCGGGATCGGCGAAGTCGGCGGCGATGCCGCTGCGCGTGCCGTGTCCGATCACCTCGGCGCCGCCGGCGGTGAGGGTGTCGAGGATCGCCGCGCCGATGCCGCGGCTCGATCCGGTGAGAAGGATAGCCATGCCGCGGCTTTAGGCGGCGGGGGAGGGGGCGGCAACCGGGGGGGCTGCGTTGGACAACTCCCCCGCGGTCACCCCACGCTGGCCGAGAAGCTGTCCGCGGATTGCTGCAACTGCCCCAGCCGGTCGCCGACCTCGCCAAAGCCTTCGCCGAGCGAATCGATCTCGCTGGCGACGGATTGCGTGTCGGCGCGGATCGCGGCGATCGTGCTCGACATCGAATCGGCGGCGAGCGCGGTTTCGTCGACCGCGGCGGTGATTGCGGTGACGGTGTGCGCCTGTGCCGCCATCGCGTCGCGGATGCGGTCCGCGGACTCCTGCACCTCGGAGACGGTCGCCTTGATCGAGGCGTTGGTCGCCACCGTCGTGCGCGTCGCATGCTGGATCGCGGCGATCTTGGCGGCGATGTCGTCGGTGGCGCGCGCGGTCTGGTTGGCGAGGCTCTTCACCTCCTGCGCCACCACCGCGAAGCCGCGGCCGGCGTCGCCCGCACGCGCCGCCTCGATCGTCGCGTTGAGCGCAAGCAGATTGGTCTGCCCGGCGATCGCGCGGATCAGACCGAGGATCGATTCGATTGATTGCGCGTGGTCGCTGAGCAGGCCGCTCGCCCGCACCGCCTCGCCGGCATGTTCGCTGGCGCGCAGCGCGATGCCGGCGGCCGAATCGACCTCGATCCGGGCATCCTCGATCGCGCGGATCAGTCCGGCGGCGGTCTGTGCCGCCTCGCGCATCGCAACCGCCGATTCCTCGGCGGCGGCGGCGACCTCGCTCGCCTTGCCGAGCACTTCGCGCGTCGAGGCGGAGGCGGCGCTGGCCTGGACGCGGATGCGCGCGCCGAGCGTCGCCGCGCCCTCGATCGAGGTGGCGATGCTCTCGCGGAACGCGGCCGAGCGCGTCTGGCGCTCCTGCCGCGCCGCCTCGGCGCGCAGCGTCGCGAGCCGCCCGGTCATCAGATCCGATTCGACCAGCGCAATGCGCTGCACCGCATCGCACAGGCGCAGCAGCCGCTTGGTGTCGCCCTCGCAATGCCGCTCGATCGTCTGCACGGTGAAGCTGTGCGATTGGGCCAGCGCCGCCTGCAGGCTGGGCAGCGGGATGCCCGATTGTTCCGACCGTTCGGCATGGGTGATGGCGATCTCGCCCCATGTCTCGTCGAACGGCGCATTGTATTTGAGGAAGGCGTAATGCGCGCTCTCGCGCACCCGCCGGTCGAGCCTTTCGGGGGTGAACAGCGATCGCAAGTGCTGCGCGGCGGGCAGCGACAGATAATGATCCCAGAAACGGCTGGAAATCTCGCGGTAATCGTCGGGCCGCAGCAGCGCCGAAATTTGGCGGCACGCCGAAGCGAGCGTTCCGTCCCAGTCATATTCGCCGAGATGCTCGACGATGCTGCGCCGCGCCTGCAGCGTCTCGCCCGTGATCTGATGCCGGCGGATCGGAGCGGACACCATATCAGGCGGCGACCTTGGCGACGAACTCGCCGGCGCTGGTCTTGAGCGAATTGAGCTGGCCGTCGAGCCGGTCGAAGCCGCGGCCGACATCGTCGATTTCCGCCGCCACCGTCTCGGTATCGGTGCGGATCGCGGCGATCGTGCTCGACATCGAATCGGCGGCGAGCGCGGTCTCGTCGACCGCGGCGGTGATCGCGGTGACGGTCTGCGCTTGCGCCTCCATCGCATAGCGGATGCGGTCGGCGCTCTCCTGCACCTCCGCGACGGTCGTCTTGATGCTGGCGTTGGTCTCGACCGTCGAGCGCGTCGCCGACTGGATCGAGGCGATCTTGGCGGCGATGTCGTCGGTGGCGCGCGCGGTCTGGTTGGCGAGGCTCTTCACCTCCTGCGCCACCACCGCGAAGCCGCGCCCGGCGTCGCCGGCGCGTGCCGCCTCGATCGTCGCGTTGAGCGCGAGCAGATTGGTCTGGCCGGCGATGTCGCGGATCAGGCTGAGGATCGATTCGATCGACTTGGCGTGATCGCTCAACGTCTCCGACATGCCGACCGCGTTGGTCGCCTGTACGCTGGCGCGGCTGGCGATCTCGGCGGCGGCCTCGACCTCGGTGCGGGCATCCTCGATCGCGCGGATCAGGCCGGCGGCGGTCTGCGCCGCCTCGCGCATCGCGACGGCGGATTGTTCGGCGGCGGCGGCGACCTCGCTCGCCTTGCCGAGCATGCCGCGCGCCGATCCCGAGCTGCGCTGCGCCTGGTCGCGCAGCGAACGGCCTTCGTCGGTAGCGGTCTCGACCGCGGTGGCGATGCCCTCGCGGAATTCGGAGGCGAGCCCCTCGCGGGCGATGCGGGCGCCGTGTTCGGCATAGCCGGCGAACAGTTCGACGGTCAGCTCGGTCTCCATGCCGAACAGCCGCATCAGCGCATCGACCAACGCCCCCTGACGCGAATCGTCGGCGGGCACGCGGGCCAGCAACGCGCGCAGCGCGGCACGGTCGCTGGCGCAGGACATCGCCAGCACCTCCATCGTCGAGACGCCGGCGGCATAAGCGGCGGCGACCGAGCGTTCGAGCGATTCGACCCAGGCGAGCCCGTCGAGGTGGCAGCAGCGGTTGCGCAGATAGGTGATGCCGGCGACGATGCGGCGTTCGTTCTCCAGCGGCGTCCATTCGGCGGCACCGGGGTGCGCGCGCCGCCAATGCGCCCAATAGGCCTCGACGATCGTCGGCGCGTCGGGTTCGATGATCGTCCACAATTCCGCCGCGCGCGGGATCAGCGTATTCTCGCCGCCGTCGAAGGCGACGATGCGGCTGCGCAGGTCGATCGCGGCGGCGATGCTGGCCGGCTTGGGAAGGGCAATGTCGGGCAAGAGCGTCTCCGGCGATCAGCGGGGGCGTGAACGATATTGTCCGAATTAGACTTCACTGGTTAATGTGCGGTTAGAGGCGTGCGCCGGTCAGCGGCGCCAAACCGCTGCGCGCAGGGTCCGGCGACGGCGGCGGATGCGGCCGCTATGGGTTGCATCGCAGCACGCCAGGCCTAATAGGCAGTCATTCGATTTTGCCCGAGGACCGTTCATGGCATCCCGCACTCCGGCGCGTCCGCGCAGCCCGCATCTCTTTTCGGGCTTCCTGAAGCTCCACTACAGCTGGGGACCGCATATGCTGGTCTCCATCCTCCACCGCGCCACCGGTTCGGGCATGGCGACGGTCGGCACCGTGCTGCTCGTCTGGTGGCTCGCCGCGATCGCGTCCGGGGCGGAAGCCTATGCGACGTTCCGCAACGTCTTCACCACCGATGCCGGCAATCTCAACGTCATCGGCTGGGTGGTCTTCGTCGGCATCACTTATGCCTTCTTCACGCACGCGCTCAACGGCGTCCGCCACCTCGTCATGGATGCGGGCGCGGCGTTCGAATTGAAGCGCAACAAGATGTTCAGCCTGATCGTGATCGCCGGCGGCTTCGTGCTGACCGCGGCCTTCTGGCTCTACCTGGGGATGAAGTGATGGGTTCGGGTACGCATATCGGCCGCGTGCGCGGTCTCGGCAGCGCCAAGGAAGGCGCGCACCATTGGTGGCGCCAGCGCGTCACCGCCGGCTCGAACCTGTTCCTGACGCTCTGGTTCGTCTTCGCGATCCTGCGCATGCCCGGCTACGATTACGCCAGCGTGCATAGCTGGCTGCAGAACAGCTGGGCGGCGGTGCCGATGCTGCTGCTGATCGTTTCGGTCTTCTATCACTTCCGCCTGGGCCTTCAGGTGGTGATCGAGGATTACCAGCACGAGCAGAAGCGCGTCGCCGCGATCCTGCTGCTCAACTTCTTCACGGTCGCCACCGCGGCGACCGCCATTTTCGCGATCCTCAAGGTCGCCTTCGGAGCCGCCGCATAATGTCGGACGCCTATAAGATCATCGACCATAGCTACGACGCGGTCGTCGTCGGCGCGGGCGGCTCTGGCCTGCGCGCGGTGATGGAATGCGCGCAGAACGGCCTCAAGACCGCCTGCATCACCAAGGTGTTCCCGACCCGCAGCCACACCGTCGCGGCGCAGGGCGGCATCGCCGCCAGCCTCGGCAACATGGGTCCCGATCACTGGACCTGGCATATGTTCGACACCGTCAAGGGTTCCGACTGGCTCGGCGACCAGGACGCGATCGAATATATGGTCCGCGAGGCACCCGCCGCGGTCTACGAGCTGGAACATGCCGGCATGCCGTTCAGCCGGACCGACGAGGGCCGCATCTATCAGCGCCCGTTCGGCGGCATGATGCAGAACATGGGCGAAGGCCCGCCGGCGCAGCGCACCTGCGCCGCCGCGGACCGTACCGGCCATGCGATGCTGCACACGCTCTACCAGCAGAGCCTGCGCTACGACGCGGACTTCTACGTCGAATATTTCGCGCTCGATCTCATCATGGAGAACGGCCAGTGCCGCGGCGTCGTCGCGCTGTGCATGGAAGACGGCAGCATCCACCGCTTCCGTGCGCACAACACCGTGCTCGCGACCGGCGGCTACGGCCGCTGCTATTTCTCGGCGACCTCGGCGCACACCTGCACCGGCGACGGCGGCGGCATGGTGCTGCGCGCCGGCCTGCCGTTGCAGGACATGGAGTTCGTCCAGTTCCATCCGACCGGCATCTACGGGGCGGGCGTGCTGATCACCGAGGGTGCGCGCGGCGAGGGCGGCTATCTCACCAATTCCGAGGGCGAGCGCTTCATGGAGCGCTACGCGCCGTCGGCGAAGGACCTCGCCAGCCGCGACGTCGTGTCGCGCTCGATGGCGATGGAGATGCGTGAGGGGCGCGGCGTCGGCAAGAATGGCGACCATATCTTCCTGCACCTCGATCACATCGATCCCGCGGTGCTGCACGAGCGGCTGCCCGGCATCACCGAGACCGGCAAGATCTTCGCCGGCGTCGACCTGACCCGCCAGCCGCTGCCCGTTACGCCGACGGTCCATTACAACATGGGCGGCATCCCGACCAACTTCCACGGCGAGGTCGTCCACCTCAAGGACGGCAATCCCGACACCGTCGTGCCCGGCCTGTTCGCGGTCGGCGAGGCGGCGTGCGTCTCGGTCCACGGCGCCAACCGGCTCGGCTCGAACTCGCTGATCGATCTCGTCGTGTTCGGCCGCGCCACCGGCAAGCGCATCGCCGACATCTGCAAGCCCAACGGCACGCACAATCCGCTGCCCAAGGGTTCGGAGGAGCTGTCGCTGACCCGTCTCGACAAGTTCCGCAACGCCACCGGCAGCATCCCGACCGCGGAGATCCGCGGCCAGATGCAGCGGACGATGCAGAAGCATTGCGCGGTGTTCCGCGACAACGCCCTGCTCACCGAGGGCCAGGCGCTGATGAAGAACATCTACGGCCAGATCGCCGACGTGTCGGTCAACGACCGCAGCCTGATCTGGAATACCGACCTCATCGAGACGCTCGAACTCGACAATCTCGCGGCGCAGGCGGTCGTGACGATCGATTCGGCGGCGAACCGCAAGGAATCGCGCGGCGCCCACGTCAACGAGGATTATCCGGATCGCGACGACGGCGAGTGGATGAAGCACACGATCACCAGCTTCACCGGCTGGGGCGGCGTCGGCGGCGGCACCGCGATCGATTACCGCCCGGTGCACGATTACACGCTCACCGACGACATCGATTATATCAAGCCGAAGAAGCGCGTGTATTGAGGCGCCTGGCCTGATCTAGCGCATAATCTCATCTATCTCGGCCCCGGTGGTCCCGCTCATGGGACCACCGGGGCCGATTCGCATGTTGGATCGGCCATCGCGGCCTGCCCGTTCATGTCACTGGCGCGGCTCGCCTTTTCGCTGCCTCACAAAGTCCGCTGTCCTATTTGGAAAAGCCATGGTCCGCCTTTGCCTCGCAACGGCAAGGGAGTGCGCCATGACGATCCGGACCCTCATCGACCAGCTGATCGACCGCGAAGGCGGTTACGTCGATCATCCCGCCGACCGCGGCGGCGCGACGCGCTGGGGGATCACCGCCGCCGTCGCCCGCGCCAACGGCTATCAGGGCGCGATCCGCGACCTGCCGCAGGCGGTGGCGGCGGACATCTACGAGCGGGTTTATTGGCATGCGCCCGGCTTCGATCAGGTCGCGACGCGCGCGCCGGCGCTGGCGGCGGAATTGTTCGATACCGGCGTCAACATGGGGACGGCGACCGCGATCGGCTTTCTCCAGCGCGCGCTCAACGCGCTCAACCGCGATGCGCGCGACTATCCCGATCTTGCGCTCGACCGCGCGATCGGCGCGCGGACGCTCGCCGCGCTCGACGCGTTTCTCGCCCATCGCGGCCGTGGCGGCGAGGCGGTGCTGGTCAAGGCGGTCGATGCGCTGCAGGGCGAACGCTATCTCTCGCTCGCCGAGCGCCGCCCCGCCGACGAGGCGTTCCTGTACGGCTGGCTGGCGGGACGCGTCGCATGACCGCCGCGACGCCGCCCGATCGCTGGGTGACGCGGGCGCGGCCGGCGTTCCTCTACGTGATGTACGCGCTGCTGCTCTGGTCGATCCCGATGGGGATCGTCGCGGCGATCCGTCCTGATGTCGCGGCGGCGATGGCGCGGGGGATGGGGGCGTATCTCTCGGCGATTCCCGAACCGCTCTACGCGCTCTTCGGAACGGGCTATCTCGGCTACACCGCGGCGCGGACGTGGGGGAAGATGCGGGGCGTGGACAGGTGAGTGTGTGCGGAGGCGCATCCGCTCGCACGCTTCGTCATCCTGACGAAAGTCGGGATGACGATGGGGTGGGGCGCGCTTCGCGGCTTAGCGACCCCAAGTGATCGCATGGTTGCCCCGACGCAACGGCACCCTACATCGCCCACCATGAGCGATCCCCATTCCATGCCCGTCTGGCATGGCACCACCATCCTGTCGGTCCGTCGTAACGGCAAGGTCGTCGTCATCGGCGACGGCCAGGTCTCGATGGGCCAGACCGTGATGAAGCCCAACGCCAAGAAGGTCCGCCGCCTCGGCGCCGACGGCCAGGTGATCGGCGGCTTCGCCGGCGCCACCGCCGACGCCTTCACGCTGTTCGAGCGGCTGGAGGCCAAGCTGGAACGCCATCAGGGCAAGTTGATGCGCGCCGCGGTCGAACTGGCCAAGGACTGGCGCACCGACAAATATCTCCGCAATCTCGAAGCGATGATGATCGTCGCCGACAAGGACGTGACGCTGATCCTCACCGGCAACGGCGACGTGCTCGAACCCGAAAACGGCGTGGCGGCGATCGGCTCGGGCGGCAATTACGCGCTCGCCGCGGCGCGCGCGCTGGTCGATTACGAGGCCGATGCCGAGACCGTCTGCCGCAAGGCGATGGCGATCGCCGCCGAGGTCTGCGTCTACACCAACGATCGCACGACGATCGAGGTGATGGACAGCACCACCTGATCCGTCGCCGTTCGGACCCCCGACTTTCCCTGACCCTTCCTTGATCCCGGGCCGTTACCCCGGCCTCGGGCAACCCGGCAGACCATGAACCAGAACCTCACCCCCAAGGCGATCGTCGCCGCCCTCGACGCCCATATCATCGGCCAGCGCGACGCCAAGCGTGCGGTCGCGGTGGCGATGCGCAACCGCTGGCGCCGCCAGCAGCTGTCCGCCGATCTGCGCGACGAGGTGACGCCCAAGAACATCCTGATGATCGGGCCGACGGGCTGCGGCAAGACCGAGATCAGCCGCCGGCTGGCGAAGCTCGCCGACGCGCCCTTCGTCAAGGTCGAGGCGACCAAGTTCACCGAGGTCGGCTATGTCGGCCGCGACGTCGAACAGATCGCGCGCGACCTGGTCGAGGAAGCGATCCGGCTGGAGAAGGAACGCCGCCGCGTCGCGGTGAAGGACAAGGCCGAGGAGGCGGCGGTGAAGCGCCTGCTCGACGCGCTGGTCGGCAAGGATTCGAGCGCGGCAACGCGCGAGAGCTTCAAGCAGCGCTTCGCGGACGGCCATCTCGACGCGACCGAGATCGAGATCGAGCTGGAACAGGCCGCCGCCACCCCGTTCGAGGTGCCCGGTGCCGGGCCGCAAATGATCAATCTGTCGGAAATGATGAAGTCGTTCGGCGGCGGTCAGCCGCTGAAGCGCCGCAAGCTGTCGGTGCGCGCGGCCTGGGACAAGCTCGTCGAGGAAGAGGCGGACAAGCGCCTCGACCAGGACGAGGTCAGCCGCACCGCGCTCGCCGATGCCGAGGCGAACGGCATCGTCTTCCTCGACGAGATCGACAAGATCGCGGTGAGCGACGTGCGCGGCGGCTCGGTCAGCCGCGAGGGCGTGCAGCGCGACCTGCTGCCGCTGATCGAGGGCACGACGGTGGCGACCAAATACGGGCCGATGAAGACCGACCATATCCTCTTCATCGCCAGCGGCGCGTTCCACGTCGCCAAGCCCAGCGACCTGCTGCCCGAGCTGCAGGGCCGCCTGCCGATCCGCGTCGAGCTGAAAGGGCTGACCGAAGAGGATTTCATCGCGATCCTGTCGGACACCAAGGCGTCGCTGCCGCTGCAATACAAGGCGCTGCTCGCCACCGAAGGCGCCGAGGTGAGCTTCACCGAGGACGGCATCGCCGCGATCGCGCGCATCGCCGCCGAGGTGAACGGCCAGGTCGAGAATATCGGCGCGCGGCGGTTGCAGACGGTGATGGAGAAGCTGCTGGAAGAGGTGAGCTTCGATGCCGAGGACCGCACCGATGCGGTGACGGTCGATGCTGCCTATGTCGACAAGCAGCTCGCGGGGATCGCGCGCAATACCGACCTCAGCCGGTTCGTGCTGTAATCGGCACGGCCACGGACGCGATCGTTCGTGGCCGAGCCAGTCGAAGCACATCGAGGCGCGACGCCCTTCATCATGCGTCGAGCGACCGGTGTGAACGCTATTTCTTCACCCGCACGTACGGCGTGAACTCGGTGAACCGGCAATAGCCTGACGGGATCGTCATCCCCGGCGTGATCACCCGGAACCGGTCGTTCTTGCACAATTGTCCGCCATAGACGTCGATCACCAATGTCGTCAGCGGCGCCAGCGACGGGCAGGCGCCGACCGGGCCGGTCTTCCACACGCGTGCGCCCTGCGTGTAGAGGATGGTGTGCGCGTCGACGATCGACGGCCCCTGCATCGACGACAGGCTGATGCAATTGGCGGGAGCCTCCGCCACCCGCCCGGCGAGGGGATCGGACTTGGCGGCGAGCAGCGGCAGCGCCAGTGTGGCGATCAGCAGCGGGCGGATCATTTGCCGTCTCGGCTGTAGCGGACGAACGGCCCGAACGAGCAACTGCCGGTGAACGTGCGCGATGCCGAATCGACCGTCGTGGCGATGTCGCCCTGGCACAATTGGCCGGTGACCGTACGGGTGATGAGGATGTCGCCGCGCGCGATCCGCTCGCAGCCGCCGGCGGTATCGCTGCGGTATTTCACCCCGTTGCTGGCGACATAGACGATCGTCGGGCCGAAAGCCTTGACTTGCGTGCTCGGGAAGGGCGGCATGCACGTTCCCGACCTGCCCGGCGTCAGCCCGGCCAGTTCCTTGGCCAGATCGGTGGCGGCGACGGCGCTCGCCTGCTCCGCGGCGGCGACTTGCTTCGGGGTCTGCGTACAGCTCGCCGCACAGACGGCGAGCAACGCGACGAAAGGTCTCACGGTCATCATCAGCACGTCTCCTGCACCGCGACCGGAACGTTTCAGCCGCGGAAATTATCCTTTAGTTCACGTAGCTTGGCGAACTCCGCGGCGTCGGTGGCACGCAGGAAGGGGTTGGTCGCTCGCTCCAGCGCGATCGTCGTCGGCACCGTTGCCTCGCCCGCCGCGCGCGCCGCATCGACCGCCGTCATCCGCGTCGCCAGCGCGGCATTGTCCGGCTCGACGGTCAGCGCGAAGCGACCGTTCGACTGGGTATATTCGTGGCCGCAATAGACCTGCGTCGCGTCGGGCAGCGTCGCATAGCGCTGCATGTTGGCGAACATCTCCGCCGGCGTGCCTTCGAACAGTCGCCCGCAGCCGAGCGCGAACAGCGTATCGCCGGTGAAGATCGCCTCCGCCCCGGCGAGGTGGAAGGCGATATGGCCGGCGGTGTGGCCCGGCACGTGCCACACGCTCGCCACCTCGGTGCCGATCCGTACCACGTCGCTTTCGCCGACGGTCGCGTCGAGCGTCGGGATCTTGGCGGCCTCCGCAGCGGGGCCGGTGATCCGCGCGCCCGCCGCCTGCAACGCGGCATTCCCGCCGGTATGGTCGGGGTGCCAGTGCGTCGTCCACACCTGGTCGATCGTCCAGCCCCGCTCGGCGGCGGCGGCCTGCACCGGTGCCGCCTCGCCCGGATCGACCGCCACCGTCTCGCCGCTCGCGGGATCGTGGAGCAGCCAGGCGTAATTGTCGGTCAGCACGGGGACGCGGACGATCGCCAGCGTCATGTCACCAGCTCCCGGTGTTCGGCATCGACGACCAGGGCTCGGCAGGGGCCAGCGCATCGCCGGCCTGGAGCAGCTCGATCGAGATGCCGTCGGGAGTCTTCACGAACGCCATATTGCCGTCGCGCGGCGGCCGGTTGATCGTCACGCCGGACTCCATCAGCCGCTGGCAGCTGTCGTAGATATCGTCGACGCGATAGGCGAGATGGCCGAAGTTGCGGCCACCGGTATAGGTCTCCGGCGGCGTACCGTCCTCGGCGGGCCAATTGTAGGTCAGCTCGACCTCGGCGCGGCGATCGCCGATCGTGCGGTCCTCGGCGGTGGCGAGGAAGATCAGCGTGAAGCGTCCCGCCTCGTTTTCGATCCGCCGCACTTCCTCGAGCCCGAGGACGCGGAAGAAGGCGATCGTCGCGTCGGGATCGCTGACGCGGATCATCGTGTGGAGATACTGCATGCGGGAGTCCTGCGGTTGATGGTCCGGATTTAAGACGCCAACGCACGGCGCGCCAGAGGGTGTCCGGGCGAAGTCTCCGAACGCCGCGCGCTCGCACGCGCGAAGACGTTACCGCCCCGCCGGCACCTTGGCGGACACCGGCGCGTCGCCGAACTGCGCCAGCGCGGCGCGCGCATGCTGGCCCGCCGGGGCATTGGGGGCGAGCCGCGCCGCCTCCGCCCAGGCGGCGCGTGCGCCCGCTTCGTCCTGCGTCGAGGCGGCGATATTGCCGGCTTCGAGCTGCACCGAGGCGTCGTCGGGCGAGCGGCGCAGCGCCTCGGCGATGTCCGTCTTCGCGCGCGTCACGTTGCCCATGCGCCGCGCCAGCGTCGCCGACAGCAGCCAGGCGAGCGGATCGTCGCCCGCCCCGGCGAGCGCCAGATCGATGTCGCGTCGCGCCGCCGGCAGCTCGCCCGCGGCGACGAGGACGCGCGCATGGTCGAGCTGCGCCTCGCCGAGCGCCAGCCCCTCCAGCGTCCCCGCGACCAGGGCGGTGTCGAGCGCCGCGCGGGCGCCGGGGACGTCGCCCGCCGCCAGCCGCGCATTGCCCGCCTGCGCCCAATAATTGGCGGCGCGCTTGTCGTGCGCCGCGTCGGCAGCCTTGGCGGCGGCGGTGAATTCGGTCGCGGCGGCGGCGAACTCGCCCTGCTGCGCCAGCGCCAGCCCGGCGCACTGCCGGGCAAACCACGCGCCCCCGCCCGTCGCCCAGCGCGTCGCCTCGGCCCGTGCCGCGGCGGGGTCGCTGACCGCGAGCTGGCGGCAGCGATCGTAGCGCGCCTCGCGCGGATCGACGTTGGGGACAGTCGCCTTCGGTGCGGGCGCGGCGGCGGCCTGCAACGCGGCCAGGATCAGGATCATCGAAACACATCCTCGGTCGCCCGGACGATCAGCGCGATATCGGACGCGCGCGACAGCCGGTGGTCACCGTCCTTGATCAGCAGCGTCTGCACGTCGGCTGAACGGATCATCTCGCCGAGCCGCACGGTGCGATGCCACGGCACGTCCTTGTCCGCCTGGCCCTGCACCAGCCGCACCCGGCCGTCGACCGGGATCGTCCCGAACATCAGCCGATTGGCCTCGCCCGACTGGAAGAAGGCGCGCGTATAGACGGTCGGCGCCGGGCCGTAGGGATTGGCGCGCTCCAGCCGTCCCTCGGTGAGGATCGCCATCTTCTCTTCGGTGGTAAAGCCCCAGTCGGTGAAATCGGGCGCGGGCGCGATGCCGACCAGCCCGACCACCTGTTCGGCGCGCAGCTTGGCGACGAGCAGCATCAGCCAGCCGCCCAGCGATGAGCCGACCAGCACCACCGGCCCGGTCGCGACCTGATCGAGCATCGCCAGCACGTCGTCGCGCCAGCCGGCGAGCGTCTGCTCCTCGAACGCGCCCTCGCTCTGCCCGCAGCCGCCGTAATCGAAGCGCAGGAACGCGCGGCCCCCGGCGCGCGCCCATGCCTCCAACGCCAGCACCTTGGCGCCCTGCATGTCGGAGGCATAGCCCGGCAGGAAGACGATCGTCGGCCCGGTGCCGGGCGTGTGGTGATAGGCGAGGCGGGGGCGCGGGTCTGTCATGCCGGCTGTGTATCGCGCGCGGCGCGGCGCGTCATCCTCGCCCGTCCGCGTCCTTGAGGAACGCCGTCACTGCGAGGCGCAGGGCGAGATGTCGGATCATGTCATTGCTCCTTCGACGGACTGACGAAAATGTCTTCGATGGCGAGGCCGAACAGTTCGGCAATCCGGAATGCGAGCGGCAGGGACGGATCGTAGCGGCCCGTCTCGATCGCATTGACGCTTTGCCGGCTGACATCGAGGTGCTCGGCGAGGTGCTGTTGCGACCAGCCGCGATCGCTCCGCAGGTCGCGCAGGCGGTTGGTCACGGCCGCTCCCCCGTCATCCGGTCGCGTACGCCCATCGCGCACTGGATCAGCCCGAAGGCGGCGCAGAACAGGGGAAAGGCGAGGAAGGTCGGGAAATGCGGCACCACCGCATTCATTTCAAGAAAGCCCCAAACGGTGGTGATCGTCAGCAAGACGCCGGTGCCGCCGATCATCGCGAGGATCAGCCGATGGCGGACGAATTCGTCGCGCTCCTCGCTCAGATACAGGCCGATCACCCCGATCGCCGCCACCAGCGGCAAGGCCGGCAGCACCGACAGCAGCACGAGCAACGCGCCGGACGGGTGATGATCGCGGAAATAGCCGGTCACCGCGAACAGGATCACGACATAGGCGGCCATCGTCGGCAGAAACCGCCGTACGTAGCGCCGCTGCGCCGGATTGCGTTGCTGCTCGCCCCGCCGCTCACGCCACATCTCGAACATGATCCGTCCTCCTTCGACTCGTTGTGAAGGAAGCTTTACATGGAAAGGACGCTTTACGTCAAGCGAGCTTGACAGTCAGATGACGAATTCCACCGTATGCGTCTGCGCGGTGTCGCCGCGCTTGGCGACCATCTCGGCGTGGAGCGCGGCGATCGTGCGGCTGCCGGTGGTGGTGAAGACGAACGGCAGCACACCGTGGATCAGTGCGGCGACACCGCCGCCGATCATGCGCAGCCCGAACCGCGTCGCGACGCCGCAATGCTCGATATAGCTTTCCCCGACCGATGCCGGATGCTGGGTGAAGAGCTTCATGACGCGTACCTCCTGCCCGCCGGTCTAGCCGCGCGCGCGCAGCGACTCCAGCATGTCCGCGGCGAGCAGGCTCAGCGTGTCGTCGCGCGCGCCCATCACGACGATCCGATCGCCCGCGCGTGCCTCGGCGACCAGCATCGCTGCCGCCGCCGCGCGATCGGCGACGTGGCGCGCGTCGCGGCCGGCGGCGGCGAGGTCGGCGACGATGTCGGCGCTGGTCACCTCGCGCGCGACGGTGCCGCCGTGATAGACCGGGTCGGGCAGCACCAGTACGTCGCCCGGCGCCAGCTTGCCCGCCAGCGTCTCGACCAATTCGCGGCGCATCACCTTGAGCGGGCCGTAACCGTGCGGCTGGAACAGCAGCAGCAGCCGGCCGGGAAAGGCGTGCAGCGTGTCGAGCGTCGCGGCGATCTTGTCGGGGTTATGGCCGAAATCGTCGATCACCGCGACGCCGCCCGCCTCGCCGACCAGGTCGAAGCGGCGGCGCAGGCCGGTGAAGCCGCCGATCGCCGCGGCGGCAACGGTGAGCGGCACGCCGGCGGCGACCGCGGCGGCGATCGCGGCGAGCGCGTTGGATACGTTGTGGCGCCCCGGCACCTGCAACCGCACCGCGATCGGCGCACCGCCGCCGGCGATGAGGTCGAAGCTCACCGAGAACGGCGCCTCGACGATCGCGCGCGCGGCGAAATCGGCGTCGCGATCGAGCCCGAAGCTCGCGACCTGCGCCGCCGGCAGCGCCGTGGCGAGCGCCGCCGCCTCGGCATTGTCGATGTTGACGATCGCGGTCTCCGCGCGCGCGATGAAGCCGGCGAACAGGCTGCGCAACTCCTCCAGCCCCTTGTGGTCGAGGCTGACGTTGTTGAGCACCGCGATCCGCGGCCGATAATGCGCGATCGACCCGTCGCTCTCGTCGACCTCGCTGACGAACGCCTCGCCGTTGCCGACCAGCGCGCTGGCGAAGGGCGCTTCGGGGCGCGCGAAATTTTTCATCACAGCGCCGTTCATGACCGTCGGGTCGCGACCGGCGGCGTGGAGGATCCAGCCGATCATGCCGGTGACGGTCGACTTGCCGCTGGTGCCGGCGACGCCGATCGGCAGCGCGCTCTGGTTGAACAGCGCGCTGAGCAATTCCGCCCGACTCGCCCGCGCGCAACCGAGCCGCGTCGCCGCGACGATATCTGCAACGCTGTCCTCGACCGCGGCGGAGGCGACGACGATCTGCTCCGCCGACACCACGCCGCTGCCGTCTTGTGGGAACAGCGCGATGCCGCGCGCGCGCAACGCGTCGAACTTGGCGGGGACGCGGCCCTGGTCGAGCCCGCGATCGGAGCCGGCGACGATCGCGCCGCGCCCCGACAGGATCGTCGCCAACGGCATCATCCCCGATCCGCCGATACCGACGAGGAAGAAGCGCTTGCCCGCCACCGGGCCGGAAAGATTGCCGTTCGCCATGATGCTGCGCTATCGACGCGGCCGCGTAGGGGCAAGGCTCTGCGACGAGGCGGAGCGACGAGACGATGCGGATAGGGGTGGTGGCGCCGGCGAGCATCGGCAACAAGGATGCCGAGGCGCCGTTCATCGCCTTCGCTGCTTTGGCCTATCCCGAGGTCGATCTGGTCGTCCATCCGCAATGCTGGGAGACCGCAGGCCATTTCGCCGGCGACGACGCGCGGCGTGCGGCGGCCTTCCTCGAATTCGCCAACGATCCCGGCTTCGACGCGATCTGGTTCCTGCGTGGCGGCTATGGCTCGAACCGCATCCTGCCGCTGGTGATGCCGCAACTCGGCCCGGCGGCGCGGCACAAGAGCTATCTCGGCTATTCCGACATGGGGTTCCTGCTCGGCGCGCTCTACGCGCGGCGGATCGGCCGGCCCTGCCATGGCCCGATGGCAAGCGACATCCGCCGCCGGCAAGGCGACCAGACGATCGCGCGGTCGCTCGGCTGGCTGGCACGCGGCGACCGGCAGGGGCTGGAGCCGGGGCTCGATGGCCGCCCCGCGGCGGCGTTCAACCTGTCGATCCTCGGCGCGCTGATCGGCACGCCCTATCTGCCCGACCTCACCGACCATGTCCTGCTGATCGAGGAAGTGTCGGAGCCGATGTACAATATCGACCGGCTGCTGTTCCACATGGGCCATGCGACGCAGCTCAAGGGGATTGCCGGCGTCCGCCTCGGCGCGGTGACCGCGGTCCAGCCCAACGAGCCCGAATGGGGCGATACGCTGGAGTTCATGATCCGGCGCTGGTGCGGGGATCTCGGCGTGCCGTATCTCGGCCGGGCGGAGATCGGCCATACCCAGACCAATTGCGTCGTGCCGTTCGGTATCGCCTGAATCCGCCCCGGTACGGGGAGGGGGGACCGCTCGGCGCAGCCAAGTGGTGGAGGGGGCTCGCCGCAGACGCTGCGCTCGTGGAGGCCCCCCTCCGTCACGGCTGCGCCGTGCCATCTCCGCGTGCCGGGGAGGAATTACGGCAACGCTTGCCTATATACCCCGCGGCGCTTTATTCGCGGCTCCCTTAACCAACCTGAAAGTCCATCATGTCCGCCATGTTCCGTATCACGCTGCCCGACGGTTCCGTCCGCGAGGTTGCGCCCGGGACTACCCCGGCGGACGTCGCCGCTGCGATCGGTCCCGGCCTCGCCAAGGCGGCGCTCGCCGCGCGGATCGATGGGCAGGTGCGCGATCTCAACCGGCCATTCGAGGGCGACACCAACCTCGCTCTCGTCACCGCGAAGGACGAGGCGGACGCGCTCGAACTCGTCCGCCACGATCTCGCGCATGTGATGGCCGAGGCGGTGCAGCATCTGTTCCCCGGCACGCAGATCACCTTCGGCCCGGCGACCGACGACGGCTTCTATTACGATTTCGCGCCGAAGGACCGCCCCTTCACCGAAGAGGACCTGCCCGCGATCGAGGCCGAGATGCGCCGCATCATCGCGAAGAACGAGCCGTTCACGCGCGAAGTGTGGACGCGCGAGCAGCTCATCGAAACTTGGGAAAAGCAGGGCGAGACCTTCAAGGCCGAATGGGCCGCCGAACTGCCCGACAACGAGGAACTGACGATCTATCGTCAGGGCGCATGGCTCGACATGTGCCGCGGGCCGCACATGGCGTCGACCGGCAAGCTCGACCCACAAGCGTTCAAGCTGACGCGCGTGTCGGGCGCCTATTGGCGCGGCGACCAGAAGAACGCGATGCTGAGCCGCATCTACGGCACCGGCTGGCTCAACAAGAAGCAGCTCGACCAGCATCTCTTCATGCTGGAGGAGGCGGCGAAGCGCGACCATCGCAAGATCGGCCAGGAGATGGACCTGTTCCACCTCCAGTCGGAAGCGCAGGGTTCGGTGTTCTGGCATCCCAAGGGCTTCCTCCTGTGGCGCCAGCTCGAAGCCTATATGCGCCGCCGGCTCGACGCCGCCGATTACGCCGAGGTGAAGACGCCGCAGCTGATGGACGCCAAACAGTGGGAGCAGTCCGGCCACTGGGGCAAATATCGCGAGAATATGTTCGTCGTGCCCGACGAGGTGCCCAATACCGAGGATGAGGGCGCGGTCCTGTCGGGCGAGGGCGATCTGATGGCGCTCAAGCCGATGAACTGCCCGGCGCACGTGCTGATCTTCAAACAGGGGATCAAATCGTATCGCGACCTGCCGGTCCGCATGGCCGAATTCGGCTGCTGCCACCGCAACGAGCCG
This sequence comes from Sphingomonas sp. M6A6_1c, assembly GCF_053345135.1. NCBI lineage: Bacteria > Pseudomonadati > Pseudomonadota > Alphaproteobacteria > Sphingomonadales > Sphingomonadaceae > Sphingomonas > Sphingomonas sp. M6A6_1c. The sequence goes on along the minus strand of NZ_JBKEZO010000004.1, from coordinate 210,296 downwards.
CACGGCGCGCTGCACGGCATCATGCGCGTCCGCCAGTTCACGCAGGACGACGCGCATATCTTCGTGCGCGAGGACCAGTTGGTCGACGAGGTGCGCAAGTTCTGCGAGCTGCTCGACTCGGTCTACCAGCATCTCGGCTTCGATTCTTACGCGATCAAGCTGGCGCTGCGGCCCGAGAAGCGCTTCGGCTCGGAGGAGATGTGGGACTGGGCGGAACAGTCGCTGCGCGACGCGGTCGCCGCGACCGGCCGCGACACGCCCGAATATGGCTGGGAGGAACTGCCGGGCGAGGGCGCCTTCTACGCGCCCAAGCTCGAATTCCACCTGACCGACGCGATCGGCCGGACGTGGCAGGTCGGCACGATCCAGACCGACACCGTGCTGCCCGAGCGACTCGACGCCAGCTATGTCGGCGAGGACGGCAATCGCCACCGCCCGATCATGCTCCACCGCGCGATCCTCGGCACGTTCGAGCGGTTCATCGGCATATTGATCGAGCATCACGCCGGCCGCTTCCCGCTCTGGCTGTCGCCGGTGCAGGCGGTGGTGGCGACGATCGTCTCGGATGCCGACGGCTATGCCGAAGACGTGGCGGCGACGCTGCGCAAGGCGGGTATCCGCGTCGAGACCGACCTGCGCAACGAGAAGATCAACTACAAGGTGCGCGAACATTCGGTGGCGAAGGTCCCGGTGCTGCTCGTCGTCGGCAAGCGCGAGGCGGAGGAGGGCAAGCTCGCCGTCCGCCGCCTCGGCAGCCAGGCACAGCAGATCGTGACGGTCGACGAGGTGGTCGCTATGCTGCGCGAGGAGGCGACTCCGCCCGATCTGCGCTGATGGAGGTGTCATGACGATCCTGCAGGCGATCCATGCCGGTACGATCCCACAGCGGCTCACCGTCGATCAGGTCTATGACCTGACCGCCGCGGGCGTGTTCGCGGAAGACGACAATTTCGAGCTGATCGACGGGGAGATCGTACCGATGGCGGCGGCGAAGGCGGATTGGCACGAGCTCATGAAGTCGCGGCTGACACGGGCGTTCGTGCGGGCCCTGCCGGACGACCTGCGGCTGTTCGTCGAGCCCTCGGTTACGCTGTCGCCGGTCCGGCTCCTCGAACCCGATCTGGCGATATGGGCCGTCGGTGGCCTGCCGCGACAGGTTAGGGGGCCGGATCTCGTGCTGGTGATCGAGGTCGCCGACAGCTCGCTGGGTTACGACCTGCGCGTCAAGGCGCCGCTTTACGCGGAACACGGCGTTCGCGATTACTGGGTGGTCGACGCCGTACGACAGACGATCCGCGTTCATCGTGCGCCGGTTGACGGGATGTATACCGACGTCGAGGAGTTCGAAGCCGACCAGCCGGTGGCCGCGTTGCTCGCCGGCGTGACGATCCGATTGAATGACCTCGACTAGCCTTCAAATCTGCTCGGTATTCGCCTATATAGCGAGCAAACCACCACAGGAGCTATACCCATACGTCCTCCCATGATGCGCCGACCGAATCAGGCGCCGCCAATGAATGGCCCTCGTTTCAACGAGTGGATAGTCAGCCCCAAGGTCCGCGTGATCGACCATGAGGGCGAGAATCTTGGCGTGATGTACACGCGCGAGGCGATGGCGCAGGCGCAGGAACTCGGCCTGGATCTGGTCGAGGTGTCGCCGAACGCCGATCCGCCCGTCGCCAAGTTCCTCGACGTCGGCAAGTTCAAATACGAGGCGCAGAAGAAGGCGAACCTCGCCCGCAAGTCGCAGAAGACGCAGGAGATCAAGGAGATCAAGATGCGTCCGAACATCGACGACCACGATTACGACACCAAGATGAAGAAGGTCGTCGAGTTCATCGAAGAGGGCGACAAGGTCAAGGTCACGATGCGCTTCCGCGGTCGCGAGCTGAGCCACGGCCAGCTCGGCATGGCGGTGCTTCAGCGCGTCGCGGAGCAGGTCGCCGAGGTCGCCAAGGTCGAGGCCTATCCGCGCATGGAAGGCCGTCAGATGCTGATGGTGCTCGCGCCCAAATAATCCCGCCGATCCGGCACCTGCCGCGACGTCAAGGATTTTTCGAACACCGGGTCCGGCAACGGGCCCGGTGTTGCGCATTGGCGACACTTGGTTCGAAAATGCGAACCCCAACCACAAATTACTAGACGCTCACACCTGCGCGACCCTAGCCTCAAAAGAAAACCCGATATTCGAAAATCGAAATCGGCAGAGGAGAGGATGACCATGCGCCTTACTGCGTATCTGCTGTCGGCAGCGACGATCGCAATTGCCTCGCCCGTCATGGCGCAGAACAATTCGCCCGAACCGTCGAGCCCGGCGACCCAGACCACCTCGCCGACCGCGGCGGGGTCGGTCGCGCAGGACGAGGGCGATCAGGGGGATATCGTCATCACCGCGCAGGGCCGCGCCCAGGCGCTGTCCGACGTGCCCGTGGCGGTGTCGGCGATCACTGCGGAGACGTTGCAGAATTCGGGTGCCAGCGACATCCGCCAGCTCAACCAGCTCGCACCCTCGCTGCTGGTGTCCTCGACCGGGTCGGAATCGAACGGCTCGGCGCGTATCCGCGGCATCGGCACGGTCGGCGACAATCCCGGGCTGGAAAGCTCGGTCGCGGTGTTCATCGACGGCGTCTACCGCTCGCGCTCGGGCATCGGCCTCACCGAACTCGGCGAGATCGACCGCGTCGAGGTGCTGCGCGGTCCGCAGGGCACGCTCGGCGGCCGCAACTCCTCCGCCGGCCTGATCAGCATCATCAGCAAGGCACCCTCGTTCCAAGGCTTCAGCGGCGGTGCCGAGGCGACCTACGGCAATTACGATTTCTACCGTTTCTCCGGCAACCTCAACCTGCCGCTCAGCAAGACGATCGCGGCGCGGATCGACGGCGTCTACGTCAAGCGCGACGGCTTCTATCGCGATTATACCAACAACACCGACGTCAACGACCGCAACCGCTACTTCCTGCGCGGCCAATTGCTGTTCGAGCCGAGCACCGACGTCACCTTCCGCCTGATCGGCGACTATACGCATCGCGACGAGAAATGCTGCGCCGCCACCTATGTCGACCGCAGCGTCAACGAGGCGGTGGGCAATCTCAACAATCCCGCCGCATCGGTCAACGCCGGCCTCGCGGCGGGCGCCAACGGCAACAACATCGTCAACGTCATCCGCGACCTCGGCCAGCCGCTCGGCCTGGTCACCAGTCCCGGCTACAGCCGAGACGTGTCGGTGAGCGCCGGCCGCAGCTTCGCCGGCATCACCAAGGATTGGGGCGTCTCCGGTCAGCTCGACTGGACCTTCGGCACCACCAAGCTGACCTCGATCACCGCATACCGCGATTACGATTCGGATCAGGGATCGGACACCGACTATAGCCGCGTCGACATCCTCTATCGCGCCGCCAACGGCGATTCGGCGCGCCGCTTCCGCACCTTCACACAGGAACTGCGCCTCAACGGCTCGCTGTTCGCCGACAAGCTCGACTGGCTGGTCGGCGGCTTCTTCGCCAACGAGGATCTGCGCGTTCTCGATAACCTGCGCTTCGGCAGCCAATATGGCCGTTTCGCCACCTGCCGCCTCGTCTCGGGCAGCGCGCTCGCCCAATTCTACGCGCCGGGCAACACGGGCTGCCTCAGCGCGACCGGCCGCGCGGTGCTCAGCGGGGTCGTGCCGGGCGTCGCTTCGCCGTTCGGTGCGGCCGGGCGGACGATCGTCGGTGCGATCGACACGCTCGACGGCATCAACGACAAGGGCTCGACCCGCGACGTCTACAACCAGAACAGCCGCAACTGGGCGATCTTCACCCACAATATCTTCCACGTCACCGACACCGTCGATCTGACGCTCGGCGCGCGCTACACCAACGAGCGCAAGAAGTTCGACGCGAGCTTCACCAACGACAACGTCGGTTGCGTCACCACCCAGAACTCGCTGTTGCCGCTGCTGGCGAACCCCGGTCTGGCGGCGACCGCCGCCGGCATCATCGGTCTCGCCTGTCAGGGCAACAACACCGCCGAGCTGAACGGCGTGTCGATCAACAGCCGGCGCAAGGAAGACCGTTTCACCGGCACCGCGATCCTGTCGTGGAAGCCGATCGACGACCTGCTGCTCTACGGCAGCTATTCGCGTGGCTATAAGGCAGGCGGGTTCAACCTCGATCGTTCGGCGCTCAAACAGCCGGTGCAGACCTTCGCGCAGCTCGGCGGCGCGCAGGCGCTTGCCAACTCCCTCCAGTTCGCGCCCGAGACGGTCAATTCGTTCGAGGTCGGCGCGAAATACGGCACCGGTCCGTTCACCTTGTCCGCCGCGGCATTCATCCAGGACTTCAGCAACTTCCAGCTCAACACCTTCAACGGCACGGTCTTCCTCGTGCAGAACATCAACGGCTGTTCGTCGAGCCTCAACGGCGGCGACCGCGACCAGAGCAAATTCCCGGCGGCGAGCAACTACAATGCCGCGGCGACCAGCAGCGGCGTCTGCCCGTCGGGCGACGTCGGCTATGGCGTCCGCGCCAAGGGCGTCGAGCTGGAGGCGTCGCTCGTCCCGGCACGCGACTTCCGCGTCAGTCTCGGCCTGACCGTCACCGACACCAAATACCGCAACCAGCTGGTCGGCAGTTCGTCGGGCGCGCCGCTCGACCAGGCGCTACGCCTGTTGCCGGGGCGGACTTTGTCCAACTCGGCGGACATCGTCGCGACCTCGTCGGCGTCGTGGACGCCGCAGCTCGGCGGCGGCTATTCGGCGCTGTTCTACGTCGATACGCGCATGACCAGCGACTATAACACCGGGTCCGACCTGTTCCCGCAGAAGGCGCAGGACGGCTATGCCATCGTCAACGCCCGCATCGGCCTGCGCATGCCGGACGAGCGGATCAGCCTGGAATTCTGGGGCCAGAACCTGACCAACGTCGATTACGCGCAGGTCGCGTTCAATTCGCCGTTCCAGGAAGGCGCGGCGAATGCGGCGTTCCAGGATCCGCAATATCCCGGCGGTCGCCAGCTCTTCTCGCAATATCTCGCCGAGCCGCGCACCTATGGCGCGACGATCCGCGCACGCTTCTGATCCGCAGCGGCAACGGAGAATAGCCCGTTGCCGCCCGCATTACCGGGGGAGGGGGCCGGCCGCAGCGATGCGCGCCGGCCCTTTTTACGCCGCCATCTCGACCATCTCGCCGATCGCCGCGGTGCGCAGCCGGCGTTCCAGCGTCTTCAGCCGCGCCGCGGCGGTGATCCGGTCGCCGGTCAGGTCGGTGACGTAGAACGTGTCGACCGCGCGCTCGCCATAAGTGGCGACATGCGCCGAATGCAGCGTCACCTTCGACTGGAACAGCGCCTGTGCGAGCTGGTTGAGCAGCGCCGGCCGGTCGCGCGCATTGACCTCGATCACCGTGAAGCGGTTCGAGGCGTGATTGTCGATCAGCACGTTGGGCTCGATCTCGAACGCATCCGCGCGCGTTCGCGCCGCCGGCTTGGCGACGAGCCGGTCGGTCAGCTTGCCGCGATTGGCGAGCGCATCCTCGATCGCCATCTTGAGCCGTTTCAACTGGTCGAGATCGTCGAACGGCCGCCCGAACGGGTCCTGGACGAGGAAATTGTCGATCGCCATGCCGTCGCGCGTGGTGTGGATGCGCGCGTCGATGATGTTGCCGCCCGCGACATGGATCGCGCCGGCGATCCGGTAGAACAGGCCGGGATGATCGGCGGCGTAGATCGTCACCAGCGTCGCGCCGCGCGTCGCATAGACCTGCGCGTCGATCGACAATTGCGCCTCGCCCGCGGCGGCGATGAAACGGGCGTTGTGCGCGAGCACGTCGTCGGGCTCGGCGATCCAATAGGCCTCGGGGAAGCGGCGGACGAAGGCTGCGAACCGCTCCGGCTCCCAGCCCAGCGTCGCCTGTAGCGTCTCCTGCCGCGTCGCGATCCGCTCGGCGCGCCCGCGCTGCTTGTGGCCGAGCCGCAGCACCTCCTCCGCGCCCTCGTAGAGGTCGGCGAGCAACTGGCGCTTCCAGCCGTTCCAGGTGCCCGGCCCGACCGCGCGGATATCGACGATGGTCAGCACCAGCAGCAGCCGCAGCCGCTCGGGGCTCTGCACCACCTCGCAGAAGTCGAGGATCGTCTTGAAATCCGACAGATCGCGCTTGAACGCGGTCGCCGACATCAGCAAATGCCAGCGCACCAGCCACGCCACCGTCTCGGTCTCGGCGGGCGACAGGCCGAAGCGCGGGCAGAGCCGTTCCGCCACCTCCGCGCCGAGGATCGAATGGTCGCCGTCGCGCCCCTTGGCGATGTCGTGCAGCAGCACCGCGACATAGAGCACGCGCCGCGACACGATATGCTTGATGATCGCCGAGGCGAGCGGGTGGTCGTCCTTGAGCTCGCCCTGGTCGATCCGCGCCAGCAGCCCGATCGCGCGAATCGTGTGTTCGTCGACGGTGTAATGGTGGTACATGTCGAACTGCATCTGCGCGACGACGCGGCCGAAATCGGGCACGAACCGGCCGAACACGCCCGCCTCGTTCATCCAGCGCAGCACCAGTTCGGGATCGCGTGGGGACGTCAGCACGTCGAGGAACAGCGCATTGGCGCGGGGATCGCGGCGGTGGCGCGCGATCAGCTTGGCGTCGCGCGCCGCGGCGCGCATGGCGAGCGGATGGATCTCGACCCCGTGCAGGTCGGCGAGCTGGAAGATCTCGATCAGCCGCACCGGGTCTTCGCTGAAATACTCGTCGCGCGGCAACGCCAGCCGGCCGCGATCGAGCACGAAGCCGTGCAATTTGTCCGGCCGCCGCCGGATCGTCGGCAGCCCGAACCGCCGCCCGCGCGCCGCGAACCGTTCGTCGAGATGCGCCAGGAATACACCCGTCAGGTTGCCGACCGTCTTCGCCTGGAGGAAGTAATATTGCATAAAACGCTCGACCGCCGGCTTGCCGGGCCGGTCGGAGAAGCGCATCCGCGTCGCGATCTCGCGCTGCACGTCGAAGGTCAGCCGGTCCTCGGCGCGGCGCGAAACGCTGTGCAAATGGCAGCGCACCGCCTGCAGGAAATTGTCGGCACGGTGGAACAGGCGATATTCCGCCTTGGTCAGCAGGCCGACCTCGACCAGATCGGCCCCGCGCTGGACGTCGTGGATGTATTTGCCGATCCAGAACAAGGTGTGGAGGTCGCGCAGCCCGCCCTTGCCCTCCTTGACGTTGGGTTCGACGACATAGCGTGTGTCGCCCATCTTGCGGTGGCGCGCGTCGCGTTCGGCGAGCTTGTCGGCGATGAACTGGCGTTCGGTGCCATGCTGCACCTCCGCCTTGAAGCGCTTCGCCGCCTCGTCGTAGAGCGTGACGTCGCCGGTGACGTAGCGGGCCTCGAGCAGGGCGGTGCGGATCGTCACGTCGCCCTTCGCCTGCCGCACCATCTCGTCGAGCGAACGGCTGGAATGGCCGACCTTCAGCGCGAGGTCCCACAAGGCGTACAACATCGATTCGATGACCTGCTCCGCCCATGGCGTCTGCTTGCCCGGGGTCAGGAAGCCGATGTCGACATCGGAAAAGGGCGCCATCTCGGCCCGGCCGTAGCCGCCGACCGCGATCAGCGTCAGCCGCTCGCCCGTCGTGGGATTGGGCAGCGGGTGGAGGCGCTGCGTCGCGAGATCGAACAGCAGGCGCAGCAACTGGTCGGTGAGATAGGCCTGCGCGTTCGACGCCTCCAGCCCGCGCGACGGATGCGTCGCGAGCCGGCGCTGGATCTCGGCGCGTCCCTCGGCGAGCGCCTCCTTGAGGATCGCGGTTGCCTGGGTGCGCAGACCGATGCCGCCGCCCTCGATCGCGGCGATCCGGTCGGCGAGCGCGCGGCGATCGACGATCGCGCGGCGGTTGGGGAGGTGGTCGAAACGGCGCTGCATGGCGGCGGGGTATAACCGCGAGAGGGTTAAGGGGACATGGGGTTTGGGGGAGGGTGCTAAAGTCCTCCCCCGCCAGGGGGAGGTGGCACGCCGAAGGCGTGACGGAGGGGGAGGACAGGGCGGGAGAGAAGTAATGAAGCTCCCACCCTGTCCTCCCCCTCCACCACTCGGCTTACGCCGAGCGGTCCCCCTCCCCCTTGCGGGGGAGGACTTGGGCTTACCCCTCCCGCGCCAGCGCCTTCAGCCGATACAGCGTGTCGAGCGCCTCGCGCGGGGTCAGCGCGTCGACGTCGAGCGATTCCACCTCCGCGCGGATCGCGTCGCACGTCTGCTCCTCCGCCACCTGCGCCGCGGCGAACAGCGGCAGATCGTCGAGCCCCGCCGCCAGCCCGCCGGTCTTGGCGCGGCCCGCCTCCAGCTTGGCCAGCACCGCCTTCGCGCGCGCCACCGTCGCCGGCGGCATCCCCGCCAGCCGCGCGACGGCAAGGCCGTAGCTCCGGTCCGCCGGCCCGGTGCTGAGCTCGTGGAGCAGCACCAGCTCGCCCTTCCACTCGCGCGCGCGGACGTGGTGCAGCGTCAGCGCCTCGCAGCGCTCCGCCAGCCGGGTCAGTTCGTGGTAATGCGTCGCGAACAGGCAGCGGCAGCGATTGTCCTCGTGGATCGCCTCGACCACCGCCCAGGCGATCGCCAGACCGTCGTAGGTCGAGGTGCCGCGACCGACCTCGTCGAGGATGACGAAGCTGTTGGGCGTCGCCTGCGCGAGGATCGCCGCGGTCTCGACCATCTCGACCATGAAGGTCGACCGGCCCCGCGCGAGATTGTCCGACGCGCCGACGCGGCTGAACAGGCGGTCGACCATGCCGAGCGTCGCCTTCGTGGCGGGAACGTAGCTGCCGGTCTGCGCGAGCACCGCTATCAGCGCATTCTGGCGCAGGAAGGTCGATTTGCCGCCCATGTTCGGCCCCGTCACCAGCCACAGCCGCGAATCGGGGGTGAGCGTGCAGTCGTTGGCGACGAACCGGTCGCCCGATTTCGCCACCGCCGCCTCGACCACCGGATGCCGCCCGCCGACGACGTCGAAACAGGGATGGTCGGCGAGCGCCGGCCGCGCCCATTGCCCCTCCGCGGCACGCTCGGCGAGCGCGGCGGCGACGTCGATCCGGGCGAGCGCGTCGGCGGTGGCGGCGATCGCCTCGCGATGCGCGAGTGCGGCGGCGGTCAACTCCTCGAGGTGCGCGGCCTCGGCGGCGAGCGCATGCGCACCCGCCTGCGACACGCGCGCGGCGACCTCGTGCAGCGCCGGTGTGTTGAAGCGGACGACGCCCGCCAGCGTCTGGCGATGGGTGAAGCCGCTGTCGGGCTTCATCAGCGGATCGGCGGACCGCGCCGGCACCTCGACGTGATAGCCGAGCACGTTGTTGTGACGTATTTTGAGCGTGGCGATGCCGGTCGCCGCCTTCATCTCCGCCTCCAGCGCGGCGATCGCACGGCGGCCGCCCGCGCCGGTGTCGCGCAATTCGTCGAGTGCGACGTCATAGCCCGCGGCGATATAGCCGCCGTCGCTCGCCTCGATCGGCGGCGCGGGGACGAGCGCACGCTTGAGCAGGTCGATCAGCGCGCCGTGGCCGCGCAGCCGCGGCATCACCCGCTCCAGCAGCGCCAGCGGCGCGTCGATCTGCGCCAGCCGTTCGCCGAGATGCCACGCGCCGTCGAGCCCGTCGCGAAGCTGCCCCAGATCGCGCGGTGACCCGCGTCCCGCCGCCAGCCGCCCGAGCGCGCGACCGATATCGGGCAGCGCTCGCAGCGCCGCACGGACCTGCTCGCGCTGGCCGGTGGCGTCGTGGAAATGCTGGACGAGATCGAGCCGCGCATCGATCGCGGCCTTGTCCATCAGCGGCGCGCCGAGGTCGCTCGCCAGCAGCCGCGCGCCGGCGCCCGTCACCGTCCGATCGATACAGTCGAGCAGGCTGCCCTTGCGCTGGCCGCCGGTGGTGCAGGTCAGTTCGAGGCTCTCGCGCGTCGCCGCGTCGATCGCCATCGTCTCGGCGGCCTGGCTGAGCCGCGGCGGGCGCAGGAAGGGCAGGGCGCCCTTGGCGGTATGCTCCAGATAGGCGATCAGCCCGCCCGCCGCGGCGAGCCCGGCGCGGCTGAACTGGCCGAACCCGTCGAGCGTCGCGACGCCGAACAGCGTCTTCAGCCGCGTCTCGCCGCTGCCGCTGTCGAACGTCTGCTTCGGCCGCAACGTCGTCGCCGCCTCCGCCTGTTCGGCCGCCTCCGATGCGACCACCTCCGCCGCGCCGAGACGCGCCAGCTCGGCACCGAGCGCATCGAGCGAGCAATCGATCACCTCGAACCGTCCGGTCGAAACGTCGGCGGCGGCCAGCGCCACCGCGCCCGCCGCCTCGCCGATCGCGACGCACCAATTGTCGCTGCGCGAATCGAGCAATGCCTCCTCGGTCAGCGTGCCGGCGGTGACGACGCGGACGATACCGCGCGATACCAAGGCCTTGTAGCCGCCGCGCGCCTTGGCCTCGGCGGGCGTCTCGGTCTGCTCGGCGATCGCGACGCGATGGCCCGCCTTGATGAGGCGTTGCAGATAGGCGGTGGCGGCATGGATCGGGACGCCGCACATCGGGATCTTGTCGCCGTCATGCTCGCCGCGCGAGGTCAGCGCGATGTCGAGCACGCCGCTGGCGATGCGCGCATCGTCGAAGAAGAGCTCGAAAAAATCGCCCATGCGATAGAAGAGGAGGCAATCCTCCGCCTCGGCCTTCAGCGCGAGATATTGCGCCATCATCGGGGTGGGGGTGGTCATTGGGGAAAGATCAATCCAGAAGGCGGGCGCCGTGGCGGACGGAGAGGATGTGAACGGCCTCGTCCACGACGTGATAGCGAATGATGTACGGCGGTACCGAGGTCAATTCCCGCAAGCCGTCGCCGGTCGGCCGTCCCCGTCGAGGAAAATCAACCAGACTTTGCCCGAGTGCGATCAGACGACTGCCGGTTTTCGCGGCAGCGCTGGCATCGAAACGTTTGATGTAGACAATGATCGCATCGATGTCATCGAGCGCCTCTTGGCGCCAGATGACGCTAGCCATCCTGTTGCGCAAGCCATTCCGCGAAAGGCACCTGGCCCGGCTCGCCCCAGGTCCGCAGCCATTCGCCGACTACGACATGATCGACGCCGTATCCCGACGCATAGCCGGCCTTCGCCCGGACGAAGTCATCGCGCGTCGGTCGGCGCGCATTACGGGGCGGTATCTGTGCCTCGGGCGTCATGCGAGCAACATAACCCCTACCGCCGCGGGTTGAAAGCCCGGCCCGAACCGGTCAAGAGCCGTAGCGTCAGCCCGTCAGAGAGGTCCCCATGTCCGACGAAGCGTCCGTCCAATTCTCCGAGCGCGAGGCGCTGCTGTTCCATTCGGAGGGGCGTCCCGGCAAGATCGAGATCATCGCCTCCAAACCGATGGCGACGCAGCGCGACCTCGCGCTCGCCTATTCGCCCGGCGTCGCGGTGCCGGTGCAGGCGATCGCCGACGATCCCGCGATGGCCTATGACTATACCGCCAAGGGCAATCTGGTCGCGGTGATCTCGAACGGCACCGCGATCCTCGGCATGGGCAATCTCGGCGCGCTCGCGTCCAAGCCGGTGATGGAAGGCAAGGCGGTGCTGTTCAAGCGCTTCGCCGACGTCGATTCGATCGACATCGAGCTGAAGACCGAGGACGTCAACCGCTTCATCGACGCGGTCGAGCTGATGGAGCCGACCTTCGGCGGCATCAACCTCGAGGATATCAAGGCGCCCGAATGTTTCATCATCGAGCAGACGCTGCGCGAGCGGATGAACATCCCGGTCTTCCATGACGACCAGCACGGCACCGCGATCATCGCTTCGGCGGGGCTGATCAACGCCTGCCTGCTCACCGGCCGCCGGCTGTCGGACGTCAAGCTCGTCGTCAACGGCGCGGGGGCGGCGGCGATCGCCTGTACCGAGCTGATGAAGGCGATGGGCGTGCGCCACGACAACGTCATCATGTGCGACAAGACCGGCGTCATCTACCAGGGCCGCGAGGACGTGAACCAATGGCAGTCGGCGCATGCCGCCAACACCACCAAGCGCACGCTGACCGAGGCGCTGGAGGGCGCGGACGTGTTCCTCGGCCTGTCCGCCGCAGGCGCGCTCAAGCCCGAGATGGTCACGCATATGGCGCCGTCGCCGATCATCTTCGCGATGGCCAATCCCGAGCCGGAGATCCGCCCCGAACTCGCCAAGGCGGCGCGCCCCGATGCGATCGTCGCCACCGGCCGGTCGGATTACCCGAACCAGGTCAACAACGTGATCTGCTTCCCCTTCATCTTCCGCGGCGCGCTCGACGTGCGGGCGACCGGCATCAACGATGCGATGAAGATCGCCGCCGCCAATGCGATCGCCGAACTGGCGCGCCAGCGCGTGCCCGAGGAAGTGGCGGTCGCTTACGGCGTGCAGCACAGCTTCGGCCCCGAATATATCATCCCGTCCCCGTTCGACCCGCGGCTGATGGAATTGGTGCCGTCCGCGGTCGCCAAGGCGGCGATGGATTCGGGCGTGGCGATCAAGCCGATCCTCGACATGGACGCCTATCGCCAGACGCTGCGCGCGCGGCTCAACCCGACCACCTCGGTGCTCAGCCTCGCTTATGAGGGTGCGCGGGCGCGGCCGAAGCGCGTGCTGTTCGCCGAGGGCGAGGAAGAGGTGGTGCTGCGCGCCGCCATCTCGTTCAAGGAAGGCGGCTATGGCACGCCGGTGCTGGTCGGCCGCGACGACGTCTACGACCGGTTGAAGGCGCTGGGCGTCGCCAACCCGCAGGAGTATGAGGTCCACAACAGCCGGCATTCGCCGCTGGTCCCGAAGATGGTCGATTTCGTCTACGGTCGGCTGCAGCGGCGCGGTTATCTGCGCCGCGACGTCGAGCGGATGATCAACCAGGATCGCAACGTCTTCGGTGCGGCGCTGCTGCAATTGGGCGAGGCCGACGTGATGATCACCGGTATCACCCGCACCTGGGCCGAATCGATGCGCCAGGTGAAGCGCGTGATCGATCCCGAGGCGGGGCGCACTCCGTTCGGCATCCACGTCCTCGTCGGCCAGAGCCACACCGTGTTCATCGCCGACACGACGGTCAACGAGCGGCCGACCGGCGAACAGCTCGCCGATTTCGCCGAACAGACCGCGCAGGTTGCGCGCCGCATGGGCCACGAACCGCGCGTCGCGATGCTGAGCTATTCGACCTTCGGCAATCCCAAGGGCGCCTGGGTCGACAATATCCGCGAGGCGGTGGGCGTGCTCGATCAGCGCAAGGTCGGCTTCGAATATGAAGGCGAGATGCCGCCCGACGTCGCGCTCAACCCGCGCCAGCTCGCCAATTATCCGTTCGCGCGCCTGTCCGGGCCGGCCAACATCCTGATCATGCCGGGCCTGCAATCGGCGCATATCTCGGCCAAATTGCTCCGCGAGCTGGGTGGCGACAGCGTCATCGGCCCGATGCTGATCGGCATGGAAAAGCCGGTGCAGATCGCGCCGATGACCTCGACCGCCAGCGAGCTGGTGACGCTCGCGGTGCTCGCGGCGGGCGGCATCGCGCGCTAGTCGCGGGGCGGGGTGCGGCTCGGCCTCACGCTCCGCCGCCTTCGGCGTCTTTTCCCTCTCCCGCCGGGAGAGGGAAGGAGGCGCGAAGCGCCGGGAGGGTGAGGGTGATGCGCGTTGGTCGCGCCTAGGCGTCGATGCTGGTCCCCACCGCGGCGTGGACCAGCCCGCCGTCGACGGTGATCGTCTCGCCGACGACATAATCGCCCGCGCGGCTGGCGAGATAGATCGCCGCGCCCGCCATATCCTCGTCCACCCCGATGCGGCCGGCAGGGATGCCGCGCGCGATGGTGTCGCCGTGGTCGCGGGCGGCCTTGTTCATGTCACTCGGGAAGGCGCCCGGCGCGATCGAGGTGACGTTGATCGCATCGCGCACCAGTCGCGCCGCCATCCGCTTGGTGAGATAGATCAGCGCCGATTTCGACGCGTGATAGCTGTACGTCTCCCACGGATTGAGCCGCTGGCCGTCGATCGAGGTGATGTTGATCACCTTGGCGGGCCGCGCCGGCGTTCCCGCCGCCTTGAGCAGCCCGTACAGCGCCTGCGTCAGGAAGAAGGGGGATTTGACGTTGAGGTCCATCACCTTGTCCCAGCCGGCCTCGGGAAATTCCTCGAACGGTACGCCCCAGGCGGCGCCGGCATTGTTGACGAGGATGTCCAGCCGCTCCTCGCGCTCGCCGAGCTGTGCGGCGAGCGCCTTGCAGCCGGCGACGGTGCTGACGTCCTGCGGCAGCGCGATGCAATCCGGTCCGAGTTCGGCGGCGGCGGCCTCGCAGATGTCGGCCTTGCGCGAGGAGATATAGACCTTCGCCCCCTGCGCGACGAAGCCCGCCGCGATCATCTTGCCGATACCGCGACTGCCGCCGGTGACGAGCGCGACCCGGCCGTCGAGCCGGAAGAGGGTGTTGGTGTCCATATGTCTCTCTCCTTTGTCGTCACCCCGGCTCGAGGCCGGGGTGACGGATGTTCACCCGCCGCGCTTCATCGTCTCGCGGGCGATGATGACCTGCTGGATCTGGCTGGTGCCTTCGTAGATGCGGAACAGGCGGACGTCGCGATACAGCCGCTCGATGCCGTAATCGGCGATATAGCCGGCGCCGCCGTAGATCTGCACCGCCTTGTCGGCGACGCGGCCGACCATCTCGCTGGCGAAATATTTCGCCGCCGCCGATTCGAGCACGACATCGTCGCCGCGATCCTTCGCCGCGGCGGTCTCCATCACCATCGCCCGAGCGACCAGCGCCTCGGTCTTCATGTCGGCGATCATGCCCTGGATGAGCTGGTGGCTGGCGATCGGCTGGCCGAATTGCGTGCGGCTGCCGGCATAAGCGACGCTGTCGGCGATCAGCCGCTCGGCGACGCCGACGCAGACCGCGCTGATGTGCAGCCGGCCGCGGTCGAGCACGCGCATCGCGATCTTGAACCCCTCGCCCTCGGCGCCCAATCGGTTGGCGGCGGGGACGGGGACGTCGTCGAAATGCACGTCGGCGACCTTCGCGCCTTTCTGCCCCATCTTCTTCTCGGGTTCGCCGATGCTGATGCCGGGCAGGTCCTTGGGCACCAGAAAGGCCGAGACACCGCGACCGCCTTTCTCTTCGCCGGTGCGCGCCATCACCGTGAACAGCTGCGCGCGATCGGCATTGGTGATGTAGCGCTTGGTGCCGGTCAGCCGGTAGACGTCGCCGTCCTTGACCGCGCGCGTCTTCACCGATCCCGAATCGCTGCCGACATCGGGTTCGGTCAGCGCGAAGCTGGTGACGATCTCGCCGCTGGCGATCTTCGGCAGCCACAGCGCCTTCTGTTCGGGGGTGCCGGCCATCACCAGCCCCTGGCTGCCGATGCCGACGTTGGTGCCGAAGGTCGAGCGGAAGGCGGGGGTCGTCCGCCCCATCTCGATCGCGACGCGGCATTCCTCGACCATGTCGAGCCCGAGCCCGCCATAATCCTCCGCGATCGACAGGCCGAACAGGCCCATGTCCTTCATCTCGGCGACGATCCCCTCCGGGATCGCATCCGCCGCCTCGACCTCCGCCTCCAGCGGGCGGAGCCGTTCGGCGACGAACCGCCGGACGGTGTCGATCAGCGCTTCGAAGGTATCGGGGTCGAGGGCCATGTCGCTTCCACTGCCATTTGATCGGCCGAGAGGTAATGCGATGCGACGGACGCTGCAAACCCGAAATTCTAAAAGTCGCATCCTCTCCTATAGTATCGCCATACTGGGATGGCGGGCACCGACCATCTCCACCCCGTTGCGCCAGACCCGTTCCGGGGTCCACCCCGCGGCGAGGAGAATGGCAGGAGGAGCGGGCCGCACGCCCGCGGGCCGGTGGACCCTGGAACCAGTCCGGGGTGACGGGGCAGTAGAAGCGATCGATCGCGCCTCGGGGACGCCGCTCTTGCGCCGCGCTGTCACCAGCAGCGAAAACGACAGGAAACCACCCCGATTCCGCCTCTTTACGCCGTTCATCCGCCAGAAAGGGACAGGGCTGCGGACACGGTTCGTCGTCTCGTCGGCGCCGCAACACCGTTCGTCTCTTATGGTTCCCGCGGCCATTGGAGAAAAGCAAAGTCGCTTGTAGCGACATCCTCGACAAACGGGTTTTCGACCGGGGGGTCAGCAAATGACTGTAAAGACGTGGGCAGCGCGTGTTGCGCTGGTGATTTCGTGCGGCCTGATGACTGCCACCCCGGCGATGGCACAATTCTGGCAGTGCGCGCCTTATGCCCGTGAGATCTCCGGCATCGATTTGCACGGCAATGCCAATACCTGGTGGGGCCAGGCCGCCGGCCGCTACGAGCGGGGCCATGCGCCCAAGGTCGGCGCGGTGCTCGCCTTCCAGTCGACCCACCGCATGCGCGTCGGCCATGTCGCGATGGTGTCGCAGGTCGTCAGCGACCGCGAAGTGCTGCTCACCCACGCCAATTGGTCGCGCCCCGGCGGCATCGAGCGCAACGTCCGCGCCGTCGACGTCTCCGCCGCCGGCGACTGGAGCGAAGTCAAGGTCTGGTACGGTCCCAACGGCGGCCTCGGCACGTCGAGCTATCCGACCAACGGCTTCATCTATTCGGGCCACGCCCCCGCCGCGGATACGGACGCCGCACCGGCAGCCGCCCCCGCCATCGACACCAGCATCATCGCCACCGCCGCCGCCGTTCCGGTGGTGCCCGTCTCGGGGCAGTAAGCGCAACGCCCCTCCGATCGTCATCCCGGCGAATGCCGGGACCCACGGACACGGGCGGCGCGACGGAGCGCGAAACGACGGCGATCACCGCAACCATGGGTCCCGGCATCCGCCGGGATGACGAAGGGCCGGCGGCTCCCTCAACCCGCGCGGAACGTCATCGCCACACCGTTCATGCAATAGCGTTTGCCGGTCGGCTTCGGCCCGTCGTCGAAGACATGGCCCAGATGCCCGCCGCACTGCCGGCAATGCACCTCCACCCGTTGCATCATCAGCGATCCGTCGGTGCGCGTCGCCACCGCATGCGGCAGCGGCGCGTAGAAACTCGGCCAGCCCGTACCGCTGTCGAACTTGGTCTGCGAGGCGAACAACGGCAGCGCACAGCCCTTGCACGCGAAGCGCCCGGCGCGATGCTCGTCGTTGAGCGGACTGCTGAACGGACGCTCGGTGCTCTCGTGGCGCAGCACCGCCCATGCCTGATCGCCGAGCTTCTTGCGCCACGCGGCATCGCTCATCGCGACGGGGAAGCGCTCGGCTGCGGCGGCAGGCGCGCTGCGGCAGCCCCATAAGGCCGCCCCGGCGATACCGGCGGCAGCGAACGACAGAAGCGAGCGGCGGGAAGGATCGTGAACCATTACCGTGATATAGATATCCGCACGGTCCCCCGCATCCCCTGCACGGGCGGAACAATGGGGCGCGGGAGCCATTACCCCCGTTCCGTCACCCCGGACTGGTTCGGAGGTCCACTTTGCGGCGGGGAGGGCGGCCCGAGGCTCCGGCCGCGGACCTGTGGCCAGGTGGACCCCGGAACGGGTCCGGGGTGACGAAGCGCTGTGGCCAACCGCCCGGACCCCACCCGGCCCGCGGCGGGATCAGGCGCCGATGCCGAAGCTGCGCATCACGCCGATATGATCCGACAGCCGGTCGCCATCGGCGAGCGTTCCGAAGCTGCGCGTCTGCCCTTCGGCGGCGATCGTGCCGCGATAGGCGACGACGGTCTTGGCATGCGCGAGCGTCGGCGTCGGCGCGATCGCCCGGCACGATGCGCCACAGGCGGTTTCCGACGCGGCGATCGTCAGGCCGTCGCCGGCGACCAGCGCCTGCGCCAGATAGGCCTGACGCTCGGGATCGTTGCCGACGTTGAAGTCGCCGGCGAGCACCACCGAGGCGCCACCGCCGCCGACCGCGCCGATGAACGCGCGCAGCGCATCGGCCTGGCGCTGATAGGCGAACAGGCTGCGGTCGTTGCCGACGCCCGAGGCGGCGCGCGCGTTGAGATGCGTGTCGACCACCACCAGCGGCGCGGCGCGGCCGGGCACGCGCAGCGCCACCGCCAGCATCCCCTTGTTGGCGAGGCAATCGTAGCCCGCGCAGGCGAAGCGCGGATAGGCGACGCGCTTGGCCCAGAGGATCGGATAGTCGGAGAAGATGGCGAGGCCGCTGTCCTCGCGCGCGCCCTCGGTCTCGCCATGCCACAGGCTGGCCCTGGCGACGAAGGCGCGCTCGGCCGGGGTCGTCGCCGGGGCGCCCGCTTCGTCGGCGCTGGGGCCGTAGGCGACGTAGCGGTAACCGGCGTTGGTGCCGATCGCCTTCTGCGCGTCGCCGAACGCCTCCTGCACCGCGACCACCTGCGGCCCGTCGCCGCGATCGTGCATCGCGCGCAGCTCGGCGGCGATCGACGCGGCGGCGGCGCCGCGTCCGTGGGTCAGCGGCCAGGGCAGGCCCTCGACATTGTAGGACAGCAAGGTGACCGGTCCGGCGGCGGGGGCGGCGTGGAGCACGTTGCGCTCCACCGCCATCACCGGCCTGGGCTCGGCGAGACCGGTGACGAGCAGCACCGTCGCCAACATCACCACCCCAGGTATCCGCCGCATCGTCGCCACTCCCCTTATGCCGGAACCTTATCTAGGCTCGAGCGTGTGACGCGGTGACGTAGGCGCGATGACAAGCGCGTCATCTGCGGAATTATTCTTGCGGCGTCGCTCCCGACCGTTCGTTCGCCAGCCCCGTCGATACCCGTTACCGGGCGACGCGATCAGCCCGCCCGGCGCTTCCAGAACGGCTTGGCGCTGCCCGATTGCAGCACGCCGCGGCGGAACAGGCGCGCGCCGAGCGTGATGAAGATCGTCACCCACAGCAATTGCCATGCGATCGCCGCGACATGCGGCCACCAGTCCGGCGAGGTCGCGGCACGCCCGGCCATCGCGAACGGCGACGACAGCGGGAAGAGCTGCGCGGCGGTGGCGACCCAGCTGTCCGGCCGGCTGGTGCCGGCGAGCGCCAGCGCCAGCATCCCCATCTGCACGATCGAGATCGGCAGCGCGAGCATCTGGATCTCGCGCGGCGTCGATGCCTGCGCGCCGACCACCAGAAAGGCCGAGCCGAGCAGCAGATAGGCCATCGTGAAATAGACGAGGAACAGCGCGACGAACGCCGGCATGCCGACCGCCGCCTGGATCGCCAGCGACGACGCCACCTCGGGCGGCAGCAGCATGCCGAGCCGCGAAATGATCGTCCCCCAGAACACAACGAACAGCACCGCGACCCCGAACATGCCGAGCAGCTTGCCGAGGAACACGCTCTCCAGCGGCACCGCGGCGGCGAGCACCTCGATCACCTTGTTGTTGCGCTCCTCGGCCATCGTGCCGACCACCTGGCTGGCGAGGAACAGGTTGAGCAGGAACACGCCGAACACCGCGAACGAGGCGGACTGGCGGCGATTGCCCGCCGATCCCCGCGGCCGTTCGGTCGGCGTCTTGGTCGCGGTGATCCGCGTCGGCGTGCCGCCCAGCCGCTCCGCCGCGATCGTCTCGGCGGCAAGCAGCGCGAGATAATCCGCGGCGCGGCCGCCGCGCGGCCCGTACAGCACCTGCGGCCGGTCGAGCGCGCCGTAAAGCACCGCGCTCGCCTCGAACGCGTCGCTGGCGAAGGCGGCGTGCGCCTGTGCGGCGGGATCGCGATCGGGCCGCTGCGTGACGAGCACCGGCGGCGCCTCGTCGTCGCGGCGGAAGGCGGTGCGCAGCCGCGTGTCCGCCGCCGCCATCGTCCGCGCCGTGGCATCGGGCAGAATCGCGACGATCCGCGACTTGTCGGCGCGGCTGTCCGCGACGCTCGCCGCGCCGATGCCGCCGATCGCCGAGAACGAGCCGAGCAGCACCGGCGCGAGCAGGAACAGCAGGAAGACGGGCGTGAACACGGTCGCGACGAAATCGCGCCGCGCGATCGTCAGCGCCTGGCGGAAGGTGCGAACCGCATTGCTCATGCCGCCTCTCCCGCGTCGGTCGCCTTGCCGACGATGCGGACGAAGGCGTCGTGCAGCCCGGGTCGCTCGATCGACAGTCCGCCGATGCCGTAGCCGCGATCGATCAGCGTCACCAGCAACCCCTCGATCCCCTCCGCCGGAAGCTGGAAACGCCAGCCGGCCCCGCCCTGCACCCCAGCGTCCGCCACCGCGTCATGCGGCAGCACTTCGGCGATGGCCGCATCGGGGTGCGTCGGCAGATAGCGTACCCGGCTCGGCAGCGTGCCGCGCGCGTCGTCCACCGTCCCCTCGAACCGCCGCTTGCCGCCGGCGATGATCGCCAGCCGGTCGCAGACGCGCTCGGCGTGCGCCATGATATGCGTCGAGAACAGCACCGTCGCGCCGCGGTCGCGCTCGGCGAGGATGAGCGCCTCCAGCTTTTCCTGATTGACCGGATCGAGCCCCGAAAACGGCTCGTCGAGCACCAGCAGATCGGGCCGATGCACCACCGAGCCGAGCAATTGCACTAGCTGCGCCATGCCCTTGGACAATTTCTTGATCTTCTCGTCGACCGCATGGCCGAGCCCCGCCGCCTCCATCAGCTCGGCGGCGCGCGCACGCCCCGTCCGCCGGTCGAGTCCGCGCAGCGCGCCCATGAAGGCGATCGCGTCGCGCGCCTTCATCGACGGATACAGGCCGCGCTCCTCGGGCAGATAGCCGACCCGGTCGCTCGCCTCGCGCGGCGCGAAATGGCCGAGCACCGATCGTCGCCCCTCGTCGGGCTCGATGATGCCGAGCAAAGTGCGCAGCGTCGTCGTCTTGCCCGCGCCATTGGGCCCGAGCACGCCGTAGATCGCGCCGCGCGGCACCGCCAGATCGATCCCGTCGACGACGCGCCGCTCGCCGAAGCGCTTCACCAGATGCTCGGCGAACACCGCCAGATCGTCAGCCAAACACCCGTCCCCCGTCCGACCCCAGGCTGCGCCACGCATCCCGAACGCGATGCGTGTGTTGCCGTGGCGCTTGTGGTAGCGGGCGGAGGTGTCCCAACACAAGCAGCAAGCCGAAATCGAACGCCGGATCAAGGCGAAGGCGGCCGAACTCGGCTTCGTCGCCTGCGGCATCGCGCGCGCCGATGCCGCGCCGCGGACCGCCGGGCGCTTACGCGAATGGCTCGCCGAAGGGCGCCACGGCGACATGATCTGGATGGAGGAGCGCGCGCATCACCGCGGCTCGCCCGCCGGGCTGTGGCCCGAGGTGCGCAGCATCGTCGCGCTCGGCATGAGCTACGCCCCCGCCGCCGATCCGCTGCGGCTGGCCGGGGAGGGCGAGCGTGGCCGCATCTCGGTCTATGCGCAGGGCGGCGATTATCACGACGTCATCAAGAAGGCGCTGAAGGCGCTCGGCCGCTGGCTGGCACAGGAGGCGGGCTGCGACCTCAAGGTCTTCGTCGACACCGCGCCGGTGATGGAAAAGCCCTTGTCGGAGGCGGCCGGGCTCGGCTGGCAGGGCAAGCACACCAATCTGGTCAGCCGCGCGCATGGCAGCTGGCTGTTCCTCGGCGCGATCTACACGACGCTCGACCTCGTACCCGACGTGCCGGGCCGCGACAGTTGCGGCTCGTGCGACGCCTGCCAGCGCGCCTGCCCGACCGACGCCTTTCCGACGCCCTATCGGCTCGATGCGCGCCGCTGCATCTCCTACCTGACGATCGAGCATGCCGGCCCGATCCCGCACGAATTCCGCGCCGCGATCGGCAACCGCATCTACGGCTGCGACGACTGCCTCGCGGTCTGCCCGTGGAACAAGTTCGCGGCGACCGCGGCGGCGAACATCGCCTTCCACCCCCGCGCCGAACTCACCACCCCCGCGCTCGCCGACCTGCTCGCGCTCGACGACGCCGACTTCCGCCAGGTCTTCGCCGGCTCCCCGATCAAGCGCATCGGCCGGGGCCGCATGGTCCGCAACGCCGCGATCGCCGCCGGCAACAGCGGTGAGCCGGCATTGCTGCCGGTGCTGGAGCGACTGTGCGGCGACGACGACCCGGTGGTGGCAGAAGCCGCGGGCTGGGCGGCGGATCGACTGCGTACGCTGGGGTGAAGTTTGATCGCTGTCGGTGGATGACGAACGGTCCGCGTTCGTCGAGGCGAGGGGCGATTTGGGGCATCCGACTGCTATTTCCGAAAGCGATCGTTGATCGGAGATAATGAGGGTTAGCTGACCGGCGCGTTGCTCGACAGGTTCACCAACCACGACACTATTCTGACCGGAAACGGTGCCGGCTGCCGCCTCACACAGCCAAGGGACGCCGGCGCCGACTCCAAAGTAAAACCAAGCCAGTGATTTCGTCCGCCGGGCACCGGCGACATCCTGAGTCCCTAACTCCCGGGTCAGGGCGGCAACGAATTGCGAGGCGCCCTGATCAACATGCTCCTCATCTTGTCAGTGCGCACATCGACTGAGCAGTTTTTTTGCTCCGCCGTTAGCGCAAGATGTTGTTTACATAAGAAATATTATTTACGGAATATGCAAAATACAAATGGATTTTTATCGGCTTTCATGTTCAATTAGGTTTATTGTTTCGATCGGAGATGGTGCCGTGCTGATTGTCGCACTGCTTTCTTTGATGGGCCTTGCTAATCAAATGCCGAACAAAGAACGTCGCGAAGCGATGTTTGATGACATTTGGAGTAAGGCTATCCCACGATTTGAGCATCGCGAGATCGCGCGTGGAATACGTCGACCGATAATAAGTGAACTTCATCATGCGGTGGGCTCCCGCCCAAAAGTTAAATCAGATTTAGCAGACGAGGCGAAAATCTCAGCAACCTTCGGTAGAAACGGGGTGGGGCCTGACAAATACAATTACCATCGTTTCACATGCAGGCGTGGTCTTTGTGAAATTGTGATAATTACCAGTAGAGTTTTGCCAGATAATAGGGCGGGCAGGATATTTGAGGGAATTAATAGATCAAGCGGGTATCTTTGCCCCAAAAGTCGATGTGTTGCTGTCGCAATAATGGCAGCGGGCAAATGGAAGGTCGATGGCACGTCACTATTAATTTATTTTGTTCCCCGAGGTTGAAGCTTTTTATAATAGGGAGTAAGTATCGTGATGATCAAAACGTCATTCGTCGCAATATCCTTATTTTGGGCAGTTGCGGGTTATGCTCAGTGGTACCGCGATCCAAACTGCAAATATTGTGATCTACAGTCCGCAATGGGGGATTGGTATCAATGTACGCAGGCGAGTAGTAATCATGGCAGTCGGGCGACCGGGCCATACAAGGATTGCAAAACTACAGCACGCCAAGTAGACCGTCAGGGATACTCTACGAATGAATGCACCGGTTCGGAAAAATGCGGCCCCGACCCCGAGTCAAGCATGATTGGGAAGACGCAATATTTTGCCGTCAATCTACAAAAATCCTGTCACGGTGCCCTACTGAAAGGTCACCTCCGAGTCTCGGCGACAATTCGCAGTGAAAAGGCCTAGAGCAGTGGCCAGACTGAAGCTTTTTGTTGGAGTGGGAGTGGCGCTGGCTGGCGTCGCGGGCTATTGGCTGAGTAGGCCATCCCCAGCATTATTAACCAGCCCAGACAAAGTAGCCATTGTCCCTGGTGCTATACGCCACACTACAGAGGAGGGTTTGGCTCGACCGGAGACGGTCAAGATGCGGGGATCGGGTCCGGACAACGAGCAGGATTTTCGGGAAGCTTCACGCAGCCGCATTTCGCAGCAGATTCTCCCGCTGCTCAATCGCACCGGAACGGAAGGAAGAATTATTCACGATAGATTGGTGACGGAGCGCCGTGACGATATTTGGGCGAGCAAAGCAGAGGGCAATATACATACCGCTTACGACCGGCTCAAGGCAGTCGGCGAGGCGGGGCGCCCCGTTGACATTCAATGCGCGGCAACACTCTGCGAAGTTTCTGGTGATTTGGAGGACAGACCGGGAGGTAAGGGCAGCGACGCAATGGCATCCGTTCAGGCATTCGAGTTGATTCGCGCAATGGCGGCAGACGGTTACGACTGGCAGACGACAATCATCGGCAAGGGATTTGACGGCCGGCAAATGTTTGTAACCTACTTCAACCGAGCTTCTCCAAGAAATCTGAAGATCGCTCCATCCCATTCCTAAGGAAAAGTCGTCGGCGTTAGATTTGCAAGAAGAAAAGGTCGATCGTGAATAGTTGAACGCGGCTGGCGTTCTGCAAGCCGTGGATGACACGAAAATGTTATCGCTGCCCTGTCCTACAGCGCTGCTATGCACTATCTCCCGCTGTGAAATCCGCTATGTCTCATTTCCGCTCTGTCTCATCGGTGCAGAATTAGAAACGATCAGGGGGTGATCGTTTCCATTAAGGTGTCCATCTTGTCCAAGTCGAACGCAGGCTGACCTATTTTCCGCCGTCGCGGCGGGTCAGTGCGGCGACGCAGCTCGCGCGGTCGATCGTGCTGCCGTCGGGCTCGCGCGCGTCGAGATAAGTGACGCGCGGCGCTTCCGATCCCTTGGGGTAGAGATAGGCGTCGAGCACGCAGATCGGTCCGGCGAACTGGAGCTTGCGCGCGGCGCCCTCGCGGATGTCGGCGTCGGGCTTGCCGAACAGCGTCACCAGCCCCGCCTCGTCCTGGCCGATCACGCGTTCCAGCCCGGCGCTGGTATAGGGGACGACGGGGCGGCTCACCACCGCCGGTGCGACCGCGCCCGGCGCGGCGCAGGCGCCCGCGAACAGCGCCAGTCCCAATGCCGCCAGTGCCTTCATGCGCGCGTCCCCCGTCGCGACGCGTGGAACAGATGCGTCGCCATCGCCGCGCCGAGGATCGGCGCGACCAGATTGACGAGCGGAACCACGAACAGCCCGGTGCCGACAAGCCCCAGCACGAAACGCTGCGCGCGCGTCGCCCCGCGCCAGCCCCGCATCGTCGCATCGTCCATATGCCGGCTCGCCACCATCTCGCCGAGGTCGCGGCCGAGCAGCACCGCATTGACCAGGAAGAAGGCGATCGCCGGCCCGATCGCGGTGAACAGCAGCGCGAGATAGACCGGCACCATCAGCAGGTTGAGCGCCACCGCGCGCCCTGCCGAGCCGAGCCCCATGCGCAGCGACCGCGCGAGGCGCACCGGCCGCGCCGCGGCGTGCGCGGCGGGATAATGGCGCGCCTCGACCGCGGCGACCACCTCGTCGCCGAAGACGCCGAGCACCGCCACCGCGATCACCCGGAACAGCAGCCATGCGCCGAGGATCAGCAGCACCACCACCGCCGCACCGGCGAGGCCACCGCCATATCCGTCGCCGACCCACGCCGCGAACAGCGTCCGCAGCCCCGCATAGAGCGCGGCGTCCAGCGCGGCGAAGATCGTCAGCGTCACCAGCAGCGACTTGCCGAGCACGCGCAATATGGCGGGCTGGCCGAGCTGGCCGATCGAGAGGGTGAGGGCGCGCAGCATCGCGCCGGGGTGGCGGGCGACGGCGCGCGCGTCAACCTCCGCCACGTTGCGTGGGGGGGCGGCTGGCCCTAGGGACGGCCTTTACGTTTTCCCCGGAGCCCTATCCTTGTCCCAGCCCAAATATGACGTGGTCGCGATCGGCAATGCGATCGTCGACGTGCTTTCCCAGGCCGACGACGCCTTCATCGATTCGATCGGCGTCGCCAAGGGCTCGATGCAATTGATGTTCTCGCCCGAGGATGCCGATGCGCTCTACGCCAAGATGGGGCCGGGCCGCGAGGTGTCGGGCGGCTCGGCGGCGAACACCGTCGCGGGGATCGCGGCGCTCGGCGGGCGCACCGCGTTCATCGGTCAGGTCGCCGACGACCAGCTCGGTGAGGTCTTCGCGCACGACATCCGCGCCGCCGGCGTCGATTTCGCCACCGCGGTCCGCCCCGGCCAGCCGACCACCGCGCGCTGCCTGATCTTCGTCACGCCCGACGGCCAGCGGACGATGAACACCTATCTCGGCGCCTCGCAATTCCTGCCCGAGAGCGCGCTCGACCTGTCGGTGATCGAGGATGCGGCGATCCTCTATCTCGAAGGCTATCTCTGGGACCCCGAAGAGCCCCGCGCCGCGATGCGGGCGGCGATCGAGGCGGCGCGCAAGGCGGGCCGCAAGGTCGCCTTCACACTGTCCGACGTGTTCTGCATCGGCCGTCACGGCGGCGACTTCCGCCAGCTGATCGCCGACAACCTGATCGACATCCTGTTCGCCAACGAGGGCGAACTGACTGCGCTCGCCGAGACCGAGGATTTCGACGCGGCGGTCGCCAGGCTCTCGGCGCAGGTGCCGACCCTGGTGGTGACCCGCGGCGAGGCGGGCGCCTGCGCGATCCAGCACGGCACCCGCGCCGAGGTGACCGCGGAGCCGATCGCCAAGGTGGTCGATACGACTGGCGCGGGCGACCTATTCGCGGCGGGCTTCCTCCACGGCCAGGCGCAGGGCAAGGGGCTGGAACAGTCGCTCAAGCTCGGCGCGATCTGCGCGGCGGAGATCATCAGCCACTTCGGCGCCCGCCCCAATGTCGACATGAAAGCCCTCGCCGCCGCCAAGCTCGGCTGAGGCCCGCGCTCCCCCTCCCGACGGGAGGGGGAGCGGACGGCGCGTTTCCGCGCCTTCGCGCGCATGAAAAAGGCCGGGGGATCGCTCCCCCGGCCCGGTATGTGAAAGCGACCCCGATCAGTCGACCGGCTTGGCCAGCTCCGGCTGCATCGCCGGATCGTCGACCGTGTCGAAGATCCCGCGGCCGACGTACGACCGGCTGCGGCTGTACCCGAAATAGATCACCAGCCCGATCAGCCCCCAGCAGGGCAGGACCAGCTTGGCGGTCAGCGGCAGCGACAGATAGAGGCCGACGCAGCCGATGATCGCCAGCGGCGCGACGATGAACACCGCCGGCGTGCGGAACGGCCGCTTGCGACCCGGATCGGTCCGGCGCAGCACCATCACCGACACCGCCACCATGAAGAACGCGAACAGCGTCCCCGCGTTGGAATAATCGGCGAGCTTGCCGACCGGCAGCACCGCCGCCGCGACCGCCGCGGCGATGCCGGTGACGACCGTGACGACGTGCGGCGTGCGGAACTTGGGATGCACCGACGCCAGTTTCTCGGGCAGCAGGCCGTCGCGCGCCATGGTGAAGAAGATGCGCGTCTGGCCGAACATCATCATCAACACCACCGACGGCAACGCCAGCACCGCGGCGAGGCCGACGAGCCGGCCGATCGCCGGCCAGCCGATCGTGTCGAGGACATGGACCAGCGCCTCCTTCGAACAGACCAGCGGCTCGATCGCGCCGGTGGCGACGATCGATGCGCAACGGCCGGCCATCTCGGCCGATCCGGGGGCGAGCACCTGACCGGCGGTCATCACCGGCTGCGCGCCGATCGCGCCGATCGCGCCGCTGGCGACGAGCAGGTAGAAGATGGTGCAGATGATGAGGCTGCCGATCAGCCCGATCGGCACGTTGCGCTGCGGGTTCTTGGTTTCCTCGGCGGCGGTCGAGACCGCGTCGAAGCCGACATACGCGAAGAAGATCGACGCCGCGGCGCCGAACACGCCGACGCCACCGGTCGGCAGGAACGGATCGAAGTTGGTCGCCTTGGCGACCGGGATGGTCAGGGCGACGAAGGCGGTGAGCGCGGCGATCTTGATCAGCACCAGCACCGAATTGACCCGCGCGCTCTCGGTCGTGCCGATGATCAGCAGCCAGGTGACGAAGCCGACGACGATCACCGCAGGCACGTTGACCCAGCCGCCGACCGCCATCGCGGTCTGCAGATCGACGTTCGGCGTCGCGCCGAACGCGACCTGCATGTGCGCCATCAGCGCATCGGCATTGCTGATCGATGCGGGAAAGGCGACGCCGAGACCCCGCAACAGGCCGACCGCATGGTTCGACCAGCCGACCGCGACCGCGCTCGCGCCGACCGCATATTCGAGGATCAGCGCCCAGCCGACCATCCAGGCGAGCAATTCACCGACGACCGCATAGGAATAGGTATAGGCCGATCCCGACACCGGCACCATCGAGGCGAGCTCGGAATAGCAGAGCGCCGCGACCGCGCAGACGAAGCCAGCGACGACGAACGACAGCAACATGCCCGGGCCGGCCTTCTGCGCGGCTTCCGAGGTGAGAACGAAGATACCGGTGCCGATGACGGCGCCGATCCCCAACATGGTCAACTGGAACGCGCCGAGCGAGCGGTGCAGCCCGCGTTTTTCGGCGGTGGCGAGAATGGCGTCGAGTGGTTTGACGCGCCCGAAAATCATGCAGCTCTTCCCCCCATATGCGCACGGTCGTTGATCGCCGCCGCATGGTGAAGCAGCCGATGCTAACCCCAAATGGGACAGGTGCAATCCCTTATCTCGGCAAGGCACCCCGGAAGGCGTCCGTGGCGGGGACGGGCGCGCGGCGGGCTCAACCCGCCAGCATCGGTCCCAGCGGCTTGCCGCCGAACAGATGGACGTGGAGGTGCGGCACTTCCTGCCCGGCGTCGCCGCCGATATTGGCGAGCAAGCGATAGCCCGGCGCGACGAGACCGTGTTCGCGCGCGACATGACCGATCGCGCGGACGAAGCCGGCGATTTCCGCCTCCGATGCGCGTGCGCCGAAATCGTCCCACGACACGTACGGCCCGCGCGGGATCACCAGGATATGGACCGGCGCGACCGGCGCGATGTCGTGGAAGGCCACCGCATTATCGTCCTCATACACCCGCTTCGACGGAATCTCGTCGCGCAGGATCTTGGCGAAGACGTTCTGGTCGTCATAGGGCAGGGTAGCGTCGATCGGCATAGATCCTCCTAGCGCGAGGCTTTCTCGTCATGGCCCGACACGCCTTCGCGGCGGGCGAGTTCGGCGCGGACGTCGTCCAGCCCCAGTCCGGCATCGGCGAGCAGGACCAGCAGATGGAAGACGAGGTCCGCGGCTTCCGACGCGAGTGTATCGGGTTCGGCGAGCGCCGCGATCACCGTCTCGGTGGCTTCCTCGCCGACCTTCTGCGCGATCTTCGGCCGTCCCTTGGCGAACAGGCTGGCGACATAGGAGCTGCCGGGTTCGGCGGCGTCGCGGCGGGCGCGGATGGTGGCTTCCAGGCGGTCGAGCGGGTCCATGGCCCCCGCTTGGCGCGGGAGGAGGGTCCGGGTCAATCCTTCCTGGTGAACCGTCGCCGCAACGCCCGCCGGACGAGCCAAACGCCGACCGCCGCGACGACGAACAGCGCGAGGTCCGACCATTCGGGACCGGTCTTGCGATGGACGATGCCGGAATGGCCGCCCGCGACCGAGAGGAGCGGGATCATGCCGCGAGCGGGCGGCGCACCGGAATCCCCGCCGCCGCCAGCGCGTCGTGCGCATCGGCGACGCTCGCCTCGCCGAAGTGGAAGATCGACGCGGCGAGCACCGCGCTGGCATGGCCGTCGCGGATGCCGGCGACGAGATCGTCGAGCCCGCCGACGCCGCCGCTCGCCACCACCGGTACGCTGACCCGGTCGGCGATCGCGCGGACCAAGGCGAGGTCGTAACCGCTGCGCGTGCCGTCGCGGTCCATCGAGGTGACCAGCAACTCGCCCGCACCCAGCTCGGCGAGGTGCAGCGCATGGTCGATCGCGTCGAGCCCGGTCGGCCGACGGCCGCCGTGGGTGAACACCTCCCAGCGCTCCCCGACGCGGCGTGCGTCGACCGAGGCGACGCAGCATTGGCTGCCGAACCGCTCGGCGATGTCGGCGACGACCTCGGGCCGCGCGACCGCGGCGGAATTGACCGCGACCTTGTCCGCACCGGCGAGCAGCAGCGCGCGCGCATCCTCGGCGCTGCGCACGCCGCCTCCGACGGTCAGCGGCATGAAGCATACCGCCGCGGTGCGCCGCACGACGTCGAGGATCGTCCCGCGATCCTCGTGGCTGGCGGTGATGTCGAGGAAGCAGAGTTCGTCGGCACCGGCGGCGTCATAGGCGCGCGCCTGTTCGACCGGATCGCCGGCGTCGCGCAGCTCGACGAAATTGACGCCCTTGACGACGCGACCGTTGGCGACGTCGAGACAGGGGATCACGCGGGCGCGAACGGTCATGCGGCAGCCCTCGAGTAGGTTGGTTCACGCGAAGACGCGAAGACGCGAAGAGGGCGTACCCCAAGCAGGCGCTGGCGGTCGGCAGACCATATTCTGCCTTCGGCGATGGCAGGCCAGCGCTTCCGTACACCGGACATCGTCGCGTCTTCGCGTCTTCGCGCGATCATCATTCCGCCCCCTGCGCGACGCTCAGCGCGGCGGCGAGATCGAGCCGCCCGTCGTAGAGCGCGCGGCCGGTGATGACGCCCTCGACGCCGTCGCGGACGTGGAGCGCGAGGACGTGGATTTCGGCGATGCCCTTGACGCCGCCGCTGGCGATCACCGGGATCGACACCGAGCGGGCGAGATCGACCGTCGCCTCGACGTTGCAGCCCTTTAGCAGCCCGTCGCGGCCGACGTCGGTGAACAGGAGCGACGCAACACCCGCATCCTCGAAGCGACGGGCGAGGTCGACGACGCTGGTGGTCGAAACGTCCGCCCAGCCCTTGGTCGCGACCATGCCGTCGCGCGCATCGACCGCGACGACGACGCCGCCGGGAAAGTCGCGCGCGGCACCGCGGACGAACTCGGGGTCCTCCAGCGCCGCGGTGCCGATCACGACGCGCGACACGCCGAGGTCGAACCAGCGTTCGACGCTGGCGCGGTTGCGGATGCCGCCGCCGAGCTGGACGTGGCCGGGGAAGCGCTCGACGATGCCGCGTACCGCCTCGCCGTTGACCGATTCGCCGGCGAAGGCGCCGTCGAGGTCGACGACGTGGAGATGCTGCGCACCGGCTTCGGCGAACAGCATCGCCTGTGCGGCGGGATCGTCGCCATAGACGGTGGCACGATCCATATCGCCCTCGGCGAGGCGCACGACCTGACCGCCCTTGAGGTCAATGGCGGGGAAGACGATGAGGCTCATATCATTCCTCCCTCGCTTTAGCGGGGGAGGGGGACCGCCGGCCGTAGGCCGGTGGTGGAGGGGGCGTTTCCGCAACCGCGGACCTTACCGTATCCTCCCCCTCCGTCAGCTTCGCTGCCACCTCCCCCTGGCGGGGGAGGACTGAAGTCATGGCCGCCATGCGAGAAACCTTTCAAGCATCGCCAGCCCGTAACGCTGGCTCTTTTCGGGGTGGAACTGCACGCCGAGCATCGTGTCGCGCGCGATCGCCGCGGTAACCGGACCGGCATGGTCGCTGGTCGCGATCACGTCCTCGCCCTCATAGGCATAGCTGTGCAGGAAATAGGCCTCGCCCGCGGGCACCAGCGGATGATCGCCCAGCGGCACGACGTCGTTCCAGCCCATATGCGGCACCTTGGCGTCCATCGTGCCGGGTTCGAGCCGCCGCACGCGCCCGCGCACCCAGCCGAGCCCGCGATGCTGCCCCATCTCTTCGCCCACGTCCGCCATCAGCTGCATCCCGACGCAGACGCCGAGGAACGGCGCGCCTTCCTGCCGGACGCGGCGCTCCATCGCCTCGACCATGCCGGGCACGCCGCGCAACGCAGTGGCGCAGGCGCCGAACGCGCCGACGCCGGGCAGCACGATACGGTCGGCCTTCGCCACCACATCGGCATCCGCGGTGACGGTCAGATCGGTCGCCCCCGCTGCGCGCAACGCATTCTCGACCGAATGAAGATTGCCCGCGCCGTAATCGATCAGCGCGATGGTCATGACAGCAGGTCGGCGAGCGGCGTCGCCGCCATGCTGGCGGTGAACGGGATGATCTCCGCCGTCGCGAGCCCGCGCGATACGAACGGGTCCTTGGCGATCAGCTCCTCGGTCACTTTCTTGCCGCCGATCGCGATGATGATGCCGCCGGTGCGCGGTTGCTTGCGGCCGGAGGCGAGCAGCATCCCGTTGGCGTAGGCATCCGAGAGCCAGTCGACATGATCGCTCATCGCCGCGTCGATCGCGTCGAGATCGTCACCATAGGTCAGCGATACGACGCACATGCTGGTGCCGGGGCGGACGAAGGGCTCGCTCACAACACGCCCTTGGTCGAAGGGATCGCATCCGCCTTGCGCGGGTCGATCTCGACCGCGGTACGCAGCGCACGGGCGAGGCCCTTGTATGCCGCCTCGACGATATGATGGTTGTTGCTGCCGTACAGCGTCTCGACGTGGAGCGTGATCCCCGCGGTCTGCGCGAAGCTGTGGAACCAATGTTCGATCAGCTCGGTGTCGAGCTCGCCGAGCCGCGAGACGGTGAAGGCGGTCTTCCACACCAGCCACGGCCGCCCCGAAATGTCGAGCGCGACGCGGGTCAGCGTCTCGTCCATCGGCGAAAGCGCGTCGCCGTAGCGGCGGATGCCGCGCTTGTCGCCGAGCGCCTGCGCCACCGCCTGGCCCAGCGCCAGCGCCGAATCCTCGACGGTGTGGTGGCCGTCGATGTGGAGGTCGCCGTCGACCTTGAGGTCGATGTCGATCAGGCCGTGGCGGCTGAGCTGTTCGACCATATGGTCGAGGAAGCCGATGCCGGTCTTGATCGAATAGACGCCGGTGCCGTCGAGGTTGACGGTGACGTCGATCCGCGTTTCGGCGGTGGAGCGGTTGATCGTGGCGATGCGCATGTCGGCTCGTCCCATAGGAGCGTGCGTCGTCACGCACAATCTTGACCCGACCGGGCGATACGCTACCCAAGGGGCATGACCGACGGCCTTCCCGATAGCCTTATCCCGTATGACGAGATCGTCCAGGAGGCGCTGCGTGCCGTGGTGGGCCGCGTGCTCGGCTCCGTCGCCGAATCGGGCGGCCTGCCCGGCGAGCATCATTTCTACATCACCTTCAAGACGCAGGCGCCCGGCGTCGACATCCCGCAGCGGCTGATCGAACGCTTCCCGGACGAGATGACGATCGTGTTGCAGAACCGCTATTGGGACCTGCTGGTCGACGAACGGAAGTTCTCGGTCGGCCTGAGCTTCAACCAGGTGCCTTCGAAGCTGGTCATTCCCTATTCGGCGATTACCGGCTTCCACGATCCGGCGGTCAATTTCGAGCTGCGCTTCCAGGCGACCGAAGACCCGAGCGACGGGCCTGAACCACATGACGAGGCCGAAAACGACGGCCCCACCGCGACGCCGGCAGCGGACGGCTCGAACGTGGTGAGCGTGGACTTCAAGCGGAAGAAGTGAGCGTGATCGAGGTCGTCGCCGTGCCCGGAGATACGGAGCGCGACGCGATCCTCGCGCCGCTAGTCGCGTTCAACGATGCCGCGGTCGGCCCTACCGAGCGCCATCCTGTCGCGATCGTCATCCGCAGCGACGATGGCGCGATCGCTGGCGGCCTATGGGGCATGGCGAGCTATCGCTGGCTGTTCGTGCAATATCTAGTGGTGCCGGCATCGATGCGGGGGCACGGGCACGGCAGCGCGTTGATGCTCGCCGCCGAGTCCGAGGCGAAGCGGCTCGACTGCGTCGGCCGGTGGCTCGACACGTTCAGTTTTCAGGCGCGGGGCTTCTACGAGAAGCTGGGCTATCGCTGCTTCGGTCAGATCGACGACTATCCGCCCGGTGAGGCACGGTTCTTCCTGTCGAAGCGGATCGCCTGACCCGGCATCGGTGTACTTGCCAGAGGCGTGTCGCACGCCCTTGAATCAAGCGACCCCGCATTTGATATTATGTCGCATGAGCACCCGCACCGAAACCGATTCGATCGGCCCGATCGACGTTCCCGCCGACGCCTATTGGGGCGCGCAGACCGAGCGTAGTCTCGAGAACTTCCCGTTCGGACCGCGCGAGCGGATGCCGGTCGAGATCGTCCATGCGCTGGCGATCGTGAAGCAGGCGGCGGCGCGGGTGAACCGGCGGCATGGCCTCGCCGCCGAGAAGGCGGACGCGATCGAGGATGCGGCCGAGGAGATCGCCGCGGGCAGGCTCGACGACCAATTCCCGCTGGTCATCTGGCAGACCGGCAGCGGCACGCAGTCGAACATGAACGTCAACGAGGTGATCGCCGGCCGCGCCAACGAGCAGCTCGCCGGCACGCGCGGCGGCAAGACGCCGGTTCATCCCAATGACGACGTCAATCGCGGCCAGTCGTCCAACGACAGTTTCCCCACGGCGCTCCACGTCGCAGCGGCGCTGGCGGTAACGCGGCAGCTTTATCCCGCGCTCGACCGGTTGCACGCTGCGCTGGCCGCCAAGGCACGGGAATGGAACGATCTGGTCAAGATCGGCCGCACGCATCTTCAGGATGCGACGCCGCTGACGCTGGGGCAGGAATTCTCCGGCTATGTCCAGCAGCTCGCCAACGCCCGCGACCGAATCGCGGGCACGCTGGAGCGCAACATCATGCCGCTTGCGCAGGGGGGCACCGCGGTCGGGACCGGGCTGAACGCCCCCGAGGGCTTCGCCGAAGACGTGGCGGCGGAGATCGCGGCGCTCACCGGCCTGCCGTTCATCACCGCGCCCAACAAGTTCGAGGCGCTGGCATCGAACGACGGGCTGGTCGATCTGCATGGCACGCTCAACGTGCTCGCGGTGGCGCTGACCAAGATCGCCAACGATATCCGCCTGCTTGGTTCGGGGCCGCGATCGGGCCTGGGCGAATTGGAATTGCCAGCCAACGAGCCGGGTAGCTCGATCATGCCGGGCAAGGTCAATCCGACGCAGGCCGAGATGCTGACGATGGTCGCCGCGCAGGTGATGGGCAACAACGTCGCGGTCACCGTCGGCGGGTTGCAGGGGCATATGGAGCTCAACGTCTTCAAGCCGCTGATCGGCGCCAACGTGTTGCGGTCGATCGCGCTGCTCAGCGTCGGGATGCAGAGCTTCGCCGAGCGGACCGTCGACGGGCTGAAGGCGAATCGCGAGCGGATCGGGCAATTGGTCGAGCAATCGCTGATGCTCGTCACCGCGCTCGCGCCCGAGGTCGGCTATGACAATGCCGCCAAGATCGCCAAGCATGCGCATCAGAAGGGGCAGACGCTGAAACAGGCGGGGCTCGAACTGGGGCTGGTCGACGAGGCGACGTTCGATCGGCTGGTGCGACCGGAGACGATGATCGGGTGCTGACCCCGTCCGCGGGTAAGTGCCGGAACGGTTCCGTTACGAGGAACTTCCCCGGCGTTCGCGCGCTTCCATGGCCGCAACGCTAAGAGGGGACGGACGTGAGCACCACCACCACGGGCGCGCTGATTGGCGCCGCGATCGATTCGATGTCTGGTGACGACGATGGCGTCGCCGACGGCGCGATCATCGGTGCGGTGACCGCCAATGTGCTGAAGGTCGTGCTGCCGCTCGCCGTCACTTACGCGGTGGGCTGGGCCGTGCTGCGCGGCGCAGCGGAACTGAAAGACCAGATTTTCGGAAAGGTGGAAGCATGATCGGCAAGATTATCGGTGCGCTCGTCGGGCGCGAAATGGGTCGTCGCGAGGGCCAGAACGGCCTGAAGGGTGCGGCGATCGGTGCATTGTCGATGGGTGCGATGCGGCGAATGGGGCCGCTCGGCCTGCTGATCGGCGGCGGCTATGTCGCCAAGAAGGCCTATGACCGTCGCCGCCAGTCGCGCGACATCTGATCGGTGATCCTCCCGCGCCCGACGCGGGGGGACGGCCGCTTTCTCGACTTTTCAGCCGGCTGCGCTTGACGCCTGGCCCCGGCAGACGCCACTAGCGCGCATGCCGACGACCCATTCCGCCGACCCGCACCATTTTCGCCGTCGTGGCGTCCTGTTCGTGCTGTCCTCGCCATCGGGTGCGGGCAAGTCGACCATCGCGCGCAAATTGCTCGCCGACGAACCCGAACTCGGCATGTCGGTGTCGGTGACGACGCGCGCGATGCGGCCCGGCGAGGTCGACGGCAAGGATTATCATTTCGTCGATATCGAGGAATTCCGCCGCATGGTCGCGGCGGACGAGTTCCTGGAATGGGCGCACGTCTTCGACCACCGCTACGGCACGCCGCGGGCGCAGATCGAGACGCTGCTCGCCGCGGGCAAGGACGTGCTGTTCGACATCGACTGGCAGGGCGCGCAGCAATTGTTCCAGATCGCCGGCGGCGACGTGGTGCGGGTGTTCATCTTCCCGCCCTCGATGGAGGAGCTGCGCGCGCGGCTGACCAACCGCAACACGGATACCGCCCAGGTGATCGAGGCGCGGATGGCGCGCGCCGCCAATGAGGTAAGCCATTGGGATGGCTACGATTACGTGCTGGTCAACGACGATGTCGAGCAATGCTTCCAGGGGGTGAAGACGATCCTGGCCGCCGAGCGGCTGAAACGGTCGCGGCAGACCGGGCTGATCGGCTTCATCCGCAAGCTCACCCGGACGGCCTGAGCGCGGCGAGAAAGGCGACCGCGGCGTCATAGTCGCGCCGCTTGTTGGCCAAAGCCTGGACCGCGAGCGAATCCGCGCCCCAGAGTTCGGCCTGGAAATCCTCGTCGATATTCGCCGCGGTCCACAAGGTGTCGGGGTCGCCGGCCTGCTCGACCAGCGCCAGCGCGAGGATAAGCGATCCGGTGATCGTCACCACCGGCGACAGGCCGGCGAGGCGGAAGGGATCGAGCGCCGCCACCGCCTCGCCGAGCCGGGCCAGCGTCGCGGGCGGCTGTGGGCGGTGCATGACGCCGGCGGTCGTTTCGAAATGCACGTCGTAGCGCGCGCGCGCCCAGTCCAGCCACGGGTCCCACGCCGCCTGCTGCCGCGCGATCAGCGCATCGGGCGACAGCGCGCGATAATAGAGCAGGTCGCTCTCGCCATAGGCGGCGAGGCCGGCGGCGAAGCTGGCGGGATCGGGCACGACCCGGTCGATCGCGGCGTTGGCGAGGCCGGTCAGCGGCATCGCGCGCGGATCGATCGTCTCCACCACCGCGCGCCATTCGTCGGCGATCGCGGCGGCGAGCGCATCGGTCGGCAACGCGAGCGGCACGCGGCCGGGGGTGCGCACCGGCCGGCCGTCGAGCGTGACGACGCGGTCGGCATCGATCGTCACGTCGGTCCAGAAGCGCTTCATGGCCTGGGCGTCCGCCAGCGGTGCGCGAGGCTCGCCGGCACGATCGCGATCACCGCGAGCGCGGACAGCGTGATCGCGACGCCGAGCACCTTGACCGGCCAGTCGTGCGAGCGGGCGGCGAGCACCAGCCCGAACACCGCGCCGGCGCTGCCCGCCAGCCGGCTGCCGACCATCGCCAGCCAGCGCTTGCGCGCGCGCGTGTCGCCGGGGGTCACGCCAGGATCTCCAGCAGCGCCGCGGTGCGCGTCGCGACGACCTGGGCGCCACCGCGGACCAGATCGTGGACGTCGTGATAGCCCCAGGCGACGCCGACCGCGCGCGCGCCGGCGGCCTTGGCCATCGCCATGTCGAAGCTGGTGTCGCCGATCATCGCGGTCTGCGCAGGCGTCGCGTCGACCTCCGCCATCGCGGCGAGCAGCATCGCCGGATCGGGCTTGGAGGGGTGGCGGTCGGCGGTCTGAAGGGTGACGAAGCGATCGGTGAGGCCGTGGTGTTCGAGCACGCGGGCAAGGCCGCGATCCGATTTGCCGGTCGCCACGCCGAGCTGCCAGCCGCGCGCCGCCAGCGTCTCGATCACCGCGGCGATGCCCTCGAACAGCGGCTCTTCGGTCATCGCGCCGCTGGTGCGCAACTCAAAGAACGCCTCCTTGTAATCGGCCGCCATCTTGCGGTGGAGTGCGTCGTCGGCGTCGGGCAGCAAGGCGCGGACTGCCTCGACCAGGCTCAATCCGACGATGCGGCGGATCGCCGCGCGCGGCGGCGCGGGCAGGTCGGCGATGCGGAACGTCGCCTCCATCGCCTGGCAGATGTTGGCCTGGCTATCGACGAGCGTGCCGTCGCAGTCGAATACGGCGAGTTTGGTCATCGCATCGCCGTAGCGGGCGCCGGTGGAGCGGTGAAGAGGGTGTTGGGCGACATGGACAACATGGACACCTTAACGGAAACGATCGGGGGGTATCGTTTCCGTTTTTGATATGATGGGGGCGGGATATCCCAACGGCGTGAAGGGGCCTTCGTGCTGCCGCGCGGGCGGGACGATGAGGGCGGGCGGGGTGTGCATGGTTCGGGCATACGCCGGTCGACGGGGGTAGGACAGACGTTCGTGTTTATCGTGCTATGCGAGCGGCTTGGTAGGCCGTGGAGATTTGGAACGGTGTCCGACACGTACGACGGCCCTCCCAACTGGGCCCCGGCCTTCGCCGGGGTACAGGCTTACGGGTAATGGGGTGACGTTCGCGAGCGTCCCGACTCGTCTCCGGTGACGCGGTGAGGGGGGCGCGCCTCGTCGGTAGCGCGCCCCGGCTCAGTCCGGGCTGCCGCGGCGGCGGCGTTCGCCGCGGT
This sequence comes from Sphingomonas sp. M6A6_1c, assembly GCF_053345135.1. Classification (NCBI taxonomy): domain Bacteria; kingdom Pseudomonadati; phylum Pseudomonadota; class Alphaproteobacteria; order Sphingomonadales; family Sphingomonadaceae; genus Sphingomonas; species Sphingomonas sp. M6A6_1c. The sequence goes on along the minus strand of NZ_JBKEZO010000004.1, from coordinate 172,020 downwards.
GTTCCTTGCGCATCGATTTGGCATGCGCCTTGGCGCGCTGCTTGAGCACCGCCTTGGGGGGCGGGCCTTTTTTCGGTTCATCGAAGGGCATGGCGTCGCCCTTGGCGATGTCGAAACCCAGCGTGGCGAGGCTCTCGGCGAAATGCGTCGGCAGGTCCGCGGTCTCGTCGATGCTGCCGCCGTCGGGATGGTCGACGCGGATGCGGCGGCTGTGCAGGTGCATCTTGCGGCTGACGCCGCCGGTCAGGAACGCCGCGGCGCCGCCGTATTTGCCGTCGCCGACGATCGGATGGCCGATCGCCGCCATATGGACGCGAAGCTGGTGGGTGCGGCCGGTGAAGGGCTGCAGCTCGACCCAGGCGCAGCGGTTGCCGGCGCGCTCGACGACGCGATAGCGGCTGCGCGCGGCCTGGCCGTTCTCCTCGTCGACGTGCATCTTCTCGCCGCCGGTGCCGGGCTGCTTGCCGATCGGCAGGTCGACCATGCCGTCGTCGATCGACGGCACGCCGACGACCAGCGCCCAATAGACCTTCCGCGCGGTGCGGCCCGAGAAGGCCTTGGCGAAGAAGGCGGCGGCGCGGCTGGTGCGCGCGACGAGAAGCGCGCCCGACGTATCCTTGTCGAGCCGGTGGACGAGCTTCGGCCGCCCCTCCGCATCATATTGCAGCGCGTCGAGCAGGCCGTCGACATGCTCGGACGTCTTGGTGCCGCCCTGCGTCGCGAGGCCGGGCGGCTTGTTCAGCACGAGCGCCTGGAGATCCTTGTGGATCACCATCTCGCGCGCATAGGCGATCTGCTCCTCGCTCAGCGGCGGGCGTTCGCGCTTGGGACGGGGGGCGTCGGGCGTATCCTCGATCACCGGTTCGGGCGGCGGCACGCGCAGCGTCTGGCCGGCCTTGATCCGGTCGCCCGGCGTGACGCGCGAGCCGTCGACGCGCAACTGGCCGGTGCGCGCCCATTTGGCGACGGTGGTGAAGCTCGTTTCGGGCAGGTGGCGCTTGAACCAGCGGTCGAGGCGGATGCCGTCGTCGTCATAGCCGACGTTGAACTGGCGGACACCGTCGCGGGTGTCGTTCTTGGCGTCGCTCATGCGCTGGCTCCGGCGAGCAGGGCGCGGGTCGCGGCGAGGCCGGCGAACAGCGCGACGATCGATCCGATCACCGACACCAGCACATAGCCGAAGGCGGGGGCGAGCGCGCCACGCTCGATCATCGTCACGGCGTCGAGGCTGAAGCTGGAGAAGGTGGTGAAACCGCCGAGCACGCCGACGCCGAGGAACAGCCGCCACGGCTCGGCGAGCCCGCCGGCGCGGGCGAGGATCGCGGTGAGCACGCCCATCAGCAGTCCGCCGACGAGATTGACGGCCAATGTGCCGTAGGGAAACTCCGGCCCAAGCGCGGTGAGCGCGGCGCGGCCGGTGAGATAACGCGCGGCGGAGCCGAGGGCACCGCCGATCATGACGAACAGAAGAGGCATGATGCCAGCCCTAGAGAAGTATTGGGTACAAGGGAATGCGGGGGTTTGGTGTCGCGCGCGCTGTGGGGCGTGGGGGCGCCCTAGCGCAGCAATCCGGCGGCGCGGAGCGCGTCGTTGATGACGCCGGCGACGCCGGCCGGTTCGCGCGACGGCGTGGCGATCCGGGTCAGTCTGGCGTTGCCGCGCGACGGGGCTGCGATCGCCGGGGCGATGCCCCAGAAGGCGGCGATGCGGCGGGTCGAGGACAGGCCGACGTCGAGCATGAACGGACCCGGCGTGCCGCACGCCTCCGGCCCGTGGGCGGCGATCGGGGTGCCGTGGCCCATGCCGTGGATGCGGTGATCCTCGATCACCACCCGGCCGGCGCCGTCCTGCCAGCCGCGATAGGCGTGGTTGCCCTGCGTCGCCTCGACGTCGGGCCGCGCCGCGACCTGATGCAGCGCGCGCCATTGCGTCAGCAGCGCCTCGGCATTGGTCTGGTCGACCGTCGCGTCGGCGTCGCCGTGCCAGATCGATAGCGTCGGCCAGGCGCCGCGATGCGCCGAGGCGTCGCGCGCCAGCGTGCCGAGCGCGGCGGCGTCTGGCATGTTGTGGCCGCGCATCCGGTCGAGCGCCTGCATCACGCCGCTCGCGGTGCCATAAGGCAGGCCGCCGAGGATCGCGCCGCCGGCGAACAGCTCAGGATAGGTCGCCAGCATCACCGCGGTCATCGCGCCGCCCGCGGACAGGCCGTTGACGAAGACGCGGGCGGGGTCGACGTCGTGCGCGTCGATCATCGCCGCGATCATCTCGCGGATCGAGAAGGCCTCGCCATGGTCGTGGCTGACATCCTCGGGCGCGAACCAGTTGAAGCAGAGATTGGGGTTGTTGGCGCGCTGCTGTTCCGGGAAGAGCAGGACGAAGCCGTGTTCGTCGGCGAGCTGCGACCAGCCGGCACCGGCGTCGTAACCCGCGGCGGTCTGCGTGCAGCCGTGCAGCACGACGACCAATGCCGGCTTCGCCGTCACCGATCCGGGGACATAGGTGCGCGCGAGCAGATTGCCGGGATTGCGGCCGAAGCCGGTGAGCTGGCCGAGGCGATCGCCGCCGCCCGTCCACGGCTGCTGCTGGCCCTGCGCCGCGGCGAGCCGGCTGATCGTGTCTGACAAACGTCGCATGCGCGCACTCCGAAAGGGACAGGACCGCCACCAAGCGTGTGATGCTGCATTGCACAATATGGTCGGGCGGGGTGGGATAGCAAGCCGGCAGGTGCGTTGCCGTCCCATCCTCGGCCGCTCCTGTCGGAGGAGGGGCGATCTAGGCGGGATCGACGTTCAGCTCGCGGACGATGACAATTCCTTCCCCTGGCGGGGGAGGACTTACATTACGACGATGAAGGTCGATCCCGCCTAGGCAGAATGTCGATCACGCCTACCGGACGATGAGGTCGACCTGGCTGCCGCCGGCGGGGTCGGGGCTGACGTAGACGACATAGGCGGCGTCGCCGCGGGTGCCGCCGAGGACGTGTTGCGCGCCCGATGCCTGATGCTCGGCCGAATAGCCGGCGCGGGTGACGCGCGCGTTATACCAGTCGAGGATGCGGCCGACCGGGGCGCTGCTCGCGAAGCTGACGACACGCAGGCCGCAGGCGTCGTTGCCCGCCGCCTCGCGGACGCGGGCGTCGGGGTAGAGCGGCACCGCCGCGGGCAGGCGGTTGGCCCAGCCCGCCGAATAGGTGACACGTGCGGCGCAGGGCGCGCCGGCCGCCGATTGCCGCCTGGCGAGTTCGCCGAGGGTCAGCGCGCCGTCCGCCTTGCGGCAGGCGGGACAGTCGGCCTTGGCGGCGGGGGTCGGCTTGAGGTCGGCGGCGGCGACACGGTCGGGGGTGGCGATCACCGGTTCGGGCGGCGCGGACAGCGGATCGGGGCGGCTCGGCGGGCGGACGACGTTGGTGTTGGCGCTCTGCGTCAGCGCCGGATCGACCATGATCTGGTCGCGCAACGCCGCGGTCAGCGCGGGATCGCGCTGGTTGCCGGGGCCGGCGGCGGTGAGTTCCTGGTCGAGGCTGTCGAGATCCTGCTGCGAGGCAGGCTGCTTGCTACACGCGGTCAGCGCCAAAGCGAGCAGGAGAAGGGGGCGAATCGCAGTCACCACAATGACATGGCGCAGGTGCCGTTAAGGCGCCACCGGCGATTCTGGTTAACACTACGTCACGCCGGCCCGGCTTGTCCCGTGCGGGGACGGGGGCCATATCCGGGCGATGCTCAATATCGTCTCCATCGCGATCGGGTTCGTCACTTTGGTGCTCGGGCTGGTCGCGTTCATCCCGCTGCTCGGCTGGATGAACTGGCTCGTCATTCCGATCGGCATCGTCGGCGCCGCGTTCGGCGCGCTGTCGTCGTCGAACGGCGGGCGCAACCTCAATCTGGTGTTGATCGTGATCTTCGCGATCCGGCTGAGCCTGGGCGGCGGGATCTTCTGACCGGCGCCTAGCCCTTGCCACGGTCGCCGCGCCCCCCGGCCGTAGCCGGGGGACGGGCCGGGATCAGCCGAAGGTGGTGGCGAGCGTGATCTCACAGGTCAGCACCTTGGAGACGGGGCAGCCTGCCTTGGCCTCGTTGGCGATCCGCTCGAACTCGGCCTGATCGATGCCCTCGACATGGCCGGTGAGGGTCAGCGCCGATCTGGTGATGGTGAAGCCGTCGCCGTCCTTGTCGAGCGTCACCTTGGCGTCGGTCTTGAGATTGCCCTGGCTGTGGCCCGCACCCGCCAGGGCGAAGGCGAGCGCCATCGTAAAGCAGCCGGCATGCGCGGCGGCGATCAGTTCTTCCGGATTGGTGCCGGCGCCATCCTCGAAGCGGGTGTTGAAGCCGTATTGCGAATCGGACAGCACGCCCGACTGGGTCGTGATCTTGCCCTTGCCGTCCTTGCCGAGGCCCTCGTAGCTCGCCGAAGCGCTGCGCGTTACCATCTCATCGATCTCCATATCGGGGTAGGTCGCAGGGGATACGCAAAAGGGGCGCCGCGAGTTGCCTCGCGACGCCCCCGTCGACCTAAAAAGGTCTCGGCTCAGCGGCAGCGACGCTTGCCGCCGCGATCGATCTCGCGACCGAGCAGGCCACCGGCGACCGCGCCGCCCAGCGTGCCGACCGTCCGGTCACCGCGGGTGTCGATCGTCCGGCCGAGCAGCGCACCGCCGACCGCGCCGACCACGGCACCGGTGGTGCCGTCGGGCTTGCGGCAGCGAATGCGGCCGCGATCGTCGCGCCATTCGCGATACTTATGCCGCTGCGCATCGGCCTTCGACACCGGCACGATCATCGTCGCCGGCACCACCATCGCCGCACAGCCCATCGCAAGCATCAGATTCCGCATTGTTACACTCCCGTTCTGTGAAAATCGTGTTGCATCAACGTCATCTTGTTAGGCGCGGTTGCATGAACCTGAAACAACGTTCCGTTCAGGAAACGATCGGGGGTTCGGGGGGCTCGTCCGCCTTCGCCGCCAGACGCTTGCGGTAGCGGTTGGCGATAAGCGTCGCGCCCAGGACGAAGCCGCCGGGAGCGAGCAGGACTACGGCGGCGAGGCCGATCTGCTGTTTGGTGAACCGCATGGGGACGGTGGTAGCGGCAGGAGATGAACGGTGAATGAGGGCGCGGACGCGCGCGGTCAGAACGGCATCTTGAGCCGGAGCATCGCCCGGGGCGCGCTCTGACCGCCGGGCAGGCTGCCTTGTTCCGCCTCGGCCGAGAGGCGGGTCTTGCCGAGCGTCGTGGCGGCGCGGATCGGGCGTTCGGCGTAGCGGGTTTCGTCGAGCCGTTGCAGGCGGTCGGCGCCCGCCGCACGGCCGCAGACGACGATGTCGCCACGCCGGTCGGGGGTGGAGCAGGGAACGGCATCCGGCGTCGATGCGGGTTTGACCGGGCGGAGCTCGGCGGGCAGCGGCGGTCCCGCTACCGGTGCCGCCTGCAAAGCCATCATGATCGCCAGCCGCATCGTGTCGCCTCCCGATGCGGCGAAGCTGCCGGGCAATTGCGGCAGCCGCGTGACGGCTCAGCGATAATTGAAGCTGATGCTGATCCGCTCGCCCTTGGCGGCATTGGGGACGACCTCGTGGCGCAGCCAGCTTTCCCACAGGAAGACGCTGCCCGGCTTGGGCTCGGCATAGACGAAGGTGGCGTGGCTCTCGTCGGCGTCGGCGCGGCGGGTGGGGGCGGCCATCATCATCGGCAGCCGCGGGTCCTCCAGCTTGAGCGCGCCCGCGCCCGGCGGCGTCGCGACATAGATCGTGCCGCTGACCGCGCTGTGCGGATGGATATGGCCCGAATGAGTGCCGCCGGGCTTGAGGACGTTGACCCACAGGCTGTCGAGCTTGAGCTTGCGGCCGCCGAGATCGAAGGCGCAGGCATCGGCGAAGCGCGCGACATGCTTGTTGAGCAGCTTGACGAGGTCGGCGAAGCGCGGGTCGCGCGACGGCAGATCGTTGAGCGAGGCGTAGGAGGTATAGCCGCGATAGCCGTGCGCCTTCGACCAGGCGACGCCGGCGCGATCCTCGCGCGCGAGGTCGAGGCAGGCATCCTCCAGCTCTTCGAGCAGCGCGGCGTCGCCGAGATCGTCCTCGTAGAAGCGGGTGGCGAACAGGGTGCGGACGGTCATTGTGCGAGCCTCGCTATGCTAGTCTTAGGGCGACGTCGTTCATGAAGCGGACGTCGTCGTCCGCGGCGAGCCACGGCGCCTCGGCCCCGATCGCGCCGAGCATGTCGGCGAGCGGATCGAGTTCGGCCTTGGCGTAATTGCCCAGCACATAGCCGGTGACGCGGTCCTTGTGGCCGGGATGGCCGATACCGATCCGCACGCGGCGGAAATCGGGGCCGAGATGCTGATCGGTCGAGCGCAGCCCGTTATGCCCGGCGGTGCCGCCGCCGCGCTTCACCTTGACCTTGAACGGGGCGAGGTCGAGCTCGTCGTGGAAGACGGTGAGCGCGTCGGGGCCGAGCTTGTAGAAGCGCAGCGCCTCGCCGATCGCGCGGCCGCTCTCGTTCATGAAGGTGGCGGGCTTGAGGAGGAGCACCTTCTGGTTGCCGACGCGGCCTTCCTGCGTCCAGCCCTGGAACTGCTTCCGGACCGGCGCGAAGCCGTGCATGTCGGCGATCAGATCGACCGCCATGAAGCCGACATTGTGCCGGTGCATCGCATATTGCGGTCCCGGATTGCCGAGCCCGGCCCAGATCTGCATGACGTGTGGTCCTTGTTCGCTCTTGGCGGAGATAGGCGGCTACCCCACCCTCGTCATCCCGGCGAACGCCGGGACGCATGGTTTCGGGACGCTGGTGGTGCGGACACCATCAGCCGCCCGTGTCCATGGGTCCCGGCTTTCGCCGGGATGACGAAGGCGGGACGACGCGCGGCTGCGCTGCCTCGGCCACACGAAAAAGGGCAGGGGAGCGTTGCCGCCCACCTGCCCCGGTTCCGACGCCGCCGGAGCGGCACCCAGCTTAGTTCTTCTGGGTGGTGATCTTGTCGTCGTCGTTGTCGTCGTCGTTCGGCTCGGCTTCGGCAGCAGCCTCGGCGGCCTGGGTCTCGGCGACCTCGGCGTCGAGCGCCTCGTCCTGCGCGGTCGGGACGGTCGGCGGCACGATCGTGGCGATCGCGAAATCGCGGTCGTCGATCGCCGGCGTCGCGCCCTTGGGCAGCTTCACGTCGCTGATGTGGATCGAATCGCCGATCTCGAGGCCCTTCAGCGAGATGGTGATCTCGCTGGGGATGTCGGCGGCGTCGACGACCAGTTCGATCTCGTGGCGCGTGATGTTGAGCACGCCGTTACCGCGCTTGATGCCGGGGGCATCGTCTTCGTCGGTGAACACGATCGGCACCGCGACGGTGACTTCGGTGTGCTCGCCGATGCGCAGGAAATCGACGTGGATCGGGCGATCGGTGACGGGGTGGAAGGTCACGTCCTTGGGCAGCGTGCGCTGGCCGTCGATCATGATCACCGAGGTCATAAAATGACCGGTCATCAGCGCCTTCATCAGCGCCTTTTCCTCGAGGTGGATCGAGGTGGGTTCTTTGTTCTGGCCGTAAATTACAGCGGGGACGCGGCCGTCACGACGCAGCGCCCGGGAGGCTCCCTTGCCAACCCGGTCGCGCGTCTCGGCTGCGAGCGTAATGGAGTCGCTCATGCAGATAACCTTCCGAAACGTGCTAAAGTGTCTTTTCCGCGCCACGCCTCCAGGGATGACCATGGCTGGAAGCGGCGGCGCTTAGCCGATGAGGGCGGGAAAGACAAGGTGGGCAAGTCCTCCCTCGCGCAGCGGGAGCGCAGGGTTGGATTGCCCCCGGCAATCCAAGATCATGCCGGGGGCATGATCGACCCTGCGCTGGGGACCGCCCGCGTTAGCGGGTGGTGGAGGGGGTGTTTCCGCATACGACCAAGCTTACCGTATCCTCCCCCTCCGTCACCGCTTCGCGGCGCCACAGTGCCGGGTCGGTCATGCCCCCGGCATGACCTTGAACGGCCGGGGGGCCGTTCAACCCGGCACTCCCTGGCGGGGGAGGAATTGTGGTATCAGTATTTCACCCGTTCGGCCTTCACGCCCAGTTTCGCCAATTGCGCCTGCACCGACTCCGGTCCCGCGAGGTGCCCCGCACCGACCGCGATGAACACCGTCCCCGGCCGCGCCATGCGTTGCTTGATCCACGTCGCCCAGCGCGCGTTGCGGTCGGTGAGGAGGACCTTGGCGACCTCGGGCGAGCTTTTCAGTTCGTCGTTCATCTCGCGTGCCAAGGCGTCGGGGTCGCCCTTCGCCCAATCGTCGACCATCGAGGCCATCTGGTCGTCGAGCTTGGGCAGTTCGTCGACCGTGCTGACGAGGAAGTCGAGCTGCGCCTTGTCCGACAGGCTGCCGAAGAAGCCCAATTGCTGTTCGGGCGTCTCCAGTCCGGTGAGCGGCTTGTTGGCCTGTTTCGCGGCGGCGGTGATGACCTGTTCGGGGCCGTTGTCGCTGTCGTAGCCGAGCTTCGACAAAGGCGCGACCGAGAGCTGCGTCGCCGCCAGCCACGGCTTGAACTTGTCGAGCGCGTTCGCGGGCAGGCCGAGGTCGGTCACCGCCTTGGTGAAGGCGGCGCGCTTGGCCTCGGGCAGGCGCTGCGTCAGCGGCGGCGTGCCGGGCGCGGCGACGCCGGTCGCCTGCACCAGCCCCTGCATCGCCGCGGCGTCGGGCATGACGATCTCCAGCTTGACCTCGTCCGACCGGTCGAACGCGGTCTTCACCGCCTCGTCGAACCAGGTGAGGCCCGGCTTGAGCACGTGGATCGTCCCGAACAGATAGACGGTCGTGTCCTTGTCCCTGACCACCCAGAGCGCCGGATCGGCGTCGTTGGCGGCGCGCGCCGGCTGGGCGGGCTGCTGCGCGCAGGCGGGGAGCGACAGGCAGAGCGCGAGCGCCGACAGCGCGGGTCGAAGGGCCGGCCGAAGAATTGGTATCATGCGGGGACGCTCATCCATGACTAAGGTGAGGGCCTAGCTAATGCCGCGCCGCACCACTTGCTAGACGCGGCCTCATCGGCCAAAGCCTCGGGACGATGGCCGCCACACCGCTTTCCTTCCAGAAGATGATCCTGACGCTCCACGATTACTGGAGCGACCGGGGATGTCTGATCCTGCAACCGTATGACATGGAAATGGGCGCGGGGACGTTCCACCCGGCGACGACGCTGCGCGCGCTCGGTCCCGATACGTGGAACGCCGCCTTCGTCCAGCCCAGCCGCCGGCCGACCGACGGCCGCTACGGCGAGAACCCCAACCGGCTGCAGCATTATTACCAATATCAGGTGATCATGAAGCCGTCGCCGCCCGACCTGCAGGAGCTGTACCTCGGCAGCCTCGCGGCGATCGGCGTCGACATGGCGCGCCACGACATCCGCTTCGTCGAGGATGATTGGGAATCGCCGACGCTGGGCGCCTGGGGGCTGGGCTGGGAGGTCTGGTGCGACGGGATGGAGGTGACGCAATTCACCTATTTCCAGCAGATGGGCGGGTTCGACATGAAGCCGGTCGCGGGCGAGCTGACCTACGGACTCGAACGGCTGGCGATGTATATCCAGGACGTCGACAACGTCTACGACCTGGCGTTCAACGACAACGGCGTGAGCTATGGCGACGTCTTCCTCGAGAACGAGCGGCAGATGTCGAAATGGAATTTCGAGGTCGCCGATACCGCGGCGCTGTTCGACCTGTTCAAGAAGGCCGCGGCGGAATGCGGGAACAGCCTCGCCGCCGGCCTGCCGATCCCGGCGTACGAGCAGGCGATCAAGGCGAGCCACACGTTCAACCTGTTGCAGGCGCGCGGCGTGATCTCGGTCGCCGAGCGGCAGGCGTACATCGGCCGCGTCCGCGACCTCGCCAAGGGCGCCTGCGCGGCGTGGATGGACAAGAACGGATGGGCGGCGTGAGCGGGTTTGTCGCATTCCTCCCCCGCAAGGGGGAGGGGGACCGCCACGCGTCAGCGTGGTGGTGGAGGGGGAGGACGACGGTGTCTTCTCCAACTGCGCTCCACCCTTTCCTCCCCCTCCGTCAGCCTGACGGCTGCCACCTCCCCCTGGCGGGGGAGGAATGAGAAGATCATGACCGATTTCCTGCTCGAACTTCGTTCCGAAGAAATTCCTGCGCGGATGCAGGACAAGGCGCGTGACGATCTCGCGCGGCTGTTCGCCGCCGAGCTGGGCAAGGCGGGGCTCGCCGCCGGATCGCTCGTCACCTATGCGACGCCGCGGCGGCTGGTGCTGATCGCGCGCGACCTGCCCGCCGAGACGCAGGCGGTGTCGGAGGAGCTGAAAGGCCCCAAGGCGAGCGCGCCGCCGCAGGCGCTGGACGGGTTCCTGCGCAAGACGGGGCTGACCCGCGAGCAGCTCGTCGAGCGCGACGGCGTGCTCTATGCGGTGACCGACAAGCCCGGGCGTGCAGCGACCGCGGTGCTCGGCGAGGCGATTTCGGCGATCATCCGCAGCTTTCCGTGGCCCAAGTCGATGCGCTGGGGGGCGGCCTCCGCCTCGACCGAGTCGCTGCGCTGGGTGCGGCCGCTGCACGGCATCGTCGCGCTGTTCGGCGAGGAATTGGTCGAGGTCGAGATCGCCGGCATCCGCTCGGGCTTCGCGACCTTCGGGCATCGCTTCCACCATCCGGGGCAGATCACGATCGGCTCGGCGGCGGATTATGTCGAGAAATTGCGCGCCTGCCATGTCATCGTCGATCAGGACGAGCGCCGCGTGCTGATCCGCGAACGCGCCGAGGCGCTCGCCGCCGAGGCGGGGCTGGTGCTGGTCGAGGACGAGGGGCTGGTTTCGGAGAATGCCGGGCTGACCGAATGGCCGGTGCCGTTGCTCGGCCGCTTCGATGCGGACTTCCTCACCGTGCCCCCCGAGGTGATCCAGCTCACCGCGCGGGTGAACCAGAAATATTTCGTCTGCCGCGATGCGGACGGGGCGCTCGCCAATGCCTTCGTCTGCACCGCCAATATCGCGGCGACCGACGGCGGCGCGCAGATCGTCGAGGGCAACCGCAAGGTACTCGCGGCGCGGCTGTCCGATGCGCGCTTCTTCTACGAGACCGATCTCAAGACGCCGCTCGAAACGCAGGCGGGTAAGCTGGCGAACATCGTCTTCCACGAGAAGCTCGGCACGGTGGCCGACAAGGTCGATCGCGTGGCGAAGCTGGCGCGGTGGCTGGTGGAGGAGGGGATAACCCTCCCCGGCACGGGGAGGGGGACCGGCGAAGCCGGTGGAGGCTGGGTGCCACAGGCGGCATCGCCCGAGGAAGCCCCCCTCCACCACCGGCCTGCAGCCGGCGGTCCCCCTCCCCGTGCCGGGGAGGAGCGTGCTGCGCTCGCCGATATGGCGGAGCGGGCGGCCCGGCTCGCCAAGGCGGACCTCGTCACCGGAATGGTCGGCGAATTTCCGGAATTGCAGGGGCTGATCGGCGGCTATTACGCCGCCGCGCAGGGCGAGCCGCGTGCGGTCGCCGAGGCGGTGCGCGATCATTACAAGCCGGTCGGGCAGGGCGACGACGTGCCGACCGCGCCGGTGACGGTGGCGGTGTCGCTGGCGGACAAGCTGGATAGCATCACGCAATTCTTCGCCGCCGACCTGCGGCCGAGCGGGTCGAAGGATCCGTTCGCGCTACGGCGGTCTGCGCTCGGCGTGGTCGCGCTGATCCTCGACAACGGTCTGCGCTTTCCACTCGGCCGCGCGGTCGATCGCGAGGTGCTCGACTTCTTCGCCGACCGCCTCAAGGTGCAGCAGCGCGAGGCGGGCGTCCGTCACGATCTGATCGACGCGGTGTTCGCGCTCGGTGGCGAGGACGATCTCGTCCGGCTGCTGGCGCGCGTTCACGCGTTGCAGGCGTTCGTCGCGACCGAGGACGGCGCCAATTTGCTCGCCGGCTACAAGCGTGCGGCCAATATCCTCAAGAAGGAAGGCTATGCGGCCGGCGGCGATGACGTCGCACAACCGCTCGCCTACACCCCCGAACCCGCCGAGGCGGCGCTGATCGCCGCGCTCGATGCGGCCGAGCCTGCCGCCGCCGCGGCGGTGGCGGCGGAGAATTTCGCGGGGGCGATGGCGGCGCTCGCGTCGCTGCGTGCGCCGATCGATGCGTTCTTCGAGGGCGTGATCGTCAACGATCCCGATCCCGCCAAGCGCGCCGCCCGGCTCGCTTTGCTCGACCGGGTGCGTGCGGCGGTGCATGCCGTCGCCGATTTTTCGAAGATCGAGGGATAGCGACACCTTTCTCAGGCGTACGATAGCTTACCATCCTCCCCGGGGCAGGCATCATACCGTAGCTAAGGACCAGCGATGACCCAATACGTGTACCGTTTCGGTGGCGGCGTTTCGGACGGCGGGAAGGGCGACAAGAATCTGCTCGGCGGCAAGGGCTCGAACCTTGCCGAGATGGCGTCGATCGGGCTGCCGGTGCCGCCGGGCTTCACCATCTCGACCGCGATGTGCACGACCTATTACGACGAGGGCGAGCAATTCCCACAGAGCCTGCGCGACGAGGTGGCGCAGGGGATCGCGCATATCGAGGGGATCACCGGCAAGACCTTCGGCGATGCGGGCAATCCGTTGCTCGTCTCGGTGCGCTCGGGCGCGCGCGTGTCGATGCCGGGGATGATGGACACCGTCCTCAACCTCGGGCTCAACGATGCGACGGTCGAGGGGCTCGCCGCCAAATCGGGCGACGAGCGGTTCGCGTGGGACAGCTATCGCCGCTTCATCCAGATGTATGCCGACGTGGTGCTCGAACTCGATCACGGCGCGTTCGAGGAAGCGCTGGAGATCGCCAAGGAAGACAACGGCTTCACGCTGGATACCGAGCTGAGCGCGACCGACCTCAAGGCGCTGGTCGCCGAATATAAGGGGCTGGTCGAGACGGAATGGGGCAAGCCCTTCCCGCAGGACGTCCACGACCAATTATGGGGCGCGGTGGGCGCGGTGTTCGGCTCGTGGCAATCGGAGCGGGCGAAGGTCTATCGCCGCCTGAACGACATTCCCGCCGACTGGGGAACCGCGGTCAACGTCCAGGCGATGGTGTTCGGCAATATGGGCGAGACGTCGGCGACCGGCGTCGCCTTCACCCGCGATCCGTCGAAGGGCGACCGCGCCTATTACGGCGAGTTCCTCATCAACGCGCAGGGCGAGGACGTCGTCGCCGGGATCCGCACGCCGCAATATCTGACCAAGGCGGCGCGCGAGGAGGCGGGCGCCAAGCCGGCGTCGATGGAAGAGGCGATGCCCGCGGTCTATGGCGAGCTGGCGGCGGTGTTCGACCGGCTCGAGACGCATTATCGCGACATGCAGGACATCGAGTTCACCGTCGAACAGGGCAAGCTCTGGATGCTCCAGACGCGCTCGGGCAAGCGGACCGCCAAGGCGGCGCTGAAGATCGCGGTCGATATGGCGAACGAGGGACTCATCACCCGCAACGAGGCGATCCTGCGCGTCGATCCGATGGCGCTCGACCAGCTCCTCCACCCGATGCTCGACCCCGATGCCCCGCGCGACGTCATCGCCAAGGGCCTGCCCGCCTCGCCCGGCGCCGCCTCGGGCACCGTGGTGTTCGACGCCGACACCGCCGAGAAGCGCAAGGCGGCGGGCGAGTCCGTCATTCTCGTCCGCGTCGAGACCAGCCCGGAAGACATTCACGGCATGCATGCCGCGACCGGCATCCTCACCGCGCGCGGCGGCATGACCAGCCACGCCGCGGTGGTGGCGCGGGGCATGGGCCGGCCGTGCGTCTCGGGCGCGGGATCGCTGTCGATCTCGGCGAAGGACAAGGTGATGAAGGTCGCCGGGCGCGAGGTGCGCGAGGGCGATACGATCACGATCGACGGCACCAGCGGCGAGGTGATGTTCGGTTCGGTCGCGACGGTGCAGCCCGAGCTGGCCGGCGATTTCGGCGTGCTGATGGAATGGGCCGACGGCGTCCGCCGGCTCAAGGTCCGCGCCAATGCCGAGACGCCGCTCGACTGCCAGACCGCGCGCGATTTCGGCGCCGAGGGCGTCGGCCTGTGCCGTACCGAACATATGTTCTTCGACGCCGACCGGATCACCGCGGTGCGCCAGATGATCCTCGCGCAGGACGAGAAGGGCCGCCGTGCCGCGCTGGAGAAGCTGCTGCCGGCGCAGCGCAGCGACTTCACCGCGATCTTCGAGGTGATGGCGGGCCTGCCGGTGACGGTGCGGCTGCTCGATCCGCCGCTACACGAATTCCTGCCGCACGAGGAGAATGAATTCGCCGAGGTCGCCGCGGCGGCGGGGGTCGATATCGACGAATTGAAGCGCCGCGCCACCGAGCTGCACGAATTCAACCCGATGCTGGGTCATCGCGGCTGCCGGCTGGGCGTGACCTATCCGGAGATCTACGAGACGCAGGCGCGGGCGATCTTCGAGGCGGCGCTCGACGTCGCGGAGAAATCGGGGAAGGCACCGATCCCCGAGGTGATGATCCCGCTGGTCGCGACCAAGCGCGAGCTCGACCTGATGAAGACGGTGGTCGACAAGGCGGCGCAGGTGGTGTTCGCCGAGCGTGGCAAGACGATCGACTATCTGGTCGGGACGATGATCGAGCTGCCGCGCGCGGCGCTGAAGGCGGGCGAGATCGCCGAGACGGGCGAGTTCTTCTCGTTCGGCACCAACGACCTGACCCAGACGACCTTGGGCGTCAGCCGCGACGATGCGGCGCGCTTCCTCGGCGCCTATGTCGAACAGGGCATCTACGCCAAGGACCCGTTCGTCAGCCTCGATATCGAGGGCGTCGGTGAGCTGGTGCAGATGGCGGCGGATCGCGGCCGCGCGACCCGGCCCGACATCAAGCTCGGCATCTGCGGCGAACATGGCGGCGATCCCGCGAGCATCGCCTTCTGCGAGAAGGTGGGGCTCGATTACGTCTCCGCCTCGCCGTACCGCGTGCCGATCGCGCGGCTGGCGGCGGCACAGGCGGCGCTGAAGTAAGGCTCGCCACCCCGGCCTCGAGCCGGGGTCCCGCTCCTCTAGCCGCCCGTCGATCCCGCATAAAAGCGGGACCCCGGATCAAGTCCGGGGTGACGGTGCGGATGGGGCGGGCCGGCGGGGCACTTCCATTTGACGCTGCGGCGCCCGCCCCGCTATCGCCGCGGCAACGACAGGAGAGTCACGGGCGATGAACAAGCTCTATCCCGATGCGGCGGCGGCGCTCGACGGCCTGCTGCACGACGGCATGACGATCTGCGCGGGCGGCTTCGGCCTGTGCGGCATCCCCGAACGGCTGATCGACGCGATCCAGGCGTCTGGCGTCACGGGCCTGACCATCGCCAGCAACAATGCCGGCATCGACGGCGAGGGCCTCGGCAAGCTGCTGCGCACGCGGCAGGTCAAGAAGATGATCTCCAGCTATGTCGGCGAGAACAAGGAGTTCGAGCGGCAATATCTGAGCGGCGAGCTGGAGGTGGAATTCTGCCCGCAGGGGACGCTCGCCGAGCGCTGCCGCGCCGGCGGCGCGGGCATCCCCGGCTTCTATACGAAGACCGGCGTCGGCACTCTGGTGGCCGAGGGCAAGGAGGTGAAGAGCTTCGACGGCGAGGAGTATATCCTCGAACGCGGCATCCGCGCCGACCTCAGTATCATCAAGGGCTGGAAGGCGGACGAGAGCGGCAACCTCATCTTCCGCAAGACCGCGCGCAACTTCAACCAGCCGATGGCGACCGCGGGCAAGGTCTGCGTCGCCGAAGTCGAGGAGGTGGTGCCGGTCGGCAGCCTCGATCCCGATCACATCCATCTGCCCGGCATCTATGTGAAGCGGATGATCGTTGGCAGCCCTTACGACAAGAAGATCGAGTTCCGCACGGTGCGGGAGCGCGAGGCGGCGTGATGCGGCGGGCGGGGTTCGCGCTGGCGGCGGCGGCGCTGCTCGCGGGATGCGGCGGCAAGCGGACGCATGTCGCGACGCTGCCGGCGCCGGGGCAGACCTATACCGCCGACGGCAAGCTGGTGCGGATCACCGGCCTGACCGCGCTGCCGCCGCCGAGCGGGGCGGTTGCTGGTGCGGCTGCGGATACGCGGGCGGTGCCGCCGCAGTATCAATATCTCTACGGCTCGGCGGAGGCGGCGGCGCTCAGCCGGCAGGCGTTCCGCGCGCTCGTGTCCTACGCCAGCTATCGCCGCGCGGCGGGCGACAGCGTCGTGCTCAGCCCGGGGGCGACGCTCGCCGCGCCGCAATGGCAGTCGTGCGAGGGCAAGCCGCGCGCGGCGGTGTTCGACGCGGACGAGACGGTGGTGCTCAACCTCGGGATCGAGGCGCTGGCGGCGCGCGATCCCGCCGCGCCGTTCGATCCGGCGCAATGGGCGCGCTGGGAGCGGACCGGCGCCAAGGCGGTCGCGCCGGTGCCGGGCGCGGTCGAGGCGTTCGCCGCGCTGCGCGCCGCAGACATCACGGTCATCATCAACAGCAATCGCGGCGCCGCCACCGCCGCCGGCACGGTCGCCGGGCTGAAGGCGGCGGGGCTGGGCGATTTCACGCCCGGCACCGACCTGTTCCTGCGCGACGGGCCGAGCGGCAAGGACGCGCGCCGCAGCGCGATCGCGGCGCGCTATTGCGTCGTCGCGATGGCGGGCGACCAGCTCGGCGATTTCAGCGACCTGTTCAACGCGATCCCCTCCGCCGCGGAGCGCCGCCGCGTCGCCGACAGCGGCGCGGTCGCCGATCTGTGGGGCAATGGCTGGTTCGTGCTGCCCAACCCGGTCTACGGCACCGGGCTGAAGGGCGGGTTCGACGAGGTGTTCCCCGCCGACAAACGCTGGAGCGATACGCCGTGAAGCTGTCGAAACCCCGTGCCATCCCTTTGTCCGCCATTCCCAATCTCGGCGCCAAATCGGCCGAGGTCGCGCGGATCTGGATCACCGACCGGTCGGGCTCGACCGTGGTGATCGATGCCGGCGTGCTTGCCGATGCCGAGATGTTCGGCGTGCTGATGGCCGACACGATCGGCCACGCCGCCAAGGCGCATGCGCAGGCGCTCGGCATGACCGAAGAGGAAGCGGCCGCGCTGATCTGGCGCGGCCTCGACGGCGCCCGCCCCGAACTCGATCCCGACGCCGTCGCTGAGATCGCCAACCATCCCGGAGGACTGAACTGATGGCCACGCAGATGAAGGGCTGGGATCGCAACCAGATGGCGGCGCGCGCCGCGCAGGAGCTGCGCGACGGCTATTACGTCAACCTCGGCATCGGCATCCCGACCTTGGTCGCGAACAACATCCCCGCCGGGATCACGGTGACCTTGCAGTCGGAGAACGGCATGCTCGGCATCGGGCCGTTCCCGTATGACGACGAGGTCGATCCCGACCTGATCAACGCCGGCAAGCAGACGATCAGCGAATTGCCGCAAAGCGCCTATTTCGGCAGCGAACAGAGCTTCGCGATGATCCGCGGCGGGCATATCGACCTGACGGTGCTCGGCGCGATGGAGGTGAGCGAGGGCGGCGACATCGCCAATTGGATGATCCCCGGCAAGATGATCAAGGGCATGGGCGGCGCGATGGACCTCGTCGCCGGGGTCAAGCAGATCATCGTCGTGATGGACCACAATGCCAAGGACGGCAGCCCCAAGTTCATCCCGTCCTGCACGCTGCCGCTGACCGGCAAGAACGTGGTCGATATGATCGTCACCGACCTCGCGGTGTTCCAGCGGCCGGATCACCAGTCGCGGTTCCGGCTGGTCGAGCTGGCACCGGGCGTGACCGCGGACGAGGTCGCGGCGAAGACGACGGCGGCGTACGAGGCGTAGGCGATGGGTTACGTCCTGATCACCGCCAATCGCAATTATTCCAGTTGGTCGCTGCGTCCGTGGGCGTTGATGACGGCGCTCGGCATCGCGTTCGAGGACCGGATCGAACCCTTTACGGCGGCGAACAACTGGACGGCGTTCCGCGCCTTTTCGCCAAGCGGGCAGGTGCCGGTGCTGATCGATGGCGATCGCACGATCTGGGACTCGCTGGGCATCGCGCTGTATCTCGCCGAGCGGCATGCGGGCGTCTGGCCGCAGGACGAGGCGGCGCGGGCATGGGCGATGTGCGCGGTGACCGAGATGCACGGGGGATTCGCAGCGCTGCGCAACGAGCGGATGATGAACATCGGCGTCCGGGCGACACCGCATCCGGCGTCGACCGCACTGGATCGCGATATCGCGCGGATCGCCGAATTGTGGGCGGAGGGGCTGGATCGCTTCGGCGGTCCATGGCTGGCGGGCGATCGCTTCACCGCGGTCGATGCCTTCTATGCGCCGGTCGCGTTTCGCGTTCGGACCTTCGGCATCGACGTAGGCGAGGCGGGAAGACGTTGGTGCGAAAGCCTTTTCGCGCATCCTGCGATCAAGGCTTGGGAGGCGGCGGCGCTGGCGGAAACGTGGCGTGAAGACGCGCACGAAGAGGAGATGCGCGCCTGTGGTACGATCATCGAAGACAATCGCGCCACTTAACGTCGCGGGCAACATTCTGTCGTGGAGGCTTTCGCCGGCGCATCATTTGCGTTAACTGGCCGCCATCATGGCTTCCCGACCGCAAACGCTGTACGAAAAGATCTGGGCTGCTCATGTCGTCGAACGGCGCGACGACGGCACCTGCCTCATCTATATCGACCGGCACCTCGTCCATGAGGTGACCAGCCCGCAGGCGTTCGAGGGGCTTCGCGTCGCCGGGCGGCGCGTCCGGCGGCCCGAGCTGACGCTCGCGGTGCCCGATCACAATCTGCCGACGACGCCGCGCGTCGATGCCGCCGGGCGGATGCTGCCGATCGCCGATCCCGAAAGCGCGCAACAGCTCGATGCGCTGCGCCGCAACACCGCCGAGTTCGGCGTCGATTATATCGATGCGACCGCGGCGGAGCAGGGCATCGTCCATGTCGTCGGGCCGGAACTGGGCTTCACCTTGCCCGGCACGACCCTGGTGTGCGGCGACAGCCATACCTCGACGCACGGCGCGCTGGGCGCGCTGGCCTTCGGCATCGGCACCAGCGAGGTCGAGCATGTGCTCGCGACGCAGACGCTGCTGCTCAGCCAGTCGAAGACGATGGAGGTGCGCGTCGACGGCACGCTCGGCTTCGGCGTCAGCCCCAAGGACGTGATCCTCGCGATCATGGGCAGGATCGGCGCGGCGGGCGGCACTGGCCACGTCATCGAATATACCGGCGAGGTGATCCGCGCGATGTCGATCGAGGGGCGGATGACCGTCGCCAACATGTCGATCGAGGGCGGTGCGCGCGCCGGGCTGGTCGCGCCCGATGATCTGACCTTCGCCTATCTGAAGGGGCGGCCGATGGCGCCGCAGGGCGAGGCGTGGGACAAGGCCGTCGCCTGGTGGCGCAGCCTCGCCACCGATCCCGCCGCGACCTATGACAAGAGCGTCGCGCTCGACGCAACCGACATCGCACCGGCGCTGACCTGGGGGACGAGCCCCGAGGACGTCGTGCCGATCACCGGCGTCGTGCCGGAGCCCGACAGTTTCGCCGATCCCGCCAAGCGCGCCGCGGCGCAGCGTAGCCTCGATTATATGGGGCTGACGCCGGGGACGGCGATGCAGGACGTTCCCGTCCAGCACGTCTTCATCGGCAGTTGCACCAACAGCCGGATCGAGGATCTGCGCGCCGCCGCCGCGGTCGCCGAGGGGCGCCATGTCGCCGATGGCGTGCGCGCGATGGTCGTGCCGGGATCGGGGCTGGTCAAGCGACAGGCGGAGGCCGAGGGGCTCGACCGCGTGTTCGTGCAGGCGGGCTTCGAATGGCGGGAGCCGGGCTGTTCGATGTGCCTGGCGATGAACCCCGACAAGGTGCCTGCGGGGGAACGGTGTGCGTCCACGTCGAACCGGAATTTCGTGGGTCGACAGGGGCCTGGCGCACGCACACATTTGCTGTCGCCGGCAATGGCGGCGGCAGCGGCGGTGACCGGGCGGCTCGCCGATGTCCGCGACGTGATGGGAGCGACACGATGAAGAAGGTTCTGGTGCTGCTGGTGGCCGGTGCGATGATGAGCGGCGTCGCCGCTTATGTGGCGGGGGCGCGCGTGCTCGCGCATCCGGTCAAGACCGAACGCTAAGGGCTCAATATCGCATGCAGGCCGTCACCACCGTTTCCGGGACCGCATATCCCTGGGGCGCC
This sequence comes from Sphingomonas sp. M6A6_1c, assembly GCF_053345135.1. Taxonomy (NCBI): domain Bacteria; kingdom Pseudomonadati; phylum Pseudomonadota; class Alphaproteobacteria; order Sphingomonadales; family Sphingomonadaceae; genus Sphingomonas; species Sphingomonas sp. M6A6_1c. The sequence goes on along the minus strand of NZ_JBKEZO010000004.1, from coordinate 151,887 downwards.
AAGAATATCGACACCGATATCATCATCCCGGCGCATTGGCTCAAGACCATTTCGCGCTCGGGACTGGCGCGCGGCGCGTTCGAGACGGTGCGCGCGCAGCCGGGCAACGTGTTCGACGACCCGCGCTATGCCGGTGCGCCGATCCTGATCGCCGGCGACAATTTCGGCTGCGGGTCGAGCCGCGAACATGCCGCCTGGGCGCTTGCCGACATGGGGGTGCGCGCGGTGATCGCGCCCAGCTTCTCCGACATCTTCTCGGGGAACGCGTTCAAGAACGGCATCGTGCCGGTGGTGCTGCCGCAGGAGGCGGTGGACCGGCTGGTCGAGGTGGCGAAGGACCAGCCGGTCACCGTCGACCTCGAGACGATGACGGTGACGACGCCGTACCAGGACCGCTTTTCCTTCGACCTCGACCCGTTCCGACGCCAGTGCCTGATGGAGGGGCTGGACGAGATCGGTCTGACGATGGCAAGAGATACCGCGATTTCGAAATTCGAGGGTGCGGTGGATCAGCATCGCCCCTGGATCGGGAGCAGGAGCGGTTATGCGGGCATTGCTATCGACGGCGCCGGGCGGACCTGACACTCTAGAACTAACCGAGCTACCCGATCCGGCGCCGGCCCAGGGGCAGGTGCGGATCGCGGTCAAGGCGTGCGCGATCAACTATCCCGACGTCCTGATCATCGAGGACCGATATCAGTTCAAGCCGCCGCGGCCGTTCGCACCGGGTGGCGAGATCGCCGGTGTGATCGACGCGCTCGGCGAGGGTGTCAGCGACTGGCAGGTCGGCGACCGGGTGATGGGGGTGATCGGCCATGGCGGCCTCGCGACCAGCATCGTCACCGAGCCGCAGCGCCTGTACCGCCTGCCCGACGAGCGCAGCTTTGCCGAGGGCGCGGCGCTGATTCTCACCTATGCGACCACCATCCATGCGCTGCTCGATCGCGGCCGATTGACTGCGGGGCAATCGCTGCTCGTGCTCGGCGCGGCGGGCGGGGTAGGGCTGGCGGCGATCGAGCTGGGCAAGGCCTATTGCGCGCGCGTCGTCGCGGCGGTGTCGTCCGAGGAGAAAGCGGCGGCGGCCAAAGCGGCGGGCGCCGACGAGACGATCCTCTACGGGCGCGCGCCGTTCGACAAGGACCAGTCCAAGGCGCTCGCCGAACGGTTCAAGACGGCGGGGGGGCGCGGCGGCTTCGACGTGATCTACGATCCGGTCGGGGGCGACTATGCCGAACCCGCGTTGCGCTCGATCGGCTGGGAAGGGCGCTATCTGGTGGTCGGCTTTCCCGCCGGCATCCCCAAATTGCCGCTCAACCTCACGCTGCTCAAGAGCTGCGACGTCTGCGGCGTGTTCTGGGGAGCCTTCGCCGCGCGCGATCCGCAGGCCAATGCGGCGCATGTCGCGCGGTTGTTCGATCTGTGGCGCGACGGGAAGATCGCGCCGAACGTGACCGAGACCTTTCCGTTCGAGCGCGGCGGCGACGCCATCGCCAAGATGGCGGCGCGGGGCGCGATCGGCAAATTGGTGGTCGCGGTCGACTGACCGGTCAGCGGATCGCGAAGACGATCGCGAGCATCAGCGCCCACAGGATCAGCGAGATCGCCGATCCGACGACGATGCCGGTGAGCGGCGCGGCGCGGGTCGATCCGTGCGCGTGGCCGCCAGCGGGAATGGGCCTCTTGATCATGATCCTTCTCCTGCGGTCGGGCGATGCGCCCGCCGTCTTATGTTTATCGCATCGTTAACCTTTTTGTTCCGAACCACTTAGGCCCGGCATGGGACGGTCTCCCCGGGCATCCGTTGCGCGTGCGCAGGCGCGCCCCTATGTGCGGAGGACCAAAAAATGGGGTGAGTGACGATGTCCATGTTCGACGACCGTGAGCACGCCCATGAGGCGGCGTTCGCGCGCGAGGAAGAGATGGCATTTCGCATCACCGCGCGCCGCAATCGCCTGCTCGGGCAATGGGCCGCCGCGCAGATGGGGCTGACGCCGGAAGAGACCGATGCTTATGCCAAGGCGGTGGTCCAGGCGGATTTCGAGGAATCGGGCGAGGAGGACGTCGTTCGCAAGCTGTTCGGCGACCTGACCGCCGCCGGTGTCGAGACCGACGATGCCGCGGTGCGCCGCGCCCTCGCCGAGAAGATGATCGAGGCGCGGCGGCAGCTGATGCAGGCGGAGCAGGGCTGATGCCGATGGCCGCCGACGACATCGCCGCGCTGATCCGCACCGCCATCCCCGATGCGGAGGTCGAGATCACCGATCTCGCCGGGGACGGCGACCATTATGCCGCCCGCGTCGTATCGGCGAGCTTCGCCGGTCTGCCGCTCCGCAAGCAACACCAAGCCGTTTATGCGGCGCTCGGCGAGCGAATGGGCGGCGAACTCCACGCCCTGCAGCTCAAGACCGCCGCCGCCTGAGGATGATGACCATGACTGACGATACCAACGCCCGCATCGACGCCGTCGTGAAGAACAATGCCGTGGTGCTGTTCATGAAGGGCAGCCCACTGTTCCCGCAATGCGGCTTTTCAAGCCGCGCCGTCGCGATCCTCGACCACCTCAACGTCGAATATGAGAGCGTCGACGTGTTGCAGGACCAGGGCATCCGCCAGGGCATCAAGGCCTATTCGGACTGGCCGACGATCCCGCAGCTCTACGTCGGCGGCGAATTCGTCGGCGGATCGGACATCATGATGGAGATGTACGAGAGCGGCGAGCTCGCGACGCTGCTGAAGGGCGATGCCGCCGCTGCGTGACGGCGTCCGGCCTCGCGCAAGGAATGTGGGGCAGTGTCGGCCAGCGGCGGCCGGGTGCGGGTGGGGTCGCGAGACGCGGAAAAGCGATGACCCCACCCTGCTGAAGCGTCGTGACGCTCGGCTGGCTTGCGATATGCAGACGCTATGCCAAACATTCCCGCGCACGGATTTCCGCCATTGCCAGGGTTAACGGCGGTCATATGCCGGCCCGACCTGTAAGCGATATCGACACTCGCGGTGCGCACTTGACTACGACCGTAAACGGCACGATTACACCTGTAGTCCAGCAGGAGCGTAACCGTGGTCGAACGAATCAGCGATGCCGAACATGCGGTGATGGAGGTGCTGTGGGACGAGGCGCCGCTCACCGCGCAGGACGTGGCCGAGCGTGTCGATCCTGCCCGCGGTTGGAGCGCCAATACCGTCAAGACGCTGCTCGGCCGGCTGCTCGCCAAGACCGCGATCGCGCACGAGGAGGATGGCCGCCGCTATCTCTATCGCCCGCTGGTCGCGCGCGGTGACTACGTCTCGGGCGAATCGAAGCGGCTGATCGACCGGCTGTTCGGCGGCAAATTGACCCCGCTGGTCGCGCATCTCGCCGAGCGCGACGAACTCACCGCGCAGGATATCGCCGAGATCGAGGCGCTGCTGAAGGACCTCAAGCAGTGATCGGCTGGCTGGTCGAGGCGCTGATCGCCTCCACGATCCTGATGGCGCTGGTGATGCTGGTGCGCGCGCCGGTGCGCAACGCCTTCGGACCGCAGGTCGGCTATATGCTCTGGCTGCTGCCGCTGCTGCGCCTGCTGCTGCCGCCGCTCCCCGACGGGCTGCGGCAGGCGGCGGTGACGCCGATCAGCCGGGCGAGCGAGACGATCACCATCTTCGTCGCCGATGGCGCCGCGCCGGCGACGGCGACACCCGCCGCGGCCGGACTATCGGTAGGGCCGTCGATCGGGCTGATCGTCGGCGGCCTGTGGGCGCTGGGCGCGCTCGGCTTCCTCGTCTGGCACCTCGCCGGCCATGGCCGCTTCTGCCGCCGGCTGATCGGATCGGCCGCGAGTGTAGAGGAACTGGACGGTATCCGCGTCATCGCCAGCGAGGTCGCGCCCGGTCCGCTCGCCTTCGGTATCGTGCGCCGCTACGTCGCCTTCCCGCTCGATTTCGCCGACCGCTACGACGCCGACGAACGCGAACTCGCGCTGGCGCACGAGATCGGCCACCATCAGCGCGGCGACCTGATCGCCAACTGGATCGCGCTCGCGGTGCTGGCGATCCACTGGTTCAACCCCGTCGCCTGGCGCGCCTTCCGCGCGTTCCGCGCCGATCAGGAACTCGCCAACGACGCGCGCGTGCTCGCCGGCCGCTCGGTGATCGACCGTCACGCCTATGCCTGTGCCATCGTCAAGGCGGCGCACGGCGGCGCGGTATCCGCCGCCTGTCACCTGCACACCATCGATGACCTCAAAGGGAGAATCCGCATGCTGTCCACGTCTCCGCGTTCGCGTCGTCGCCTCGTGATGGGCGGTACATTGGTATCGACGCTCGTCCTCGCCGGGCTGGGCCTCACCGCCTCGGGCACCAGCGCCGCGGCGGCGCTGAGCGGCAAGGTCGGCGATACGATCGGCGTCGATCTGCAAAGCGTTCCCGCCGTGCCGCCGGCGCCGCCCGCACCGGCCGCACCCGCGGCGCCCGCGGCGCCGGCCGTGCCGGCCGCACCGGCGGTGACCGCGAGCGGGGCGGCATCGCGCCACGTCTTCGTCCGGCAGGTCGGCAAGGACGGTAAGGTCAACACCTATACGTCGGCCGCCGACGGCAGATTCGACGATCACGCGATCCAGCAGCTCGTCGACGATTCGCTCCGCTCCGCGCCCGAGGTGACGTCGCGCCGCTGCGTCGACGGTGTCGACGGCGGCCCGCGCCAATATACGCTGACCACCGCGACGGGGAGCAAGCGCGCGATCGTCATCTGCACCAACCGGATCGGCGAGGCCGCCGCGACCGCCAGCAAGGCCGCGGTCGCGTCGATCGACGTCGCGGCGATCCGCCGCAATGCGATGGCCAGCGCGTTTGCCAGCGTCCGGGCGTCGCGGGCGAGCATCGCCGCCAATCGCGACATTCCCGAAACGGATCGCAAGGCGGCGCTCGCCGATATGGATCAGGCCCTCGCCGAATTGCGCGCGGAAACCGCGTCCGCTGAGCAGGATTGAGGGCTGCGCGGCTTGCCCGCGCAGATGGCGTGCGACCGGGAATCCGTCACTCCGGGCCTGTTCCGGGGTGACGGCGATCGGCTCCGCCTCTTGCGCTCCGTCGCGCATCGCGCCACATCCGACACAATGGCCGAGCATCCGACCGGTATCCCGATCCAGCTCGAGCCGCTCGTCACCCGTGTGCTCGCGCCCAATCCGTCGCCCTATACCTATGGCGGCACGCAGACGCATGTCGTCGGCGGCAGCGACCTGGCGGTGATCGATCCGGGACCGGACGATCCCGCGCATGTCGAGACGCTGCTGCGGGTGATCGCCGGGCGGCCGGTGCGTGCGATCGTCATCACCCATCATCACCGCGACCACAGCCCCGCCAGCCGGCCGCTCGCCGCCGCGACCGGGGCGCCGGTCGTCGGTGCCGCGCCGGTGCATGTCGCGAGCGAGACGGCCGGGCTCGATGCGGCGTTCGATGCGGCCTATGCGCCCGACCGCGTGCTGGCCGAGGGCGAGAGCGTCGCCGGCGACGGCTGGACGCTGAGCGCGATCGCGACCCCCGGCCATACGTCGAACCATCTCGCCTTCGCGCTGCCCGAGACGGGTGCGCTGTTTTCGGGCGATCACGTGATGGGCTGGGCGACCAGCGTGATCTCACCGCCCGACGGCGACATGGGGCAATATATGGCGAGCCTCGACAAGCTGCTCGGCCGTGACGATCGCATCTATTATCCCGGCCATGGCGAGGCGGTGGACCAGCCGCAGCGGCTGGTGCGCGGCATGCTGGGGCATCGCAAGCAGCGCGAGGGACAGATCCTGCGGCTGCTGCGCGAGGCGCCGCTGGCGCTGGAGGAGATGACCCGGCGGATGTACGTCGGGCTCGATCCGCGCCTGATCCCGGCGGCGCAGCGATCGGTGCTCGCGCACCTCTATGATCTTAACAAACGGCAGCGGGTGAGCGAGGAGGGCGACCTATGGCGGAGCAGCGAATGAGCGATCCAATGCCCGACGCCGCGGCACCCGCGGTCCGATCGTCGACCGGCTCGTTCCTCGGCAAGGCGGCGGGGATCATCGTGCTGCTCGCCCTCGCCGTGCTGATCGGCCTGTGGGGCGTGCAACGCTACGTCGAACGCCGGCTGTCGCCCGATCCGACCACCGTCGCCAGCGCCAGCCTGCAGGGGCTGCGCGAGCAGAACCGCCTGTCCGCCTTCGCCGCGCGCTTCGTCGCGGTGAGCACCTCGCGCCAGTCGCAGCTCGGCCTGTCGACCGAGAAGACGCTGATCATGCCCGGCCTGGTCCGTTACGAGGTCGATCTCGGCAAGCTGACGCAGCGCGACGTCGCATGGGATGCCGACAGCCGCACCTTGTCGGTACGGCTGCCGCCGATCGAGCTCGACGGGCCGCAGGTCGATCTCAACGCGATCCGCGAATATGGCAGCGGCGGCATCCTGTCGCGGCTGACCGATGCCGACACCGCGCTCGATACCGCGAATCGCCGTGCCGGGCAGGCCGAGCTGGTGCGGCAGGCGCGCGACGCGACGCCGATGAAGCTGGCGCGCGACGCGACGCGGCGTGCGGTCGAGAACAGCTTCGTCATGCCGCTGCGCGCCGCGGGGATCGACGCCACCGTCAAGGTCAGTTTCATCGACGATCCCACGGCGGCGACCGAGCGGTGGGATGCCAGCCGGTCGCTGGCGGAAGTGCTTGGCAATTCTCGGTGACGGCGGCCGTTGAGGGGCGGCGCGCAATCGCCTAACGAGGGCGTTATGGAACTGACCAACAGCTTCGCCGGACTCGACCTCCGCGCTGAGATCGAGCGCCTCCGCAAGGAGCGCAACGCGGTGATCCTCGCGCATTATTACCAGAAGCCGGAGTTGCAGGACCTCGCCGATTTCGTCGGCGACAGCCTCGACCTCAGCCGCAAGGCGCAGGCGACCGATGCCGACGTCATCGCCTTCTGCGGGGTGCGCTTCATGGCGGAGACCGCGAAGATCCTGAGCCCCGACAAGATCGTCGTGCTGCCCGACATGGATGCCGGCTGTTCGCTGGAGGACAGTTGCCCGCCCGACCAGTTCGCCGCGTTCCGCGCCGCGCATCCCGATCATATCGCGCTGACCTACATCAACTGCTCGACCGAGGTGAAGGCGCTGAGCGACGTCATCGTCACCTCGTCGTCGGCGGAGACGATCCTGGCGCAATTGCCGCGCGACCAGAAGATCATCTTCGGTCCCGACCGCAACCTCGGCGGCTATCTCCAGCGCAAGACCGGGCGCGAGATGCTGCTGTGGCCGGGCGTGTGCATCGTCCACGAGGCGTTCAGCGAAACCGAGCTGATGAAGCTCAAGGCGCAGAATCCCGGTGCGCCGGTCGCCGCGCATCCCGAATGCCCGGCGGTGATCCTCGACCATGCCGATTACGTCGGATCGACGCGCGGCATCCTGGAATTCGCCAATGCGATGCCGGGCGATACGCTGATCGTCGCGACCGAGCCGCACATCATCCACCAGATGGAAAAGGCGATGCCGCTCAAGAATTTCATCGGCGCACCGGGTGCGGACGGCAACTGCAACTGCAACATCTGCCCGTATATGGCGCTCAACACGATGGAGAAGCTCTACGTCGCGCTGCGCGACCTGACGCCGCGCATCGAAATCGAGGAGGGGCTGCGCGTCAAGGCGAAGAAGAGCCTCGACGCGATGCTGTCGATGGCCTCGGCGACGGTCGGGCAGGGCGATCTCGGTCCGACGCCGTTCCGCGTGGTGCCGGTGACCGGCGACTGATCGTCAGTGCGAGGTCGCGGTCGTCGGGGCGAGCAGGTTGCGGGCTTCGTTGATATGGATGCCGACCAGGATCAGCTCCAGCTCGTCCGCCTTCTGCAACGCGGCGGCGAGCAACTGGTGCAGTTCCTCCAGGGCCTCGCGTTCGGTCATCGCCTTGCTTCCCCGTGATTCGGCTGCGGACCCATGATGTTATGGTCCGCTACGCCATACGACAGGATCGTATACGTATGACGCGCTTTACTCTAGACGGTTTCGACCTCGACGGCTTCGTCGCCGCCACTTTGGCGGAAGATCTGGGCGACCGCGGCGACATCACCTCCGCCGCGGTGATCCCGGCAGAGGCGCGCTTCACCGGGGTGATGGACACACGCGATGCGATCGTCGTCGCCGGACTCGGCATCGCGGAAGCCTTTTTCCGGGCGCTCGATCCCGAGGTGCGGATCACCCGGCTGGTCGAGGACGGTGCCCGGGTGCCGGCGCATAGCGAGCTGATGCGGCTGGAAGGGTCGGCGCGGGCGCTGCTCACCGCCGAACGCTCGGCGCTCAACACGGTACAGCATCTGTCGGGGATCGCGACGCTGACCCGCGCCTATGTCGATGCGATCGCGGATACCGGCGCGGTGCTGCTCGACACGCGCAAGACGATCCCGGGGCTGCGCCGGCTGGAGAAATACGCGACCCGCACCGGCGGCGCGCAGAACCACCGGCTCGGGCTGTGGGATGCGGCGATGATCAAGGACAATCACATCGCGGTCGCCGGCGGCATCGCGCCGGCGGTGCAGCGTGCGGTCGCGGCGGGGATCGCGCGGATCATCGTCGAGGTCGACCGGCTCGACCAGATCGCGACGGCGCTCGATGCGGGGGCGACGCATCTGCTGCTCGACAACATGCCGCCGGCGCTGCTGCGCGAAGCGGTGGCGCTGGTCGGCGGGCGCGTGCCGACCGAGGCGTCTGGCGGGGTGCGGCTCGACACGGTGCGGGCGATCGCGGAGAGCGGCGTCACCTACGTCTCGGTCGGGCGGCTGACCCAATCGGCGCCCGCGGCGGATATCGGCCTGGATTTCACGGTGATATGAGCGGCGGCTTGCACGCCCCGGCGGGGCGGCTAGGCTGACATGAAGCAGCAAGGGGATTTGTCGTGACCAAACCGCCATCCATTGCCCGGTTCGAGCAATTCTACTGGGCGTCGGTGATACTCGGCCTGATCAACACCGCGCTCAACTGGCGCACGTCGCAGGCGGCGCTGGCGTCCAATCCGATGCTTGCGAGCATGTCGTGGCTGTTGCCGGCGATGCAGGTGCTGGGGCTGGCGATCGCGGTGCTGATCTGGTTCTTCATCGTCCGCCGGCCGAGCGTGGTCGCGAAATGGGTGCAGGTGGTGTTCGCCGCCTTCGGCGTGCTCGCGGTCGTCTCCGCGGTCGTGCTGATCGCGCTCGGCAAGTCGGCGCTCAATGCGCAGCTCGCGCTCGGGCTGGTCGCCAACATCCTCTACGTCGCCGCGGCGGTGATGTTGTTCAAGCCCGATGCCAAAACGTGGTTCGGCGAGGGGCTGGACGAAGACGACGATCTCGACGTGGTCGAAACGCCGGACGCGCCGCGATGGTGATCGCGCGGGTCGCGGTCGCCGCGTTGCTCGCGGCGGTGCCCAATGTGGTGCAGGCGCAGGCCTATCAATGCGCCGCACCGGCGAGCATCGAACGGCCGCATCCCGACCTGCCGAGCGACAGCCAGCCGCGGCGGTTGCTGCCGATCGGCGGCTACACGCTGGCGATCACCTGGGCACCGCAATATTGCCGCGATCACGACCGCGACGTCGGCGCGCGCTTCCAGTGCGGGGCGGGCAACCGGTTCGGCTTCACCCTGCACGGACTGTGGCCCGACGGCATCGGCAAGGACTGGCCGCAATATTGCCAGGCGACCCCGTTGCTGCCGCGTGGCGTGATCCAGAAGCATATCTGCAGCACCCCGTCGGCGCAGCTGATGCAGCACGAATGGTCGAAGCACGGCACCTGCATGGCCGGCTACCGGCCCGATCGTTACTTCGCGACTTCGACCAGCCTGTACGGCAAGCTGCGCTATCCCGACATGGACGCGCTGTCGCGCGCGCCGCTCACCGCCGGCGGACTGGCGGCGGCGGTCGCGCGCAGCAATCCCGGGCTCGGGCCGGACATGATGCGGGTGACGGCGAGCAAGCAGGGCTGGCTCGACGAGATCTGGATCTGCCTCGACAAGGCGTTCCGCTACCAGCGTTGCCCCGCGCACCAGGGCGGCCTGCCAAGCGATGCGACGGTGAAGATCTGGCGCGGCGGGCGCTGATCGTCAGCCGATGATCGTCGCCGTCGCCGGATGATGTTTGTCGAGGTGGCGGCGGATGATCCGCAGGTTGCGGGTGTTCGACCGGAAGAAGAAATCGGGCACCGCGCCGACGAAGGGGATGATGCCCAGCGCCCAGTCGATCCCGACGTTGCCGAACATCCGCGCCATCTGCAGCTTCGACATGCCGAGATTGCGTGCTTCCCACACCAGCCACGACCCGATGAGGGCGGCGACCGTGGTGCCGATCACGGGAACGAGATCGAGGATCACGTCGAGGCCGAGCTTGCGGTTGGTGCCGGGGATGGTGAACAGCCCCTCCATAACCCGCTCCATCGCCTCGAGCCGGATGCGGACCGAGGCGGCGTCGCGGCCGACCGGCAGGGAGTCGAGCAGCGGACGCGCGTCGAGCGGGCGGGGGCGGGTGGTGGTCATGCCTTCTAATTGGTGTCGTCGCGCAGCCGGTTCAACGGGTGCCAGGCGCGGGTGTTGGGACGCCACTGGCGCAGCCGCATCGCGACCAGCGACCAGCGCAGCGGCCGCGCGATCGGAATGAAGGGCGTATCCGTCGCCAGCGCGGCGTCGGCGGCGGCGATCAGTCGCGACCGTTCGGCGAGCGTCGGGGCTTCGCGGGCGGCGACCAGCGCACTCTGCGCGGCCTCGCCGCACAAGGCACAGGCATTGGCGAGATACCAGCGCGCGCTGTCATAGGGGGCGACCTGATCGATCAGGCGCAGCTCGGCGTCGTCGTCGGGGCCGACGCGCTGCGGCGTGATGCCGATGGTGAGCAGCGACGCGGCGACCTGCGCATAGACCAACGTCGCGCCGGGACCGGACGGCAGCGCGATCCGCAGCACCACCGGGGCGCCATAGCCGGCGACCCGCGCCTGTGCCGCGGCGACGCGCTGTTCGGGGGTGAGCAACGACCAGCCGGGCAGCGCGGGCGGTGCGGTCGAATCGAGCATGTCGGGCAGGATGCGCTCGGCCGGTTCCCAATTGGGCATCACCGCGGCGGTGACCGCGGCGCGGTCGATCGCCCCGCTGAGTGCGGCGCGGTTGGCGGGGTCGGCGAGGAACCCGTCGCGCTTGAGGATCGCGAACCCGAACAGCCCGGCGGCGGGATCGAGGCGGACGTTGGCGGGGGCGACGGACGCCAGCCCGACCAGCGGCCAGTCGCGGAAGGTGCCGCCGGCGACGTAATCGGACTCGCGCGCGGCGAAGCGGACGATGGCGCGGGCGGCGCGTTCGCCGATCAGACGGACGTCCTGTTCGGGGCGCGTCCGGCGCTGATCGTCGGGATCGGCACGGCCGGGATCGAAGGCGGGGCGGAGCAGCGGGCTGCGCGTGCCGCGGACGATGCGCATCGGCCCGGCGCCGCCAACGGTGCCGCTGCGCCACAGCGCCAGCTCGGGCTGGGCGAACAGCTTGAGCAGGTCGGGACGCGGGCGGAGCAGCCGCACCTCGATGACCTGCGGCGTCATCGTCACGATCTCGTCGACCGCGGTGAGGAAGGGGAGGAGGGGGTTGCGCGATCCCCGCGCGAGCTGGTGACGCAATTGCGCGACGACCTGATCGGCGTCGACCTTGCTGCCGTCGCTCCACTGCGCATCGCGCAGCCGGAAGATATAGCTCATCCCCTGATCGATCACGATCCAGCGTTCAGCGAGCCCCGGTTCGATCTGGCCGGCCCCGTCGAACCGCACCAGCCCCTCGGCGGTGGCGTCGAGCAGCAGCCGCGATGGCGTGTCGAGCCGCGTCCGGGCGGGATCGGCCGGGCGCGGCGGCGCGCCGATCGCGCTGACGATCACCGGCCCCGAATCGGGGCGCTGACCGCAGCCGGCCAGCGCCGACGCGCCGACGCCGAGCAGCAGCATGATGGTGCGGACGGCGGGACTCGAACCCGCACTCCAAAGGAAGCCGATTTTAAGTCGGAAGCGTCTACCGATTTCGCCACGTCCGCACACGGCTGCACGACAAGCGCAACCAGCGCCGACCGTCAACCCGCTACGGGTGGGAACCGCGATCAGACGTTGAGGCGCGCGCGCATTTCCTTGCCCGGCTTGAAATAGGGAACCCGCTTGGCCTCGACCTCGACGGTCTCGCCGGTGCGCGGGTTGCGGCCGATGCGGGCATCGCGGGCACGGGTGGAAAAGGCGCCGAAGCCGCGCAGTTCGACGCGGCCGTTGGAGGCGAGGCGCCGGGCGATCTCGTCGAAGAAGGTCGAGACGATGGCGTCGACCTCGGCTGCCGACAGGGTCGGATTGAGCTCACACAATTTTTGAACAAGTTCAGAACGGATCATCGCAAAACTCCCCCCCGGTTGATGCAACCGTGGCTTGATAGAGATCAATGGGGTCCGCGTATAGGGCCAAAATGAACTTAAACATAGAAACTTGGGCTGGAGCGGTACGAAACCACTCCAGCCCGAGCCGTCTTACTTCTTGTCGGCGTCCGCGACGCGGGCCTTGAGGGCCTCGCCGAGGATGTTGCCCAGGGTCGCGCCCGAGTCGGACGAACCGTATTGCGCAACCGCCTGCTTCTCTTCGGAGATCTGCATCGCCTTGATCGAGAAGGTGGGCTTCTTGGAACGGTCGAAGCCGGTCACCATCGCGTCGAACTTCTGGCCGACCTGGAAACGCTCCGGACGCTGCTCGTCGCGATCGCGACCCAGATCCGTGCGCTTGATGAAGCCGGTCGCGCCATCGTCACCCTGCTGCACTTCGAGGCCCGCGTCGCGGACTTCGAGCACGGTCACGGTGACCACGGCGTTCTTGTTCAGGCGATCGCCCGATGCCGCGATGCCGCCGGCCGACGGGCCGCCGCGCTCGAGCTGCTTCATGCCGAGGCTGATGCGCTCCTTCTCGGCGTCGATGTCGAGCACGACCGCCTGCACGGTCTCGCCCTTGCGGTGCAGGTTGAGGGCATCCTCACCCGACACGCCCCAGGCGATGTCCGACATGTGGACCATGCCGTCGACGTCGTTGTCCAGACCGATGAACAGACCGAATTCGGTCGCGTTCTTGACTTCGCCCTCGACGGTCGAACCGATCGGATGGGCGGCGGCGAACGCTTCCCACGGATTGTTCTGCGCCTGCTTGAGGCCGAGGCTGATGCGACGCTTGTCCTCGTCGACCTCGAGCACGACGACATCGACTTCCTGCGAGGTCGAGACGATCTTGCCCGGATGGACGTTCTTCTTGGTCCAGGACATTTCCGAAACGTGGACGAGGCCTTCGATGCCCGCTTCCAGCTCGACGAACGCACCATATTCGGTGATGTTCGTGACGCGGCCCGACAGCTTGGCGCCGATCGGATACTTAGCCGATGCGCCGTCCCACGGATCCGACTCGAGCTGCTTCATGCCGAGGCTGATGCGCTGCGTGTCCTTGTTGATGCGGATGATCTGCACCTTCACCGTGTCGCCGATCGCGATCATCTCGGACGGATGATTGACGCGCTTGTAGCTGAGATCGGTGACGTGGAGCAGGCCGTCGATGCCGCCGAGGTCGACGAACGCACCGTAATCGGTGATGTTCTTGACGACGCCGTCGATGATCTGACCCTCGGCGAGGCTCTGGATCAGGCCCGAACGCTGCTCGGCGCGGGTCTCTTCCAGCACCGCGCGACGCGACACGACGATGTTGCCGCGCTTGCGGTCCATCTTGAGGATCTGGAACGGCTGCGGGATGTCCATCAGCGGCGTGACGTCGCGGACAGGGCGGATATCGACCTGGCTGCCCGGCAGGAACGCGACGGCGCCCGACAGGTCGACGGTGAAGCCGCCCTTGACGCGGCCGAAGATCACGCCCTCGACGCGCGCGGTCTTGCTGAATTCCAGCTCGAGCTTGTCCCAGGCGGCTTCGCGGCGGGCGCGGTCGCGGCTGAGCATCGCTTCGCCATGCATGTTCTCGACGCGGTCGACATAGACTTCGACTTCGTCGCCGACCTTCAGGTCGGCCTTCTGGCCCGGTGCGGCGAATTCGCGCAGCGGCACACGGCCTTCGGACTTCAGGCCGACGTCGATGACGGCAAGGTCGTTCTCGATGGCGGTGACGGTGCCGTGAACGACACGGCCCTCGAAGCTGTCGGCACCGCCGAACATGTCATCGAGCATCGCGGCGAAATCGTCGCGCGTAGGAGTGGGCTGGGTAGCCATAGGGTTAGAGTGTCCTCGGGTTTATCTGTTTCCGGCCAAGCGGTTGGATCCGCTGGTCTTGGCTGAAAACGCCGCGGCGACCCCATGCCGGTCGCGGCATCCATTGGGCGTCGGCACGCGGAGGAATACGATGCGCTGCTTGCGAAAAGGGCGCGACCGGGCCAGCCGGACGCGCCTACCTCCACGAACATCGGCTCGCAGGACCGGCGGGCCATAACCCAAAGCCCGCGTTTTGGCAAGGTGAGCGCGCTGGCGCTCCCGGCGTTCGTCAGGCCGGGCTGGCGCCGGCGCTCGGCTGCTGGCGGGCGCGGGTGGCGGCGCGGGCCTCGACCATCGCGATCGCGCGGGCGACGCTCGCCTCGATCGTCATCTGGCTGGTGTCGAGCAGGGCGGCGTCGGGGGCCATGCTGAGCGGCGCCGCGGAGCGGGCGCTGTCGCGCGTGTCGCGGGCGCGGATGTCCATCAGCACCTTGACGAAGGTGACCTCGAACCCCTTGGCGAGCAACTCCTTGTGGCGGCGCTGCGCGCGGATCTGCGGGGTCGCCTTGACGAACAATTTGGCGTCGGCGTCGGGCGCGATCACCGTGCCGATATCGCGGCCGTCGAGCACCGCGCCGCCGGGCTGGCGAGCGAAGCGCTTCTGGCGCTGCAGCAGCGAGGCGCGCACCAGCGGATGGACCGAGACGATCGACGCGAGCTGCCCGACATCGTCGGTGCGCAGCACGGGATCGTCGAGCAACGCCTCGTCGAAGTCGCAGGCGGCGACCGCATCGGCCTCTTTGGCGGGGTTGAGCTCAAGTCGCTGCACGTTGAACGCGACGGCACGATAGAGCAGACCGGTGTCGAGATGCGGGAGGCCGTAATGCTGCGCGAGCGCCTTGGCGATGGTGCCCTTGCCCGACGCTGCTGGGCCGTCCACTGCGATGATCATGCTTCCTCCGACACTTCTTCCAATGTCTTATAGAAGACGGGATAGCTGGTCGCCACCGGAGCGACGTCGTCGATCGTGACGGGACGTGCCGCATGCAGGCCGGCCACCGTCATGCTCATCGCGATACGGTGATCGAGCCGGGAGGCGACGCGACCGCCGCCGGGGATCGCATCGCCGCCGGTGCCGGTGATCGCGAGCCCGTCCTCATATTCCTCGCAGGGGACGCCGCATGCCTCCAGCGCCGCCTTCATCGCGGCGATCCGGTCCGATTCCTTGACGCGCAGCTCGTGCGCGCCGCGCGCGACGGTGCGGCCCTTGGCGAAGGCGGCGGCGACGAAGAGCACCGGATATTCGTCGATCATGCTCGGTGCGAGATCGGGCGGCACGTCGATCGCGGTGAGCGCGGCGTGGCGGACGCGCAGGTCGGCGACCGGCTCGCCGCCGACCTCGCGCCGGTCGAGCTCGGTGATATCAGCGCCCATCAGCCGCAGCGCGGCGATCAGCCCGGTGCGGGTGACGTTGAGTCCGACGTTGCGGACGACGAGGTCGGAGCCGGGGACGATCGACGCGGCGACCAGCCAGAAGGCGGCCGACGAGGGGTCGCCGGGGACGGTGATCGTCTGCGGCTTGAGCTCGGCCTCGCCATGGATGGCTATGATGCGGCCTTCGGGACCGTCCTCGATGGTCAGGTCGGCGCCGAAACCGCGCAGCATCCGTTCGCTGTGGTCGCGGGTCGCGACCGGTTCGATGACGCGGGTGATGCCGGGCGTGTTGAGCCCGGCGAGCAGCACCGCCGACTTGACCTGCGCCGAGGCGACGGGAAGCGTATAAGTAATCGGCACCGCCGGACACATACCGCGCAGCATCAGCGGCAGCTTGCCGCCGGGGCTGGCGGTGACGTCCGCACCCATTTGCGACAGCGGTTCGATGACGCGGCCCATCGGCCGGCCGGACAGCGAGGCGTCGCCGGTGAAGGTGGCGGTGATCGGATGGCTGGCGACGAGGCCCATCAGCAGCCGCGTCGAGGTGCCGCTGTTGCCCATCTCCAGCGCGGTCGCGGGTTGCAGCAGGCCGCCGACGCCGACGCCGTCGACGCGCCAGGCGCCGTCGCCGGTGCGCTCGATCGTCGCCCCCATCGCGCGGAGCGCCGCGGCGGTGGCGAGCACGTCCTCGCCCTCGAGCAGGCCGGTGATGTGGCTGGTGCCGATTGCGAGCGCCGAGAACATCAGCGAGCGGTGGCTGATCGACTTGTCGCCGGGAACCTGGAGGGTGCCGGTGAGAGGCCCGCGCGGGGCCACGCTCAGTTCCTGGGGAAGGGGGTGCGCCATGGGCCGAGGGCTTTGACAGCCACCTTGCGCTATGGCAAGGCGCCCACCAACTCACGGGCCCAATCTACAGGCGGGGGCAACCTTTGCCTGCGACACCCAATTCCGAAAGGCACACCGCGGCATGATCAAGCCGGAATGGGGCACGAAGCGTACGTGCCCGAAATGCGCCACGCGCTTCTACGACCTCGAAAAGGACGATCCCGTCACCTGCATCAACTGCGGCACGACGTGGAATCCGGAGCCGATCCTGAAGTCCAAGCAGCCGCTGCCGTTCGAGCAGGCCAAGCCCGACACCAAGGAAGCCGATCGCGACCTGGAAGGCGAGGACGAGGATCTGGAAGCGCTGGGCGAAGAGGAAGAGCCCTCGGCCGATGACGAGGTCGATCTCGGCGGCGACGACGACCTGGGCGTGGAAGCGCCGAACGACGAAGACGAACATTGATCTGAAAAAAGGCATGGCCGGCGCGAATTCAGCGCTTGCCATGCCCCGGCGCCCCCGCTAGTGGGGCGCCTCCCGGAACGAATGGGGCCGTAGCTCAGCTGGGAGAGCGCTGCAATGGCATTGCAGAGGTCAGGGGTTCGATCCCCCTCGGCTCCACCATTCGTTCCGTTCTGTCGCTGTGGCGGCAGAGTTTCCAAAGCATCGGGTCGATCCAGCGGCTGTCACTTCGGTGACGGGCGCCGTTTTCGTTTGCGCTGTTCTTGCACGGACGGGATCGGAGGCGACGCCATCCTGAAGCGCGTGGCGATGGCGGCGGATCCGGACACAAAAAAGCCCGCGGTTTCCCGCGGGCTTTTGCGTTCAGGCCGGGCAGGGCGGTGTGACCCGCCCCGTCCGAAACCGATCAGTCGACCGGCTGAAGGTTGACGGCCGAGGTCTTGCCCCGACGGTCCTGCTCCAGGTCGTAGCTGATGCGCTGGTTCTGGTTCAGCGTCGCCATGCCGGCGCGCTCCACCGCCGTGATGTGGACGAACGCATCCGCGCCGCCCGTATCGGGTGCGACGAAGCCATAGCCCTTGTCGGCGTTGAAGAACTTTACGGTGCCGGTGATGCTGCTCATGGCAGATCCTTTCTTCTTGCGGCACGACGGTACGATTACCGACGCGCCAAATCGCGTACGAAGCAGGGAAGGAAGGAAGAGGGAGCCGCAAAGCACGCCGTAGACCGTCGATGTGCGACTCTAGCATCCCCTATATGGCGCATGCCGCGTCATTCGGCAAGGGGTGGACGTAGCTGGGCCACGAAGGCTTGCGCCGCAGCGCAGCAGGGTCCATTTGGAGAGCATCGGGCTGCTCCACTCTGCGCATGGCCCGACTGAGAGATGATATGCGCTCCCGCTGCCTATGGGAGACCCGCATGTCGCGTGCCATCAACGTCAAAGCCGCCAAGCCCGATGTCGAAGCTTTGTGCCGCAAGCACAAGGTGACGATCAGCGCGATCGAGACGCTCGCCTCGGGCGGGACGCGGGTCGTGCTGACCAACGCCGATGGCGCCGCGACGATGAACCGCGTGTTCGGCCGCAAGGTGCTGTCCGGCGCGGTGGAGCGCACGCCGCTGCGTCTGCGGACGGCATAGGATCGCAAGGGGCGGCATCGGCCGCCCCGATCATCGAGGGCACGGCGAAAGCCCCCGACTTCGGTACATCAGCGTAGTGCTCCCGCTTTCGCAGGAGCACTGGGTAATTTCGTAGAAATTTCGTCATCCGGAGACGAGGCCGCCCGGGTGTCGTCCCCGGCGACAACGTCGCGATGACTATCTGCGGGCCTCGCCTTGCTTTCCCCCGGCCACCCGCCAGATCGTGTTGCCGACGTCGTCCGCGACCAGCAGCGCGCCGGTGCGGTCGCCGGTCACGCCGACGGGGCGGCCGCGTGCCTTGCCATCCGCATCGAGGAAGCCGCTCAGCACGTCGACGGGCTTGGCGCCATCGGCGGGGAAGCCGCGTGCCGCGAAGGGCACGAACACGACCTTGTACCCCGACACCGGCTTGCGGTTCCAGGAGCCATGCTCGCCGATGAAGGCGCCCTGCGCGAAGCGGTCGCCGAGCTTGACGTCGCCGGCGAAGGTCAGGCCGAGCGCCGCGACGTGCGGCCCGAGCGCATAATCGGGGCGTTTCGAATATTGCTGCAATTCGGGCCGCGCCGGCTCGACGCGGGTGTCGGGATAGCCGCCCCAATAGAACCACGGCCAGCCGAACTGGTCGCCGAGCTCGACCTGCGTCAGATAATCGGGCGCGAGGTCGGAGCCGAGCATGTCGCGCTCGTTGACCACCGTCCACAGCTGCTTGTTGAACGGGCTGATCGCCATCCCCTGCGGGTTGCGCAGACCGGAGGCGTAGACGCGGAAGGTCTTCTCCTTGGGATAGACCTCGAGGATGTTGGCGCGGTATTTCTCGGCGTCGAGCCCGTTTTCGGCGATGTTCGACGACGAGCCGACGCCGACGAACAGCGTGCGGCCGTCGGGCGCGGCGACAAGGGTGCGCGCCCAATGGTTGCCGCCGCCGTTGAGCTGGACGACCAGTTCGGGCTTGGCGGCGATCTGCGTCGCGCCTTCGGTATAGGGCACGCGCACCACCGAATCGGTGTTGGCGACGTAGAGCTGACCGTCGAGCAGCGCCATGCCGGTCGGCGAGTTAAGCCCGGTCATGAAGACGTGGCGCTGTTCGGCGACGCCGTCGCCGTCCGCGTCGCGCAGCAGCGTGATGCGGTTGGCCGAAGGCACGCCGGCGCCGGCCTTGCCGAGCAGCAGGCCCATCACCCAGCCCTTGATGCCGCCGCCCCGGCGCGGCGGGCTGTTGGTCTCGGCAACCAGCACGTCGCCATTGGGCAGGCGATAGAGCCAGCGCGGATGGTCGAGGTTTTTGGCGAAGGCCTTGACGGTCAGGCCGGCGGCGGGGGTGGGGGTCTCGTTGCCCTGCCAGCCGACGACATCGGCGACCTTGACCGTCGGCAGCGTCTGTTCGCGCGGCGCGACGATCTGCGGTCGTTTGCCGGTCACCCGGTCGAACGGCACCTGCGCGGTATCGGGCCAGGCGAGATAGACGACCACCGCGATGGCGATCACGACAAGAAGCGCGGCGACGCGCAGGACGTGCTTGAGCATAGGGGCACGATAGGGGCGCGGGGGGCGGCGCGGAAGGGGAAAGGTGTGGGGTGCCAAAGCGCCCACCGTCCCAACCTATCTCGTCACCCCGGACTGGTTCCGGGGTCCACCCCGCGGCGGGAAGAAGGGCTGGAGGCTCGGCGTGCGCGCTCGGATCTGCTGCGACGCGCCTATATGGGCACATAGCTAACTCAGCAGGACAGATCGGGAAATCGCGAATCCGCGAAGGTCGTGATCGAAAGGAGCGATTACTTACCGGCGCGCGTCCGTTTGGCGACGATAAGGCCATGGGTGGCTTCGGCGGCGGATTGGGCGAAGGCGGCTTGCGAGTCGGTTGGGCCGCCTTTCGCATCGCTTGCGGCGAGATCGCCGACGCGGGCGTTTTCACGGCGGAGGTCACGGGCTTCGGCTTTGGAGAGCTGGCCGGATCGGTGGCCGGCGCGGATGTCATCGTGGTTCTTGGCGACCTGATAGGCGGCCGGTGAGGACGGGGTGGCGCGGATCGTTGCCCACGCCTGCGCCAGCGCCGGCGTGGGGAAGATCGCGGAGAGCCACGTGAGCGCGTGCCGGGCCGCCCTCATCCTTTCGACGCGACACGCCTTCTTCCCTCTCGCGACGGGAGAGGGAAGAGACGGCGCAGCCGTCGACAGGGTGAGGATGGGCGGGATCGTCCGCGGATCGTTCGACAAGCGTTGCATCCACACCTCCCGTCCGTTCGCACTGATGATTGCCATCGCGGCTGAACGGAGGCTGACCGCAGCCTCAATCGTCCTCGATCTCCTGCGCGACCGGTGGATGCAGGCGCAGGCGGTGGATGCGGCGTTCGTCGGCATCGAGCACCTCGAGCTTCCAGCCGCTGGGATGATCGACGCATTCGCCGACGGTCGGCACGTGCCCCGCCAGCACCGCGGCAAGCCCGCCCAGCGTGTCGACGTCGTGATCGGTCTCGCCCAAACGCGGGTCGATCAGCGTCGCGGCATCCTCCAGTTCGGCGCGCGCATCCGCATCCCAAGCGCCGCCGTCGATCGGCACGAGCAGCGCCTCGGGTGCCTCGTCATGCTCGTCCTCGATCTCGCCGACGATCTCCTCGATGAGGTCCTCGATCGTGACGAGGCCTTCGGTGCCCGAATATTCGTCGAGCACCACCGCGAGATGGACGTGGCTCGCGCGCATGTCGGCGAGCAGGTCGAGCGCGCCGCGCGACATCGGCACGTACAGCGGCTCGCGGATCAGCCCCGACAGATCGGCCGGATGCTCGGCGCCGGTGGCGAGGATCGCGAACACGTCCTTGATATGAACCATGCCGATGATCGTATCGAGCTCGCCGCGATAGACCGGCAGGCGGCTGTGGCCGGCTTCCGCGAAGATCTGGACGAGATGCGCGAAAGTGGTGGCTTCCTCGACCGCCACGATATCCGCACGGGGCACGCCGACGTCGCCGGCGTCGCGCTCGCCGAAATGGAGCAGGTTGCGCACCATCTGCCGCTCGAGCGGGGTCAGATCGCCCTTGGCGTCCGGCGCGGGATCGTCCTCGTGCCGGTCGATCGCCTCCTCCAGCTGGTCGCGGAGGGATTCTTCGTGCGTGCCGCCGAAGATCAACGTCTTCAACCCGCGCCAGATGTTCGATTCGCTGGGATCGCCGTTGCCGGCGCTACTTCGGTCGTCTGCCATGGCGGCCGTATCAGTCCTCTCGTATCAGATAGGGGTCGGCGATGCCGAGCGTGGCGAGCGCCTGACGCTCGATATCCTCCATCGCTTCGGCTTCTTCGTCCCCCATATGGTCATAGCCTAGCAGATGCAGCGTGCCGTGCACCAGCAGGTGCGTGGCATGTTCGGCGACGCTGACGCCCTTCTCGCGCGCCTCGCTCTCACAGACGCCATAGGCCATGACGATGTCGCCGAGCAGCAGCTCGCCATCGTCGCTGTTCTGGCTGACCGTGTCGATCAGATCGGGCTGGACCATCGGAAAGGACAGGACGTTGGTCGGCTTGTCCTTGTGTCGATATTGCGCGTTAAGCGTGCCCACCTCTTCATCGGAGGTGAAGCGGATGCTGATCTCGACCGTGGCGGCGGCAGTGAGCAGTTCGCCATGCGGCGTGCACTCGATCGCGGCACGGGTGGCGCGGGTGGCGAGCGCATCCCAGTCGGTATCGGCGGGCCAAGGTTCTTCGCGGGCAAGTTCGATCTGGATCATGCGAGGTCCGTATGCGAGAAATCGTCGCCCTTGTAGAGCAGGCGGGCGTCGTGCGCCTTGGCACAGGCATAAGCGAAGCAATCGCCCATGTTGAGGCGGGCGGGGTGGCGGCCCTTGCCGTAGCGGGAATGCGCCGCGATTGCGACCTGCGCTTCCGTCGCGCCGATCGGGACCATGCGCAACCCGGCTTCCCGGACGAAGCTGTCGACGGCTCTTGCGGCTTCTTCCACGTCCGTGTCTCGCAGCCGCGCTATGGCCCGCGTCGCTTCCCATGCACCGAGGGCACAATAGCGGCGGTCGTCATGCCGCTCGATCGTATCGGCAAACGCGTCCGCTTCCGGCTCGCCATCCATGATCGCGACGATGGCGGAGGCGTCGACGAAGATGGTCAATCGTCATCCTCGTCGTTGAGCGAATCGTAGAACGCCTTGTCGGCTTTCAGGCCGGTCGGTTCGCCGAGCGGGTGCTCCTCCCGCCAGATCCGCATACGCTCGCGCAACGGCAGAGCCGCCGTGTCGCGCTCCAGCTCATGCCTGAGCGCCTGCTTCACCGCAGCGGTCTTGGAGATGCCGCGACGCTGCGCGAGGAGGGTCGCGAGCGCATTCGCCTCCTCGTCCTTCACATACAATGATGCCATGGCTCAGGTCCCGGTATATCCCAAGAATTTACCGGGGATATACCGACCCGTCAACCGCCCGGTCCCTCGTATGCCTCGACGATCCGCCCCACGATCGGATGGCGGACGACGTCGGCGGCGGTGAAGCGGGTCATCGAAATGCCCTGGACGCCTTCGAGCCGCATCGTCGCATCCGCCAGCCCCGACGAACCGACGCCGCCGGGCAGATCGGTCTGGTTGGGATCGCCGCAGATCACCATCCGGCTGTTCTGGCCGAAGCGGGTAAGGAACATCTTCATCTGCGCCGGCGTGGTGTTCTGCGCCTCGTCGAGGATGACGAACGCATCCGCCAGCGTGCGGCCACGCATGAAGGCGATCGGGGCGATCTCGATCTCGCCGCTTGCGATGCGGCGCTCGACCTGCTCGGCGGGCAGGCAGTCGTGCAGCGCGTCGTAAAGCGGGCGCAGATACGGATCGACCTTTTCCTTCATGTCGCCGGGCAGGAAGCCAAGCTTCTCGCCCGCCTCGACCGCGGGGCGCGACAGGATGAGGCGCTGGACGCTGCCGGTGATGAGCTGCGACACCGCCTGCGCGACCGCGATATAGGTCTTGCCGGTGCCTGCCGGCCCGAGCGCGAAGATCATGTCGTTGGTCGACAGTTCGCGCATGTAATGCGCCTGTGCCGGGGTTCGCGGCACGATCGTCTTCTTGCGCGTGCGGATCATCACCGAGGGGATCGCGCCGCGTTCGGTGCTGACGATGCCATCGAGCGTCGGCTCGGACGCCATCGCGATCGAGGCATCGACGAGGCCGGTGTCGACCTCCTCGCCGCGTTGCAGGCGGTGATACAGGTCCTGCAACACGTCGCGGGCGAGCGCGACATGTTCGGCGCTGCCCTCCAGCCCGACGCGATTGCCGCGGGCGGTGATATAGACGCCGAGCCGGTTTTCGAGCGCGACGAGATTCTGGTCATATTGCCCGAAGAGCGTGGCGAGCAATTGCGGCTTGTCGAACAACACCTCTGCCCGGCTGCGTTCACCGGAGCGGGCGGGGACGGGCTTGCGACTCATGCGGTCCTTTCATGCCGTGATGGCATGACGGGAATGTGGGATGCGGGCGGGCGAAAGGGAAGCGGCAAAAGCCGGGTTTCCGGCGAAGCCGCGATGCCGCGCGCACCGCGGGTCCATCAGGCCGCCGCGCGCACCCGTTCCGCGCCGGCCAGCGACACCGGGCCGGCGGAGAGCAGGTCGACCGACACCATGTCGCCGATCGCCGCATCGGTGATCAGATGAACCGATTGCAGCCATGGCGACTTGCCGAGCATCTGGCCGGGGAGCTTGCCGCGGCGTTCGACCAGCACCTCGCAGCTACGGCCGACGCTCGCTTGGTTGAACGCCTGCTGATCGCGGCCGAGCGCCGCCTGCAGCCGCTGCAGCCGCTCGTCCATCACCGCATCGGGGATCGCGCCGGCCATGCCGGCGGCGGGGGTGCCGGGGCGGGGGCTGTATTTGAAGGAGTAGGCTTGGGCATATCCGACCGCCTCGACGAGTCGCAGGGTTTCGGCGAATTCCGCGTCGGTTTCGCCGGGAAAGCCGACGATGAAGTCGCCCGACAGCGCGATATCGGGGCGCACCGCGCGCACCCGGTCGAGCAGCCGCAGATAGGAGGCGGTGTCGTGGTTGCGGTTCATCGCCCTGAGGATGCGATCGCTGCCCGCCTGCACCGGCAGATGGAGGAAAGGCATCAGGCTTTCGACGTCGCCGTGCGCGTCGATCAGCCCCTGGCGCATGTCGTTGGGGTGGCTGGTCGTGTAGCGGAGGCGGGCGAGGCCGGGGATGCGGTCGAGCACGCGGATCAGGTCGTGCAGCCCGCGCCCGTCATCGTCCCAGGCGTTGACGTTCTGCCCGAGCAGCGTGATCTCGCGCGCGCCGGCGTCGACCAGCGCCCTGGCCTCGTCGACGATCGCCGCGAAGGGGCGGCTGACCTCGGCACCGCGCGTATAGGGGACGACGCAATAGGTGCAGAATTTGTCGCAGCCTTCCTGCACGGTGAGGAAGGCGGAGGGGCCGGCGCGGCGGCGCGCGGGCAGGGCGCCGAACTTCGACAGCAACGGCATGTCGGTGTCGAGGCTGGGGGTGCCGGCGGCGGCGCTCGCGACCAAGGCGGGAAGGTTGTGGTAAGCCTGCGGGCCGACGACGACGTCGACCTTGGCGCGACGGACGATCTCGTCGCCCTCCGCCTGCGCGACGCAGCCGGCGACCGCGATCATCGGCGCGGTGCGCGCGTTGAGCCGGGCGTTCTTGCGCAGCCGGCCGATGTCCGAATAGACCTTCTCGGTGGCGCGATCGCGGATGTGGCAGGTGTTGAGCACGACCAGATCGGCGGCATCGGGATCGTCGGTCGCGGTCATCCCGTCCGCGGCCATCAGTTCGGCCATGCGCTCGCCGTCGTAGACGTTCATCTGGCAGCCGAACGACTTGACGTGGAAGGTCTTGGGCGGGGCTTCGGGTTTGTCCGCGGGAGTCATGCCGGCGCGCATACAGGATGTGGGGGGTGGTCGCCAGCGGGTAACCTGTTCCTCGGCCGCCAGGGGGGCGTTTGGCGTCAGCCGAATGGTAGAGGGAGGAGGGGTGGGAGCGCGATTATCGGGTTCCGCCCCATCCTCCCCCTCCGTCAGCGCTTTGCGCTGCCACCTCCCCCTGGCGGGGGAGGAATTGGGTTACAGCGTTCCGATGGCGCTGCCTCCCCTGGCGGGGGAGGAATTGGATTACATCGTGCCGGTGGCGCTGCCCTGGGCGTGGGCGAGGTGCTTTTCGATGATCGGCACCGCGCTGGTCGCGACCTGGCGGAGCGCGGGGTCCTGGCCGTCGCTGGCATAGCCCTTGTGGAGGGCCCAGGCGGTCTTATGCGCCTCGGCCTGCTGCTGCATGTAGAGCGCGTCGAAGCCGTCGGCGGGCGCCGATTTCAGCGCCGCGATCTTCGCCGCATTGGGTGCGGACAGCGCCTTGCCGGGCTTGGCGACCTTGGGCTCGGTCTTGGGCAGCGCCGCCATTAGCGACTTGGTGGTCTGCATGTGATCGGCGATCATCTCGCGCGCGAAATCCTTGGTCGCCTGGCTCTTCGCCTTGGTAAGCGCGATCTTGCTCGACTGGATTTCGTACATGTCGCCATCGGCGGCCCAGGTGACGTAGTTCTGCGCCGGCGTTCCGGCGAGCGGCGTCGCGCCGACCTGGGTCGGGGTCATCGTGCCGGCGTCCTGTGCCAGCGCACCCGCAGATGTCGCGGCGAGGGCGATCGTACTGATACAGATCAATATCTTGCGCATGTCTATCTCCTTGAATCAAGCTGCCCAACGACTGCCGGTCAAAGCCGTTCCTCGCTTGCCTAGACTTGGCCAATTCTGTGCCCGATCGCCCTTGAAGTGAGGCAATGTTGCAAAGCCATCGGACGGTGGCATGCGGCTCGCCATTCCGCCGAAAGGCTGTACGGTCGGGTCATGACGATGATGACGCGCTCCGCCCTCACCCTGCTGATCGCCACCGGCTGCGGCGCCACGACCGCCATGGCGCAGGACGCCGAGGCCGATGCGCCACGGCGCACGCGGGTGGGGCTGGGGCCGCAACTGGTGCCGCGCTATCCGGGGTCCGATGCGATCGCGCTGCGGCCGTTCGTCGACGTGTCGCGGACGCGTGGCGACACGCCCTTCGCCTTCGAAGCGCCCGACGAAAGCGCGGGCTTTCCCATATTGCGCGGCGACCGGTTCCAGTTCGGGCCGGCGATCGGGTTCGAGGGGCGGCGGCGCAGCCGCGACGTCGGCGGACGGCTGCCGGGCGTCGGCGCCACCTTCGAACTGGGCGGCTTCGTGCAATATGCGGTGAGCGACGCGTTCCGGCTGCGGGTCGAGGCGCGGCAGGGGCTGGGCGGCCATAAGGGGCTGATCGGCGTGGTGGGCGCGGATTATATCGCGCGCGACGCCGACCGCTGGCTGTTTTCGATCGGACCGCGGGTCACGCTGGCGGGCGCCCGCTACAATCGCGCCTATTTCGGCGTCGCCGCTGCGGATGCGGCCTTCGCCGGGCTGCCGGCGTTCAAGGCGGACGGCGGCGTGCAGGCGGTGGGGGCGACCGCGGGCGCCTTGCGTCAGCTGACCCCGCATTGGGGCGTATCGGCCTATGCCAAATACGACCGGCTGGTCGGCGATCCCGGCCGTTCGCCGGTGGTGCGCGCTTTCGGTTCGCGCAGCCAGCCGTCGGCCGGGCTGGCGTTGAGCTATACGTTCGGCGCCGGCGTGCATTGACGCCGCGGCGGGTTCAGGCGGCGTCCTCGATCGCCGCCCGTGCCCGCGTGGCGATCGCCTTGCGATTGCCCGCCGCGGCGGGATCGAACGGCGCGAGCAGGTGGAGCGTCACCGGGAAGCGTCCCCGCCGGCGCAGCACGCGCAGCGCATGCGCACCGCCGGGCTCGTCGCCTACCCAGGCGAGTTCGGGCGTCGCCGCGCCGTAATCGACCCGGATCGGCTGGACGCGCACCCCCGGCGGCGGCGGGTCGAGCGCGGCGAGCAGCGCCGCCTTGAACGGCAACAGGGTGACGCCGTCGCCGGTGGTGCCTTCGGGGAAGACGGTCACCGGTCCGCCGGCGCCGATCGCGGCGCGGAGCTGCGCGATCTGAGCGGTCACCTGCAACCGGTCGTCGCGGCTGACGAAGAGGGTGCGGTTGAGCGTGCACAGCCAGCCGACCAGCGGCACGCCGCGCAACTCGCCCTTGGCGACGAAGGCGCTGCCGGTGGCGCCGGCGATGGCGAGGATGTCGATCCAGCTGAGATGGTTGCTGAGGAACACCACGTCGTTGGCGAGCGGCGTGCCGACGACGCGCACCCGCGCCCCGACGATCCGCGCAACCAGCCCGAGGAAGCGCCGCGGCCAGGGCGAGCGCCGCCGGAACAGCCGCCAGACGCCGTGCAGCGCGAGCCCGCCGAGGAGGGCGACGACGAGCGCGAGCAGGCGCGCGGCGAGGCGGAGATTGGGGATCATCGGGGTCGGGGTATTGCCGGTGTCACGACCGCTCCGTCATCCGGGGCTTTTCCCGGGGTCCATTTGGCAGCGAGGAGGATGGCTTGAAGGGAGACGGCCCGGCGGCAGCCCGGTGAACCCCGGAACGGGCCAGGACCTTTGCAGAACAACCGATGTACCCCGGCGAAGGCCGGGGCCCAGTTGGGAAAGCCACGGTAAGTCATGACCAAGCTTCGCCCAACTGGGCCCCGGCCTCCGCCGGGGTACACGCCTGGTGTGTCACGGACCGACTTTCGCGGAGGCTTCGAACGGGTCCGGGGTGACGGACCTTTCTGGGTGATCGATTGCGCTCATACCTGCCGCCGAGTGTGATTGATGTGACGAGTGACAGGTGGCTCGGAAGGCCGTTCTGCCAGGGCCGATCAACATTCGCGCAAATTCCTCCCCCGCCAGGGGGAGGTGGCATGCCGAAGGCATGACGGAGGGGGAGGACACGCAACACAAGACATCGCTTACCTCCCCCTCCGTCACGGCTTCGCCGCGCCACCTCCCCCTGGCGGGGGAGGAATTTGTTGCGCATTCCGAACGTCGATCCCGCCCTGGTCACGCAACGACCGCGCCGATCACACCTTGCGGTCGAGGCTGACGCCGTACAATTCCATGCGGTGGTCGACGAGGCGGAAGCCGAGCTTTTCGGCGATCGCTTTCTGGAGCTGTTCCAGCTCGGGATCGACGAACTCGATGACCTTGCCGGTCTCGACGTCGATCAGATGGTCGTGATGCGCCTCGGGCGAAGGCTCGTAGCGGGCGCGGCCGTCGCCGAAATCGTGGCGGTCGAGGATGCCCGCCTCCTCGAACAGGCGCACCGTGCGATAGACGGTGGCGATCGAGATGCCCGGATCGATCGCCGAGGCGCGCTCATAGACCTTCTCGACGTCGGGATGGTCCTCGGCTTCGGACAGGACGCGCGCGATGACGCGGCGCTGTTCGGTGATACGCAGGCCCTTCTGGTTGCACAGGGCTTCGAGATCGATCTTGCGGGGCATATCCCTTGTGTAGTGCAGGTGGCTTGTTGCGAAAAGCGAAACCGACTCGCAAAAAGCAGATGGTCAGATCGCGCGGCGATAGGTGTGCGCGTCGAACGCCTGACCGGTCTTGCCGCGATAGTAATTGCGCCGCTCGCCGACCTTGGCAAATCCCTGTTCGGTGTAGAGGCGGACCGCGTCATTGCCCTCGCGCACCTCGAGATGCAGGTCGGCGATGCCGTTCGCCTGCGCCTCCGCGATGACGCCGCGGAGCAGGGCGCGGGCGATGCCGCGGCGGCGCCAGGCGGGATCGACCGCGAGCAGCAGCAATTCCGCCTCGTCGGCGACGCTGCGCACCATCGCGAAGCCGGCGGCGGTGTCGTCGACATAAGCGAGCGTCAGCCGGACGCCGGGCATCGCCAGCACGCCGAGGCACTGGTTGCGCGTCCACGCCTCGCCGAAGCGCGGTTCGAACGCCGCGGTCATCAGCGCGTCGACCGCGGCGACGTCGCGCGCGTCGCCGGTGCGCAGCAGCACCTGCCGGGTCGCCATCAGCCGGGCGTCCTTCCGCCGGGCAGCTTGGCGTCGGGCGCGCGGCCGTAGAGCGGGCGCGGCGGCAGCGTCGCGAGCGCCTCGGGCAGCAGCAGCGCGTCGGCGGCATCGGGCAGGGCGGGGCGGCCGGCGAGATCGGGCGCGACCTGTTGCAGCCAGCGGATGCCGTTGCCGACGGGGTAGCGATCGCCGAGCGCGGCGATCGCCGCTTCGGGCTTCGACGAGGCGAGCGCGTCGAGCGCGACGGGGCCGGCGGCGAAGGACTGGACGAACACCTCGCCATGGCCGCCTTCCAGCATCACCGCGATCTCGCCGTGGCGGCCGGCGGCGAAATCGGCGGCGGCGATCAGCGACAGGCTGGAATAGCCCGCAACGGTGGCGTCCCAGCCGAGCGCTAGGCCGCGGGCGGCGGCGATGCCGACGCGCAGGCCGGTGAAGCTGCCCGGGCCGACATCGACCATGATGTGCGCGGCGCGGCCGCCGTCGGGCAGATCGGCGATCATCGGCAGCAATTGCTCGGCGTGGCCGCGGCCGACCTCGCGATGCTGGGCGGCGATGACCTCGCCGGCCTCGATCAGCGCGACCGAGCAGGCGGCGGTCGCGGTATCGATGACGAGGATGCGGGAAGAAGCGTCGGTCATGTTTGGAATGCTTTGCGACACACGGGCGCGGGGGACAAGCACGAGATTCGGCGCAATCCCTCCCTCGCGAAGCGGGGAAGGGGGGCGTCGCCGCATACGATCAACGTCGTCGTATCCTCCCCCTCCGTCGGGCCTCCGGCCTGCCAACTCCCCTTGGCGGGGGAGGGCTATCGCATATGCGCGTCTATGTAAGCCGGACGGGTTTCCAAAGCCACTCCGTCACCCCGGCCTTGCGCCGGGGTCCGCTTCTTCGGGCGGTGCAAAGAAGCGGGATGCCGGATCAAGTCCGGCATGACGGGGTATGTCTGTGCCAATGCACACCCGATAGCCCTGCCCCTGGCGGCAGAGAACTTAGGTTTATGCTATCGTGTTGAACCGTTCGAATCCCGGCCGCGGCAGGCGGTCGTGGAGGCTGGCGGGATCGCCATAGCCCAGCGTCGAGATGAAATTGGTCCGTACGCCCGGCCGGTCGGCGAAGAACGCCTTGTCGACCGCGCCCTGGTCGAAACCCGACATCGGCCCGGTATCAAGCCCGAGCGCGCGTGCGGCGATGATGAAATAGGCGCCCTGCAGCGTCGAGTTGCGGACGGCCGAGGCGGTGCGCAATTCGGTGTTGCCGTCGAACCACGCCTTGGCGTCGACATGCGGGAACAGCTCGGGCAGATTCTCGTGGAATTCGACGTCCATGGCGATGATGACGCTGACCGGCGCCTTGAGGATCTTGCCCTGATTGGTGTCCGAGGCGCAGGCGGCGAGCTTCGCCTTCGCCGCGTCGCTGACGCACCAGACCAGGCGTGCGGGCAATTGGTTGGCGCTGGTCGGGCCCCATTTCATCAGCTCCCAGATCGCGTGGAGCCGGTCCTCGCCCACCGGCCGGTCGGTGTAGCTGTTGAAGCTGCGCGCGGTGCGGAAGATGCGGTCGAGCGCGGTATCGGTCAGGGGCTCGGACATCAGACGGCTCGCACCTCGGTGACTTCGGGGACGTAATATTTGAGGAGCTGCTCGATGCCGCTCTTCAGCGTCGCGCTGGACGAGGGGCAGCCGGCGCAGGCGCCCTGCATGCGCAGGAACACCTTGCCCTTGTCGAAGCCGCGATAGACGATGTCGCCGCCGTCGTTCGCCACCGCGGGGCGGACGCGGGTGTCGATCAGCTCGCGGATCTGCGCGACGATGTCGGCATCGGCGGGATCGTCGGTCAGCACCGCCTCGTCGACCGGCACGCTGAAGCCGGCGCTGCCCTGGCGGAACAGCGGCATGTTGGCGGCGAAATGGTCGAGCAGGATGGCGAGCACGTCGGGCTTGAGGCTGTGCCATTCGACGCCGGGCGCGGCGGTGACCGACACGAAGTCGCGGCCGAAGAAGACGCCGGTGACGTCGCCCAGCGCGAACAGCATCTCGGCGAGCGGGCTCGACTCGGCCTCTTCGGGCGTGGCGAAGTCGCGCGTGCCGGCATCCATGACGATGCGGCCGGGCAGGAACTTGAGCGTCGCCGGGTTGGGCGTGGTTTCGGTCTCGATCAGCATGAGGGTCATGTGGACCGTGGGGGGCGGGGGATCAAGCGCAACGGCGGAAAGGGATTGTTTCCGCCGCCTCGCAATTCCTCCCCCGCGCGGGGGAGGACAGGGTCAGACTTCGAGTTGCTTCACCGCGGCGTTCCAGGCGCGGATGTTGGCGCGCGCCTCCTGCACGAAGGGCGAGCGGCGCACGACGCCGAGGAACAGGTCCGCGATCCACTTGCCGGGATTGCGCAGCGGCCGGGCGAACTGGACCAGCAGCACCACGCGCGTGCCGGCGCTGTCGTTCCACACCTCGTGGTCGTAGGTGTCGTCGAACACCAGGGTCTCGCCCTCCGCCCAGCGGACGATGCGGTCGCCGACGCGCATCCGCACGTCGCCGTCGCGCGGCACGAACAGGCCGAGGTGGCAGGTGATCAGCCCCTTGGTGACGCCGCGATGCGCCGGGATATGCGTGCCGGGCGCGAGGATCGAGAAGAAGGCGCTGTTGAGCCCCGGAATGCGCGCGACCAGCGCCTGCGTCGCCGGACAGCGCGCCAGATTGTCCTCGATCGGATAGCCATAGCCCCACAGGAAGAAGGAGCGCCATTTGTCGACCTCGGCGATCGACCGGTGGTCGGGGGAGATCGTCGCGAGGCTCGGCGCCGGCTGGCCCTGCAGCGCCACCGCCGCCGCCTCGTCGCGGATCGTGTGCCACTGGTCGCGCAGCAGCGCGGTCCAGCCGAAATGGCGCATGTCGAGCACCGGATCGTTGGCGACCAGCGACGAGGCGGCGATCATCCGGTCGAAGAGCCCACGCAAATGCTTGCCGATGCGGATGATCAGCGGCCGGCCCGGCTCCGCCGCCAGCGGCGTGCCAGAGTTTCGCCACATTGCGGGCGCCGCGTCCTTCGTGCCGATCGTCATACGCTTACCATCATCGAATCGTGCCGCGCCCAGCGCGGTCCGGCTGCCCCTGCGATCCCGGCTAGGCCCCGGCTGGGGCGAAATGATGACCGAAACGAGGAGGATACGGTCACGCTGGCGGCCTTGCCCGGCAATCGCTAGAGATGGGGGCTATGGCGTTCTTCCCCCGCGCGTTCGCGCCCGTACTCGTCCTCGCCCTCGCATCGGCGACCATCGCCCAGGTCAGGGCGCCCGCCGCCCCCGCCGCGACGACCCCCGCCGCCGCGGTCAAGGTCGATCCGACGCCGTGGCTCTACAAGGGCAGCGACCTCGCGCACGATCCCGCCTGGGTGTTCGGCACCCTTCCCAATGGCCTGCGCTATGCGGTGCGCAAGAACGGCGTGCCGCCGGGGCAGGTGTCGATCCGCGTCCGCATCGACGCGGGCTCGCTGTACGAGAAGGACAGCGAGCGCGGCTATGCGCATTTCATCGAGCATCTCTCGTTCCGCGGATCGGAATATGTCCCCGACGGCGAGGCGAAGCGGGTGTGGCAGCGGTTCGGCGCGACCTTCGGCTCGGACAGCAACGCCTCGACCACGCCGACGCAGACGCTCTACAAGCTCGACCTGCCCTCGGCGACCGACCAGACGGTCGACGAGAGCCTCAAGATCCTGTCGGGGATGATGGCCGCGCCGGCGCTGACCGACGCCGCGGTGTCGGCGGAGCGGCCGATCGTGCTCGCCGAGCGGCGCGAACAGCCCGGCCCGCAGGTCAAGCTGCAGGATGCGATGAACCGGCTGTTCTTCGCCGGCCAGCCGCTCGCCGACCGTTCGCCGATCGGCACGGTCGAGACGCTCGACGCGGCGAACGGCGCGAGCATCAAGGCGTTCCACGATCGCTGGTACCGCCCCGAGCGGGCGGTGGTGATCATCTCGGGCGACATGGATGCCGCGACGCTCGGCCAGATGGTGACGCGCCATTTCGCCGGCTGGAAGGGCAATGGCCCCAATCCCGCCGACCCCGATTTCGGCAAGCCCGACCCCGGCAAGCCGACCTCGGCGACGATGGTCGAGCCCGGTCTGCCGCCGCTGGTGACGATGGGGGTGGTGCGCCCCTGGCATTACAATGACGATACCAAGATCTTCAACCAGAAGCGGATGGTCGACACGATCGCCGCCAAGGTGATCAGCCGCCGGCTGGAACGGCGCGCGCGGGCGGGGGCGAGCTTCGTGCAGGCGGGCGTCGACCTCGACGACCGCTCGCGCTCGGCGAACATGACGTCGGTGCTGATCCTGCCGGTCGGCGACCAGTGGGAACAGGCGCTGAAGGACGTGCGCGCGGTGATCGCCGATGCGCAGAACAGCGCGCCGACACAGGCCGAGATCGACCGCGAATATGCCGATTACGAGGTCGCGATCCGCAACAGCGTCGAGACCGCGCGGGTCGAGGCGAGCGCCAAACAGGCCGACGACATGGCCGGCGCGCTCGACATCCGCGAGACGGTGACCGCGCCCGAGAACAGCTATGCGATCCTGACCGAGGCCAAGCAGAAGGGGATGTTCAACCCCGCCGCGGTGCTCGCCTCGTCCAAGAAGCTGTTCGAGGGCGACGCCACCCGCGCGCTGGTCAACACGCGCACCGCGGAGAAGGGGACGGCGGAGAAGCTCGCCGCCGCGCTCAAGGCGGACGTGTCGACGCTGACGATCAAGCGCGCCAGCCAGGCGGCGGTCGACTTCACCAAATTGCCCGCGCTGGGCGCGGCCGGCACGGTCGCGTCGCGCGAGCCGCTCGTCGGATTGCCGGCGGAAAAGGTGGTGTTCGCCAATGGCGTGCGCATGCTGGTGTTCGCCAACCCCGACGATACCGGCCGCGTGTTCGTGCGGGTGCGCTTCGGCAACGGCTATAATGCGCTGCCCGCCAACCGGCCGAGCCCGGCCTGGGCGGGCGATCTCGCGCTGATGGAGAGCGGCATCGGCACGCTGGGCCAGGACGATCTCGACCAACTCACCGCGGGGCGGCAGCTCGGCCTCGATTTCGGTATCGACGAGGACACCTTCTCGATCGCCGCGCTGAGCAGCCCCAAGGATTATGCCGACGAACTGACGCTGATCGCCGCCAAGCTCGCGCATCCGCGCTGGGACCCGGCACCGGTGACGCGCGCCAAATCGGCGGCGCTGACCGCGATCCCCGGTTACGATTCGTCGGCGGACGGCGTGTTGTCGCGCGATCTCGAAGGATTGCTGCATGCCGGCGATCCGCGCTGGGCGACGCCCGACGCCAAGGCGGTCGACGCGCTGACCCCCAAGGCGTTCCAGGCGTTCTGGTCGCCGCTGCTCGCCAGCGGCCCGATCGAGGTCGACGTGTTCGGCGACGTCAAGGCCGACGAGGCGATCGCCGCGGTCGCCAAGAGCCTCGGCGCGATCCCGCCGCGCACCGCGCCCGCCGCGGCGGCACCGCCGGTGCGCTTCCCCGCGCATGTCGCGACGCCGGTGCTGCGCTACCACAACGGCCCCGACAATCAGGCGAGCGCGGTGATCGCCTGGCCGACCGGCGCCGGGGTCGCCGACATCGCCGAGGCACGCCGCCTCGACGTGCTGGCGCAGGTGTTCAGCGACCGGTTGTTCGAGCGGATGCGGCAGGCGGCGGGGGCGAGCTACAGCCCTGGCGTCGCGAGCAACTGGCCCAAGGGGCTGCCCGGCGGCGGCCGCCTGATGGCGGTGAGCCAGGTCGCACCGGCCAATGTCGCGCTGTTCTTCCGCCTGTCGCGCGAGATCGCGGCGGATCTGGCGAAGACTCCGGTCAGCGCCGACGAACTCGCGCGCGTGAAGGGGCCGTTGCAGCAGGTCTATGCGCGCGCCGCGACGAGCAGCCTGTTCTGGCTGCGCGAGCTGTCGGGCGGGGCGTATGACGACCGCCGGCTGGAGGCGACGCGCCGCCTGGGCCGCGACTTCGGCGACGTGACGCCCGAGGTGCTGCAGGCGACCGCGGCGAAATATCTGGTGCCGGCAAAGGACTGGACGCTGGCGGTGCTGCCGCGAAAGGGGAAGTGACGGAAGTCCTCCCCCGCATGGGGGAGGGGGCGCCGCGTAGCGGTGACGGAGGGGGAGGATAAGGTGGAGCTGGGCGGCTCTAAACGGAACCGGGAACAGGCGAGGGCGCTCCGCCGCCGGTTGACGTTGCCCGAAGTCCTGTTGTGGCGGGAGCTGCGCGTGCTGCCGGTGCGGTTTCGCAAACAGGCGCCGGCCGATCCCTACGTGCTCGACTTCTACTGCGCCAAGGCGAGGCTGGTGATCGAGGTGGATGGTGAGGCGCACGATCGTGGCGACCGGCCGACGCGCGACGCGCGCCGTGATAAGTGGCTGGCGGAGCGCGGGATCGAGACGCTGCGGATACCGGCGCGGGATGTATTGAAAGACCTCGATGCGGTGATGCGGCTCATCCTCGCGGAGTTGGCCGCTCGTGGAAACGCCCCCTCCACCACCCGCTGACGCGGGCGGTCCCCCTCCCCCGCTAAAGCGAGGGAGGACTTTTGTATTCCTCCCCCGCCAGGGCAGGGCTATCGCATATGACGTTCCACGCAATGTTCCACGCAACGATGGGTACGTGACCTTTCGCGAGGTTGGCATTTTCCAATTGAGCTGCGGGCCTCCGGCGCACGATCGCAACTCAAAAATTCCATATGCGATTACCCTGCCCGCCAGGGGGAGGTGGCGCGCCGAAGGCGTGACGGAGGGGGAGGACAGGGTGGGAGCTGGGCGGCTCTGCCACCTCACCCCCGATACGGTGCGTCCAGCGGCTCGCCGTAGACGGTGCGGATCACGTTGCGGCGGATCTTGAGGCTTGGCGTCACCGGCGTGCGACGTGTTGAAAGACCTCGACGCGGTGATGCGGCTTATCCTCGCGGATTTGGCCGCCCGTGGAAACGCCCCCTCCACCACCCGGCTGCGCCGGGCGGTCCCCCTCCCCCGCTAAAGCGAGGGAGGACTTTTATATTCCTCCCCCGCCAGGGGGAGGTGGCAGCGCGAAGCGCTGACGGAGGGGGAGGGCGGGGTGGGAGCCGCGCGACCCTGCCACCTCACCCCCGATACAATGCGTCCAGCCGCTCGCCGTAGACGGTGCGGATGACGTGGCGGCGGATCTTGAGGCTTGGCGTCAGTTGCTCGTTCTCGATGCCGAACGGCTCGTCCGCCAGTACGAAGCGGCGGATGCGTTCGGTGACCGACAGGTCCTTGTTCACCCGCTCCACCGCATGGCCGATCGCGGTGCGATATTCGCTGTTCTCGGCCAGCCGCTCGAACTTGCAGGCGGTGCCGTTGGCGGCGCACCATTCCTGCGTCCATTCGGGGTCGGGGACGATCAGCGCGACCATATAGGGCCGCCGGTCGCCGGCGATCATCGCCTGCACGATCTCCGGCTGCAGCGTCAGCATCCCCTCGACCTTCTGCGGCGCGACATTGTCGCCCTTGTCGTTGATGATGAGGTCCTTCTTGCGGTCGGTGATCGCGATCCGGCCCGCCGCGTCGATCTCGCCGATGTCGCCGGTGTGCAGCCAGCCGTCCTTGAGCACGCGCGCGGTTTCCGCCTCGTTGCGCCAATAGCCGTGCATCACCAGCTCGCCGCGCACCAGGATCTCGCCGTCCTCGGCGATGCGCACCTCGGTGTCGACCAGCGGCGGGCCGACCGAATCCATGCGGATGCCCGCGCTCGGCCGGTTGCACGAGATCACCGGCGCCGCCTCGGTCTGGCCATAGCCTTGCAGGAAGGTGACGCCGAGCGACTGGAAGAACAGCCCGACCTCCGGGTTGAGCGGCGCGCCGCCCGAGACCATCGCCTTCATCCGCCCGCCGAACTTCTTGGCGATCTTCGGCTTGAACAGGGTGCGCACCAGCAATTGCGCGGGCCGGTCGGTGAGGCGCAGCGTGCCCGCATTCGCCTTCGCGCCGACGTCGAGCGCCTTCGCCAGCAGATAGGCGGACATGCCGCCCTGTTTCTCGATCGCCTTGCTGATCCGCGTGCGCAGCACCTCGAACAAGCGCGGCACGACGAACATGATCGTCGGGCGCACCTCCTCGATATTGGCGGCGAGCTTGTCGAGCCCCTCGGCATAATAGATCTGGCCGCCGAGCGAGACCGGCAGATGCTGGCCGCCGGTATGTTCATAGGCGTGGCTGAGCGGCAGGAACGACAGGAACACCTCGTCCCCCGCGCCGAAATCCTCGGCGATGACCGTCGCGCAGCCGTTGCAATTGTGCAGGATCGCGCCGTGATGCTGCATCACCCCGCGCGGCGCGCCGCCGGTGCCGCTGGTGTAGATGATGCAGGCGAGGTCGCCGCGCTGGAAGGTCGCCGCCGCCGCGGCGACCGCGGGGTCGGTCGGATGGTCGGCGATCAGCGCGTGCCAGTCGTGGAAGTCGACCCCCGCGGAGGGCGCGCGCATCGGATCGATGCCGATGACGATCTGCCCCTGGTTGGAGCGCAGCACCGCGGTGAGCACGGTGCGCGCCAGCTTGTCGGTCGAGACGATGATCCCGCACGCGCCCGAATCGGCGATGATATGCGCGTGGTCGCGTTCGGTATTGGTGATGTAGGCGGGGACGGTGACGCAGCCCGCCGCCATGATCGCGAGGTCGCTGATACACCATTCGGGGCGGTTCTCGCTGACCAGCATCACCCGGTCGCCGGGTTTCATGCCGATCGCCTTCAGCCCGGCGGCGAGGCTCGCCACCTGTCGCGCCGCTTCGGCCCAGCTCGTCGCGACCCATTGGCCGTCGCGCTTCGCCCACAGGAAGGGGGCGTCGCCGCGCTCCTTCGCCCGCGCGAAGAACATCGTGACGAGATTGGGAAAACGCTCGAGGGCCATGGTCTCTCCTGTCGCGGCCGGGCTCACCGGCCCGCCGTCGTCGTCATTCCGAAGGGCGATTGGCGACCGGCGCCATGCGGGTGGGGTCGCTGACGCTGCCGTCCTCGCCGATCGCGACGCCCTCGCTGCGCGGATCGGCGGCGCCGACCCAGCGGCCCCGTTTCCATTCGATCGCATTCGCCTTGAGCCCGAGCGGCGCGACCTGCGTGCGCTCGCCCAAGGCGGCGAGCGCGGGTTGCAGCGCGGCGGCGGCGGTGCCGGCCTCCAGCGTCGCGACCGGGCCGGGGGCGTAGACGAGGCCGAGCGCGATCGCGTCCTGCGCCGAGAGGTTCCAGTCGAGCACGCCGACCAGCGCCTTGGCGATCTGTGCGATGATCGTCGATCCGCCCGCCGCGCCGACCGCCAGACGGACCTTGCCGCTGGCGTCGTAGACGATCGTCGGCGCCATCGAGCTGCGCGGCCGCTTGCCGCCCTCGACGCGGTTGGCGACGAGATAGCCCGCATCCACCGGCACGATGTCGAAGTCGGTCAGTTCGTTGTTGAGCACGGTTCCGTCGACGATGAGCCCCGAGCCGAACGGCCCCTCGACTGTCGTCGTCACCTCGACGACGTTGCCGGCGCGGTCGGCGACGGCGAGGTCGGTGGTGCCGGCGACCTCGCTGACCGGCGCGGGGGTGCGCGCGGGCGCGCCGCGCGGCGTGCCGGCGGCGACGCTCGCCATTGTCCGGTCGGGCGCGATCAGTGCGGAGCGCGTGGCGAGATAGGCGGGGTCGAGCAGGCCGTCGACCGGTACGCGGACGTAATCGGGGTCGCCGACGTAGAGGTTGCGATCCGCATAAGCGAGGCGCGAGCTTTCGGCGAACAGATGCCAGGCGACGGGCGAATCCTTGCCGAGTTTCGCCATGTCGAACCGTTCGAGCTGCTTGAGGATCATCAGCACGGTGATCCCGCCCGACGACGGCGGCCCCATGCCGCAGATCCGGTACGTCCGGTAGGGGACGCACACTTCGGGGCGCGGCTTGGCGTCGTAGGTCGCCAGATCGCCGGCGGTCATCTTCGACGGATTGCGCGCGGCGCCGTTGACGGTCGCGACGAGCTTCGCCGCCTGCGGACCGACGTAGAAGCTGTCGGGACCCTGTTTCGCGATCCGCTGGAGCAGCGCCGCCTGCGCGGGGTTGCGGACGATGCCGTCGGCGGGGACGGTGAACAGCGTGCGCGCCGCCGGGGTCAGATAGGCGCCGTAGGATGCGATCGAATGGCGGAACCGCGGCGTCGCCTGGAAGCCGTCGCGCGCCAGCCGGATCGCCGGTTCGAACAAGCGCGCCCAGGGCAGCTTGCCCGACTGGCGATGCGCCAGCGCCATGCCGCGCAGCGCGCCGGGCACGCCGACGCTGCGCCCGCCCGGTACCGCCTCGTCGTGGCTCATGGCAACGCCGTCCGCGCCGTAGAACCAGCGCGGCGTCGCGGCCGCGGGGGCGGCCTCGCGCGCGTCGATCGTGGTGACCTTGCCGGTCCCGGCGGCATGGCTGACCCAGAAGCTGCCGCCGCCGATGCCGGAACTCTGCGGCTCGACGACGTTGAGCGCGAGCATCGTCGCGATCGCCGCATCGGTGGCGCTGCCGCCCGCTTTCAGGATCTCGACGCCCGCCGCCGCGGCGCGCGGATCGGCGGCGCTGACCATCCCGGGCGCCTGGGGTGACGGAGCCTTGGCCAGCGCCGGGGCACTGACGGCGGCGAGGGCGAGCGCGAGTCCGGTCTTCATCGCCGCAAAGCCTAACGGCTGGTCCGCCGAGAGCAAGCCGTTACGCCGCGGCGGCGGCGGCGATGTCGGCGAAACCGTCGCGGACGAGGCAGGCGTCGAGTTCGGCGAGGATGCGGCGGGCGAGGCCCGGCCCTTCGAAGACCAAGGCCGAATAGAGCTGCACGACGCGCGCGCCGGCGCGGATCCGCGCATAGGCCTCGGCGCCGCTGTCGATGCCGCCCGCGGCGATCAGCGCGATGCCGCCGCCGGTGGCGCTGCGCAGGTCGGCCAACCGCTGCCGGGCGAGCGTGGCGAGCGGCGCCCCCGACAGGCCGCCGGCCTCGCCGGCGTGCCGGCCACGCAGCGGCGGACGCGAGATCGTCGTATTGCCCATGATGATCGCGTCGAGCCCGTGGCCGATCGCGGCGCGGGCGATGCCGTCGATCGCCGCGGCGTCGAGATCGGGGGCGATCTTGAGGAACAGCGGCGTCGTGCCGCGCGCCGCGGTGCAGGCGGCGAGCAACGCGTCGAGCGCCGCACCGTGCTGGAGATCGCGCAGGCCGGGGGTGTTGGGCGAGGAGATGTTGATCGTGACGTAATCGGCGATCGGCGCCGCGGCGGAGACGCCGGCGACATAATCGGCGACGCGGTCGGTCGCGTCCTTGTTGGCGCCGACGTTGATGCCGAGTCGGCCGGTGCCGCGCTGCGCGGTCCGCGCGCGGGCGAGCCCGGCGGCGAGGCCGCCGTTGTTGAAGCCCATCCGGTTGATCACCGCGCGATCGGCGACCAGCCGGAACAGGCGCGGCTTCGGATTGCCCGGCTGGGGCAGGGGGGTGAGCGTGCCGATCTCGACCGCGCCGAAGCCGAGCCCGAACAGCCCCTCGATCGCCACGCCGTCCTTGTCGAGCCCCGCCGCGACGCCGAGCGGATTGGCGAACGCGAGGCCGCCGATGCGGGTGGCGAGCCGCGGATTGGTCTCGGCGGCGGGGGCGGGGAGTTTCGCACGCATCGCCAGCGCCTTGAGCGTGAGCGCATGCGCGCGCTCGGCATCGAGGGCGAACAGCAGCGGGCGGAGGACGTAGGACATGGGGTGGCCCATCGCACCGGTGCGGGCGAACGTCAAAATTCCTCCCTTGCTTTAGCGGGGGAGGGGGACCGCGGCCGAAGGCCGTGGTGGAGGGGGCGTTGCCGCATACGGCGACCTTCGCCGTATCCTCCCCCTCCGTCACCGCTACGCGGCGCCACCTCCCCCTGGCGGGGGAGGAGTTTGGAGGCGCCTCATCGTCCTGCCACCGTCGCCGCTTGACCGCAGCGCACAAAACCCTATCTCGCAATCGGATTGAATTGATCCGATTTGCGAAACGCTCGCAACAACACGACCGGAGCCGATGCGACTTTCCAGCCTTGCCGATTATGCGGTCGTGATGATGTCGGCCGCCGCGCGCCATTGCGGCGGCGCGGCGCGGCT
This sequence comes from Sphingomonas sp. M6A6_1c, assembly GCF_053345135.1. Taxonomy (NCBI): domain Bacteria; kingdom Pseudomonadati; phylum Pseudomonadota; class Alphaproteobacteria; order Sphingomonadales; family Sphingomonadaceae; genus Sphingomonas; species Sphingomonas sp. M6A6_1c. The sequence continues at coordinate 110,819 of NZ_JBKEZO010000004.1, read as the reverse complement.
CAATGCGACGCTGCTCGCCGAGGAGACCGGCGTGCCGCTGCCGACCGCGCAGAAGCTGGTCAGCCGGCTGTCGAGCGCCGGCCTGATCGAGAGCACGCGCGGCACCGGCGGCGGTTTCCGCCTCGCGCGCCCCGCGGCGGCGATCAGCCTCGCCGATATCATCGAGGCGGTCGAAGGGCCGATCCAGATGACCTCCTGCGTCGAGGGCAGTCGCCACGAATGCGGGCTGGAGGGCAATTGCCTCGTCCGGCCGCATTGGGGGATCGTCAACGAGGCGGTGCGCGGTGCGCTCGCCGGCGTCTCGCTCGCCCGACTGTCGCGCGCGCCGATCCACGATTCGATTTCCAGCCCCATTCCCGTCCTTACGGGCGAACAGGTGTAACCATGGCGACCAAGAACGCAGAGGCCTATGCGGCCGTCTCCAAGACCTACGAATGGGGCTTTTCGTCCGATATCGAACAGGACTTCGCGCCCAAGGGGCTGAGCGAGGATACGGTTCGCTATATCAGCGCCAAGAAGAACGAGCCCGAATGGATGCTCGACTGGCGGCTGAAGGCGTTCCGCCTGTGGCAGACGATGGCGGCGCCGGATTGGGCGAAGCTCAACGTGCCCCCGATCGACTATCAGGACGCATATTATTACGCCGAGCCGAAGGCGAAGCCCAAATTGGGGTCACTGGACGAGGTCGATCCCGAAATCCTGCGCGTCTACGAGAAGCTCGGCATTCCCATCGCCGAGCAGAAGATGCTCGCCGGGGTGGAGGACCTCGACGCCGAGGGCAATCCCAAGCGCCGCGTCGCGGTGGATGCGGTGTTCGACAGCGTCTCGGTCGCCACCACCTTCCGCAAGGAGCTGGAGGCTGCGGGCGTCATCTTCCGCTCGATCAGCGAGGCGATCCGCGAATATCCCGATCTCGTCCGCAAATGGCTGGGCAAGGTCGTGCCGCAGCGCGACAATTACTTCGCGACGCTCAATTCGGCGGTCTTTTCGGACGGCACCTTCGTCTACATTCCCGAGGGCGTGCGCTGCCCGATGGAGCTGTCGACCTATTTCCGGATCAATGCCGAGAATACCGGGCAGTTCGAGCGGACGCTGATCGTCGCCGACAAGGGGAGCTACGTCTCCTATCTCGAAGGCTGCACCGCGCCGATGCGCGACGAGAACCAGCTCCACGCCGCGGTGGTTGAGCTGGTCGCGCTCGACGATGCCGAGATCAAATATTCGACCGTGCAGAACTGGTATCCCGGCGACGAGAATGGCGTCGGCGGCATCTACAATTTCGTCACCAAGCGCGCGCTCTGTCAGGGCAGGAACAGCAAGGTGTCGTGGACGCAGGTCGAGACCGGTTCGGCGATCACCTGGAAATATCCGAGCTGCGTGCTGGCGGGCGAGAACAGCGTCGGCGAATTCTATTCGGTCGCGGTGACCAACAACCGCCAGCAGGCCGATACCGGCACCAAGATGATCCACCTGGGCAAGGGATCGCGCTCGACGATCGTGTCGAAGGGGATTTCGGCGGGCCGTTCGGACAATACCTATCGCGGGCTGGTGCGCGTCGGGCCGACCGCCGAGAACGTCCGCAACTTCACGCAGTGCGATTCGCTGCTGCTCGGCGACCAATGCGGTGCGCATACCGTGCCCTATATCGAGGTGAAGAACCCCTCGGCGCAGATCGAGCATGAGGCGACGACCTCGAAGATCAGCGAGGACCAGCTCTTCTACGCGATGAGCCGCGGGCTCGATCAGGAAGCGGCGGTGGCGCTGATCGTCAACGGCTTCGCGCGCGAGGTGCTGCAGCAATTGCCGATGGAGTTCGCCGTCGAGGCGCAGAAGCTGCTCGGGATCAGCCTCGAAGGCTCGGTAGGGTAAGATTGGGTGAGGGATGCGGGTGATGGTCTCGGTGAGACTTCCCCCACCCCCAAACCCCTCCCCTGAAGGGGAGGGGCTTAAGGAAGAAGATCAGAACGATGCTCAAGATTGAAAACCTCCATGCCGAGATCGACGGCAAGCCGATCCTCAAGGGCCTGACCCTCGAGGTGAACGCCGGCGAGATCCATGCGATCATGGGGCCGAACGGCGCGGGCAAGTCGACGCTCGGTTATGTCCTCGGTGGCCGCCCCGGCTATGAAGTGACCGAAGGGTCGATCACCTTCGACGGGCAGGATCTGCTGGAGCTTGCTCCCAACGAGCGTGCCGCGGCGGGCGTGTTCCTCGGCTTCCAATATCCGGTCGAGATCCCCGGCGTCAGCAACGTCCAGTTCCTGCGCGAGGCTTTGAACGCGCAGCGCGGCGTGCGCGGCGAGAAGTCGCTTTCGGGCGCCGAATTCCTCAAGCTCGCGCGGGAGGAAGCGCGCAAGCTCGACATGGATGCCGAGATGCTCAAGCGCCCGGTCAACGTCGGCTTCTCGGGCGGCGAGAAGAAGCGCAACGAGATGGTGCAGATGGGCGTCGTGAACCCCAAGTTCGCGATCCTGGACGAGACCGACAGCGGCCTCGACATCGACGCGCTGCGCATCGTCGGCGACGGGATCAACCGCATCATGCGCGCGCCCGACAAGGCGGTGCTGTTGATCACCCATTACCAGCGGTTGCTCGATTACGTGCGGCCGGACGTTGTCCATGTGCTCGCCGACGGGCGGATCGTCCGCACCGGCGGTGCGGAGCTTGCGCACGAGTTGGAGCGTGAGGGCTATGCGGGGGTGACGGCGTGATTTTCGTTCACGCGAAGGCGCGAAGGCGCGAAGAGGGCTTGGTCGGGGCGATCCTGCCGGTCGCGTTCGCGGGCGTCCTAAATTCCTCCCTCGCGCAGCGGGGGAGGGGGACCGCGCCCGCAGGGCGTGGTGGAGGGGGCGTTTCCGCATACGCCGAGCTTACCGTATCCTCCCCCTCCGTCAGGCCTTCGGCCTGCCACAGTGTCGGGTCGCACATGCCCCCGGCATGTGCTTGGATTGCCGGGGGCAATCCAACCCGACACTCCCTGGCGGGGGAGGAATTGGGGATGCTTCGCGTCTTCGCGCCTTCGCGTGACATCATTCAGCGAGCCGCCGCATGACCGCCGTTCTCGAATTGCCCACCGCGCGCGAAGAAGCGTTCCGCTGGGCCGACATGCCCGCGTTGCAGGCCGCCCGCGCGCTGACGCCGCAGTCGGCGGCGGTGCCCGCCGCGATCCTGCCCGACGCGGCGCGACTGGTGTTCGTCGGCGGCTATCTCGATCGTGATGCCAGCCGCCCCGGCGATCTCGCCATCACCGCGCAAACCGTCGGCAGCGACCACCCGCTCGGCCGCTATGCCTCAGGCGACGGCCACCGGATCACGCTCGCCTCGCGGACCGTCACCACGATCGAGATCGCCCGCGTCAATGCCGGCGAGGACAGCCAGACGCCGCTCGTCATCACGCTCGGCGAGGATGCCGTGTTGACGCTGGTCGAGAGCTTCACCGGCGCCGGCTGGACCAACACGCTGACCCGGTTCGAGCTGGGGCAGGGCGCGCGGGTGATGCGCGCCGTCCGCATCGTGCAGGACGCCGGCTTCGTCTCGACCCGCGACGAGGTGACGCTATCCGGGGCCGCCAGCTTCGTCTCGGTCGCGCTCGGCGCCACTGCGGCGGGGACGCGGCTCGACGCGGCGCTGACGCTGAACGGCGACGGCGCCTATGCCGAGCTTGGCGGTGCGCTGCTCACCCGCGACGATCAGCGGCAGGAATGCGCGGTGCGCGTCCGCCATGCCAAGCCCAACGGCCAGTCGCACCAGCTGTGGCGCGCGGTCGCGGCGGATCGCTCGACGGTCAGCCTCGCCGCCGCGGTCGAGGTGGCGCGCGATGCGCAGAAGACCGACGGCGAACAATCGCTGCGCGGCCTGCTGCTCCAGCGTACCGCGACGGTGAACCTCAAGCCCGAGCTGGAGATCTTCGCCGACGACGTGAAATGCGCGCACGGCGCGACGGTCGGCGAACTCGACGCGCGCGCGCTCTTCTACATGCAGAGCCGCGGCATCCCCGCGCCCCGCGCCAAGGCGTTGCTGACGCGTGCGTTCGTCGCGGATGCGATCGACCGGATCGCGGACGAGACGCTGCGCGAGGTGTTCGCGGCGGATGCGGACGCGTGGCTGGAGCGGACGTCATGAGCGAATCCCCCCTCGATCGCGTCGCCGATTTTCCGGCGATCCCGGCGGGCTGGGCCTATCTCGACACCGCCGCGACCGCGCAGAAGCCGCAGGTCGTGATCGACGCGATCGCGCGCGCCTATGGCGAGACCTATGCGACCGTGCATCGCGGCGTCTACCAGCGCTCGGCCGACATGACCGTCGCCTATGAGGCGGCGCGCGCCAAGGTCGCGCGATTCATCGGCGCGACCACGTCCGACGAGATCGTCTTCGTCCGCGGCGCGACCGAGGGGATCAACCTCGTCGCGCAATGCTGGGCGGCGACGCAGCTCAAGGCGGGCGACCGCATCCTGCTGTCGATGCTAGAGCATCACAGCAACATCGTGCCGTGGCAGATAGCCGCCGAGCGCGTCGGCGCGGCGATCGACGTGTTGCCGCTCACCGCCGACCAGCGCATCGACCTCGATGCGATGGAGCGGATGCTGACCCCGCACCACAAATTGGTCGCGCTCGCGCACGTCTCGAACGTGCTCGGCTCGGTGCTCGACGCGAAGCGCGCGACCGATCTGGCGCATGGCGTGGGCGCGAAGATCCTGCTCGACGGCTGTCAGGCGGTGCCGCGGATCGCGGTGGACGTCGCGGCGATCGGCTGCGACTTCTACGTCTTCTCCGGCCACAAGCTTTATGGCCCGACCGGGATCGGCGTGCTCTGGGGCCGCGGCGACCTGCTGTCGCAGATGCCGCCCTATCAGGGGGGCGGGTCGATGATCGACCGCGTCACCTTCGCTCGCACCACGTATGCGCCGCCGCCGGGGCGGTTCGAGGCGGGGACGCCGCATATCGTCGGCGCGCTCGGCCTCGCCGCGGCGATCGACTATGTCGAGGGGATCGGGCTCGATCGCATCCATGCGCATGAAACCGCGCTGGTCCGCGATGCCCGTGCGGCGCTGGGCTCGCTCAACTCGGTCCGCCTGTTCGGGCCGGAGGACAGCGCCGGCATCGTCAGTTTCGCGGTCGAGGGGGTGCATCCGCACGACGTCGGCACCATCTTGGACGAGGGCCGGGTGGCGATCCGCGCCGGCCATCATTGCGCGCAGCCGCTGATGGAGGTGCTGGGCGTCGACGCGACCGCTCGGGCGAGCTTCGCGGTCTACAACGGTCCGCAGGACATCGAGGCGCTGGTCAAGGGCGTCGAACGCGTAACTCGTATTTTTGGGTAGGGATTTTCGGATGAGCGATGCGATCCGTATCGAGGAAGTGGAGGCGGTGACGCCGGCGCCGCGCGCGCGTGTCGAGGACGTGGCGGACACTGCGCCGCGCGAACGCGATTACCTCACCGGCTTTCTCCAGCAGCAGCCGCAGGGCGATGCGCCGGGCGAGCCGGGCGGCGCGCTGTACGAGGCGGTGATCGACGCGCTCAAGGAGATCTACGATCCGGAGATCCCGGTGAACATCTACGATCTCGGCCTGATCTACGGCGTCGAGGTCGCGGACAACGGTCAGGCGGTGGTGACGATGACGCTCACCACGCCGCATTGCCCGGTCGCGGAATCGATGCCCGCCGAGGTCGAGATGCGCGTCGCCGCGGTCCCGGGGATCGCCTTCGCCGACGTCAATCTGGTCTGGGACCCGCCATGGGACCCGCAGAAGATGTCGGACGACGCCAAGCTCGAACTGGGGATGCTGTAATGGCCACGATCCTGCGCCAGCGGCCCGCGCCGCTGATCCTCACCGCCAACGCCGACGCGCGTATCGCCGACCTGATGGCGCGCGCGCCCGACGGGGCGATCGGCGTCAAGCTCTCGACGCCGCGGCGCGGCTGTTCGGGGCTCGCCTATTCGGTCGACTACGTCACCGAGGCCAAGCCGTTCGACGAGCGGATCGAGACGCCCGGCGGCACGTTGTTCGTCGACGGCGGGTCGATCCTGTATCTGGTCGGCTCGACGATGGACTGGGTCGAGGACGATTTCACCGCGGGCTTCGTGTTCAACAACCCCAATGCCAAGGGCGCCTGCGGTTGCGGGGAAAGCTTCACGGTCTGACCCGATCCTGCTCCTCCCTCGCGCCGCGGGGAAGGAGCCGGCGGGATCTACAGATCCCGCCCGTAGATGTTGTACACCTTGTTGACGCGGCTATCGATCGTCTCGGCGATCGAGCGCATCCCCTGATTGTCGTCGAGGATCCAGCCGATCTCGCCGCGGCTCGCGCCATAATGCTGGACCGACGCGACGCGGATATATTCGATCATCATGAAGGCGAGCTGGCTCGCCATCCGCGACGCCTGCAATTCCTTGACGACGCCCATCAGCGGCACGCGCATCGTGCGCACCTTGGGCTTGCGTAACCACAGCAGCAGCTTGGCCCAGCCGAACGGCAGCAGCGACCCGTTGAGCGGCTTCAGCGGCTCGTTGAGATCGGGGAGCGTGATCATGAACGCTACCGGCTTGCCGTCGAGCTCGGCGATGCGGATCAGGTCGTTGAACACGATCGGTTTGAGCTTGACGCCGACGTCCTTGATCTCGGGCGGGGTGAGCGGCACGAAGCCCCAATTGTCGCTCCACGCATCGTTGAGGATCGACAGGATGATCGCCGCCTCCTCCTCGAACTTGCGCTTGTCGACCTCGCGGACGACGATGCGGGGATTGTTTTCGCCGGACCGGATGATCCGCTTCACGATCGGCGGGAATTCCTGCGTGATGTCAAGCTCATAGGTGAAGAGCTGCTTGACTTGCTGGTAGCCCGCGCGCTCGATCCAGCCCTGATATTCCGGCTTGGCGTGGCCCATCATGATCGTCGGCGCATGATCGAAGCCCTGGACGAGGAGACCGGGCTCTTCCCATACCGACTGCGAGATCGGACCCAGCGCCCGCGTCATGCCCTGTTCGCGCAGCCAGCCCTCTGCCTTGGCGAGGAGCGTGACGAAGATATCCTCGCGCTCCGCCTCCATCGATCCCCATTGGCCGACGCCCGGCCCGAAGCCCTGGTCGGCCGGCATCGTCAGCGCGAGGGTGTCGATGTGGGCGGAGATGCGGCCGACGACGCGGCCGGCTTCGTGCGCCAGCAACAATTGCACTTTTGCGTGGCTGTACCAGCCGTTCTTTTCCGGGGTGATCAGGCCGAGCGCCTCGCCCTTCAGTGGCGGCACCCAGGCGGGATCGTCCTTGTACAGCCGGAACGGCAGGTCGACGAACGCCTTGCGCTCGCGCTTCGTGGTGACGGGGGTGATCGTCAGGTCGCTCATGTCGGGCCTCCCATTTTGGCCCGCGATCTAGCACGCCGGCGCGACAAGGCGAGTGACGTTTCCGTCATCAGTGATCGATATGTTGCAGCGCCGCAGCATCGGCGGTGTCTGTAAATGCCACGCTATCGCCACTATCTTCAGCCAATGGACCAAGCCATGGAACGCTCGCTGACCCTATCCCGCGCCCCCGTCGCCGAGGCCGCCGGGCGCGCGCCGCGTGTGCGCATCGCCGATGACAAGGCGATGCTGCGGGCGGCGGCGGAGGCGACGCGCGACCTGATCGCGCCGCGTCCCGGCATCTATTGGGCCGACCTGATCGGGTCGGTGGTGGTCGGCTATGGCGCGCTGGTCGCGGCGGTCACGGTACAGGGGACCGGATGGGTCGTGCTCGCTGCCGTCGTGTCGGCGCTGGCCTTGTATCGCGCGCTGAGCTTTATCCATGAAATCAGTCACATGAAGCATAGTGCCGTGCCCCGCTTCCGCGGCGCGTGGAATGCGCTGGTCGGCGTGCCGATGCTGGTGCCGAGCTTCATGTACGAAGGCGTGCACAACCTCCACCACGCCAAGACGCGCTATGGCACGTCGGAGGATCCCGAATATCTGCCGCTCGCGCTGATGAAGCCGTGGACGCTGCCGGCGTTCGTGGTGATCTCCGCGCTGGCGCCGCTCGGCCTGCTGATCCGCTATGCGATCCTGTCGCCGCTGTCGCTGCTGTCGCCCAAGTTCCGCACCATCGTGATGGAGCGTTATTCGGCGCTGGCGATCAATCCGTCGTTCCGCCGCCGCGCACCGGACGGCGAGGCGCGGACGATGTGGGACCGGGTCGAGACCGCGGCGAGCCTGTGGGCGATCGCGGTCGTCGTGCTCACCGCGACGGGGGTCTTCCCGCTGCGGAGCGTCGCGATAGCGCTGGCGATCGGGTCGGGCGTCGCGGTGGTCAATCAGGTCCGCACGCTTGTTGCGCATCTGTGGGAGAATGATGGCGAGCCGATGTCGGTGACCGCGCAATATCTCGATTCCGTCAACGTGCCGCCGCCCGCGCTGTTGCCGGCATTGTGGGCGCCGGTCGGGTTGCGCTATCACGCGCTCCACCACCTGCTGCCGAGCCTGCCCTATCACGCGCTCGGCGAGGCGCATCGCCGGATCACCGCGGCGGTCGAGCACGGTTCGCCCTATCACAAGGCGAGCTATGCCGGTCTGCCGGGATTGGTGAACAAGATCGTCCGGAGCACGTTCCAACCCCGGTAACCACATGACTGCGCTATAATGGGGCAGGGCGGTTATCGAAGGCGGGGGTCGGTAGATGGTCATATGGTCCGGCATCGTCGCCCTGCTCGCCGTCCCCGCGGCGGCGGCCGTCGAAGCCTTGCCGCCGGGTACGGTGACGCTCACCGTGGTGGATGACGGCAAGACCGACGGGCCCGAGGTTCCGGCGATCGCGGAGGCGGTCGGCGACGCCTTCAACTCGGCCAATTACCTCGTCCTGCCTGCCACCGGCCCGAGCCGCTATCGCGCGCGGGTCGCGATCGTCCACGAGACGCGCGGTCTGGTCGGAGCGCCGGCCGGGACCAAGGGACCCGCCGCCAGCGTCGCCAATTGGGGCGCGGGGGTGCAACTGTCGCTGCCGACCCATAAGCAGGACCTGCGCGCGCTGATCGTGACGCGCATGACGATCACGCTCACCGCGTGGCGCGATGGTCGTACCTTGTGGACGGGCAGCGCGGTGACCGCGCAGGTCGGCGGCACGCAAGCCAATGCGCCCGCCGTCGTCGGTGCGAAGCTGGCGGGCGCCTTGGTGTCGCGCATGCCGGCGGTGCTCGAGGGGCCGTTGTCGGTGCCCTGACGGCTGCGTCGGTCGGGAAGAAGGTTGGTTCACGCGGAGGCGCGGAGATGTTGCGCTCGCCGCGTCAGCGGCTCTCCTACTAAAGCTCGCAATTATAGGACCACGTCCGCCCACGCGACACCTCTCCGCGCCTCCGCGCCTTCGCGTGCAATCATCACGTCACCCGTTGATGCTCCGATTGTCGAAGCTTGGCGCAAGAATCACTTGCCCTTCGACAGGCTCAGGGCGGACGGTCGGGTGTGGGCAACTGCCACAATCAGCACCGCCAGCGTGCCTATTCCTCGGTGCGGATGAGGACTGCTTCGCCGATCAGCAGGAACAGCAGGAAGGGGGCCCAGGCGGCGAGGAAGGGCGGATAGGCGCCGAGGTTGCCCATCGCGAGCGCGAAATTGTCGGCGACGAAATAGGCGAAGCCGAGCGCCATGCCGATCACCGCACGTACGAACAATTGCCCCGACCGGGCGATGCCGAACGCCGCGACGGCGCCGAGCAGGGGCATCAGCACCGCGGACAGCGGGCTGGAGAATTTGTGCCAGAGTGTGCCTTCGAGCGCCTTGGTCGGCCGGCCGGCGTCGCGCAGGTCGCCGATCGCGGCGTGGAGCGCGGCGAAGTCGAGCCCGTCGGGATTGACCGTGCCGAGCGTGAACTGGTCGGGACGCACGCCCGGCGCGACCTTGACCGTGCCGAGGGTGCTGAGCTTGCCGGTGGCGACGTCGAAGCGCGTCGCCGGGCTGATCGCCCAGCCGTTGCCGGCGTGGCGGCCGCTCGGCGCCTTGATGATCGCGACCAGCTCGCCGCCGGTACGATCGTAGACGGTGACGTTGCCGAGCCGCACCTGTTCGCCGCGCCCGCGCACCTGCTGCACCGCGATCAGATCGTCGCCGTCGCGCACCCAGACGTTGGTCCGGTCGCCGCGGTCGATCGGCAGCGCGCCGTAATCGGCGTCCTTCCACTGGTCGAGCGTCGCGGTGGCGCGGCTGACGATCCGTTCGTTGAAGGCGAAGCTGAGCGCCGCGACGCCGAGGCTGGCGACGAGCAGCGGCGCCAGCACCTGATGCGCCGACAGCCCGCCGGCCTTCAACGCGATGACCTCGCTGTTCTGGTTCATCGTGATGAGCGTCAGGATCGTGCCGAGCAGGACCGAGAAGGGCAGCAGGAAGGCGGCGATCTGCGGCGCGCGCAGCCCGACATATTGCCACACCTGGTCCTGCGTATTGCCGGCATGCGCGAGGATCTGACCCGATTCGCTGAGCAGGTCGAGCGTCTGCAGGATCAGCAGCAGCGCGGCGAGCAGCCCGAAGGTTCGCACCAGGAACATCCGCCCCATGTAGATCGCGACGGTGCGCGACGGAAAGAAGCTGCTCATGCCGCGCGCTCCTTCTTGCGGCCGCGGCCGGGCAGATAGCGGGTGATGAGCTTGGCGAGCTTCGAGAAGGCGCGTTCGAGCGCGCCGATCGGTTGCCCGCCGGGGACATAGGCGATCTGATAATACATCCAGAGGATGATCCCGGCGAAGATGCAGAAGGGAACCCAGAGCGCGATCAGCGGATCGATCCGTCCGAGCTCGCCGATCGAGGCGGCATATTCGTTCACCTTGTGATAGGCGACGATCATCACGATCGCGAGGAACACGCCGAACCCCGAATTGGAGCGTTTGGGCGGCACGCCGAGCGCGATCGCGAGCAGCGGCAACAGGAACATCGTCGCCACCTCGACCAGGCGGAAGTGGAATTCGGAGCGGCTGCTGTCGCGCTGCTCGACGCTTTGCGCGCGATGGCCGAGCCTGGCGAGTTCGGGCAAGGTGAATTCGAGGTTGCGGCCGCCGCGCTGGCGGAAATTCTCATAGCGCGGCAGCGGGATCGGCAGATCGTGCGAGGTGAAGGTCAGCACCCGCGGCACGGTGAAATTGGGCGCCTTGTGGACGAGCGTGCCCTTGGTCAGGCGGAAGATGATCGTGTTGGGATCGTCGGTGGCGAGGAACTGGCCCGACTGGGCGGTGACCGAATAGCTGGTGCCCTTGTCGTTGTAATAGACGAAGATGCCGTCGAGCTTGCGGCCCTTGTCATGGCTCTGTTCGATGCGCAGCGTCATGCGGTCGCCGAAATGGGTGAATTCGCCGACCTTGATCGACGCGCCCAGCGCGCCGGTGCGTAGCTCGAAGCGGAGCTGTTCGTAATAATAGCGCGCCTTGGGCTGGACGAAGCCGACGATCGCGATGTTGAGCGCCGCCAGGATCAGCGCGTACATGAACGGCACGCGCAGCATCCGGGTGTAGCTCACCCCGACCGCGCGCAGCACGTCGAGTTCGGAATTGGCGGCGAGCCGGCGGAAGGCGAGCAGGATGCCGAGCAGCAGGCCGATGGGGATGCCGAGGCCGAGATATTCGGGCAGCAGATTGGCGAGCATGCGCCACACGACGCTGACCGGGCCGCCTTCGGTGGCGACGAACACGAACAGGCGCTGGATACGGTCGAGCACCAGCAGCATGGCGGCGATGGTCAGTGTCGAGAACAGCGGCAACGCGATCAGCCGGGCCATGTAGCGGTCGAGGGAAGTCATGCGGTCAGGGGCTCGGGCCGGGGCTGGGGACCGCCGGTATAGGCGCGGGTCGCGGCTACGTCAGCTAAAATTCCCGTGCCTCATTCGGCGGCTATCTGCTGCGGCGGGGCGGGGCGTTCGGTCGCCAGCGCCTTCCCGATCGCGCGTTCAAGGCCGCTCAGGGTGAACGGCTTGCGCAGCACCGGATGGCGGCCGAATTCGCTCGCATTCGCCTCACCGGCAAAGCCGGTGACGAACAGCACCGCGATATGGGGGTAACGCGGCGCGAGACCGGCGATCATCTCCGGCCCGGTCTGCCCCGGCATCAGCACGTCCGAGATGATGAGGTCGATGTCGTCGTGCCCGGCGAGCAGGGCTGGCGCCTTGAGCGGCGCGTCGCAGGCGACGGCGCGATGGCCCAGCTCCTCCAGCGCCATCATCGTCGCGGCGAGCACGCGCGGATCGTCCTCGACGACGAGCACGCGCAGCGCCTCGGCGAGCGGGGCGACGGTGACCGGCGCGGCGACTGCGGCGGGCGCGGCGGCGCCGGCGCTGGTGTCGCGCGGCAGATAGAGCGTGACGGTGGTGCCGCGCCCCGGCGCGGTCTCGATCGCGATGCCGCCGCGCAATTGCCGCACCAGCCCGAAGATCTGGCTGAGGCCGAGGCCGGTGCCCTTGCCCGCCGCCTTGGTGGTGAAGAAGGGTTCGTAGACGCGCTCGAGCACGTCGGGCGTCATGCCGGTGCCGGTATCGGTGACCGCGAGCGTGACATAGTCGCCGGCGCAGCAATCGTCGACATGATCGTCGGCGAGCGTCGCCGCGCCGGTCGCGATGACCAGCCGGCCGCGGCCGTTCATCGCGTCGCGCGCGTTGACCGCGAGGTTGAGCACCGCATTTTCGAGCTGCACGCGATCGGCGTGAACCTGCCAGCCGCGGGCGTCGTCGCGGACGACGACGGTGATCGCATCGCCGAGCGTGCGGTCGATCAGCTCGGACATGCCCGACACCAGGGCCGCCGCGGCGATCGGTTCGGGCTTGAGCGATTCCTCGCGGCTGAAGGCGAGCAGCCGCCGGGTCAGCGCCGCGGCGCGATTGGCGCCGTCGGTCGCACTGTCGAGGTGCCGCGCGACGATCGCCGGGTCATGACCGACCGCGCGCCGCGCCAGTTCGAGCCCGCCGAGGACCACCGCGAGCATATTGTTGAAATCGTGGGCGATGCCGCCGGTGAGCTGGCCGACCGCATCCATCTTCTGGATCTGGCGGACCTTGGCCTCCTGCACGCGCAATTCGTCGGTCGCCTTGGTCACCGCGGCGGCGAGTTCCTCGGCGCGTTCGCGTTCCTCCTCCGCCTCGGCGCGGGCGAGCGCGCGCTCGCCGACCGCGTGCAGCGTGAACCAGCCGAGCACCAGTGCGCCGACGACGATCAGCACGCCGAAGATCGCGAGCACCGTCGCGATGCGGCTCGACCGGTCGACGGTGCGCATCGCGTCGGCGGTGCGCTGGTCGAGCAGCGCGCGTTCGCGGCTGATGATCTGGTCGAGCGTGGTATCGATCGCGGTCAGGGTCGGCGACTGGCGCGCCTTGTAATAGCGGGCGAGCGCCTGGCTGTTCTGGCCGTAGGTGGTGCTGAGCGCGGTCAGCGACAGCTCCTCGCCGCGCTGTTCGTAGGCGCCGCGCAACCGGCGGACGCGGGCGCTCTGCTCCGGCGTGTCCATCGTCAGCCGTTCGAGCCGGCCGAGCTGCGATCCGGCGAGGCGCCACTGGTCGTAATAGAGCTGGCCCAGCTCCTTCTCGGCCTTGCCGCTGATGACGTAGCGGCCGAGCGACGCCTCGGAGCGGGCGATCGTGCCCGATACGGTGCGGGCGAGGATCATCACGTCGTAGCTGTGCGCCTGCGCCTGCAACGCGCGGTCGCGCTGGCGGTTGGCCTCGCCCAGTGTCACGATGAGCGCGACGAGAACCGCCGCGCCGAGCAGACCCATCACGACGAGCGTGATCGTCCGCCAGGTCGCGTCGCCCTCCAGGGTCCCTACGGAGACCGTTTCGGCGTCGTTGCGAGTCACGGTCGCGAGGCTAGTCCGTTTCCCGCCGCGTGGAAAGCCGCCGCGGCGTACGCCGCGGCAGGCTCAGCCGATCGCGCCCACGGCCTGTCCCGCGGCGCGAAACGCCGCCAGCACCGCGTCGAGCTGCGCTTCGCTATGCTCGGCGCACAAAGAGCAGCGCAGCAGGAAGGTGCCGGCGGGGGTCGCCGGCGGGCGCGCCATGTTGACGTAGACGCCGCCGTGCAGCAGCGCCTGCCACATCGTCACCGCCTGTTCCTGATCGTCGAGGATCACCGCGACGATCGCGCTGTCGGGTGCCTCGGTGCCGAGCTTGAAGCCCATCGCCTTGAGGCCGCCGTGGAGCTGACGCGCGTTGGCCCAAAGCTGCGCGCGCTTGTCGTGTGCGGTCATCAGCTTGCGGATAGAGGCGGCAGCGGTCGCGACTACCGACGGGGGCAGCGAGGCGGTGAAGATATAGGGGCGGCAGGCGAGGCGGATCGCCTCGAACTTCGGATGGTTCGACACGCAGAAGCCGCCGACGGTGCCGACCGATTTCGAGAAGGTGCCGACGACGAAATCGACGTCCGCCTCCAAGCCCTGATCCTCGTACACGCCGCGGCCGTTGGGGCCGTAGAAGCCCATCGAATGCGCCTCGTCGCTCAGCACCATCGCGTCGTGCTTCTTGGCGACCGCGACCATCTCGCGCAGCGGCGCGACGTCGCCGAGCATCGAATAGACGCCCTCGAGCACGACGAGCTTGCCCGCCTCCTTGGGCAGGCGGCCGAGCCGCTTGTCGAGATCCTCGACGCTGTTGTGGCGGAAGCGGACGATCTCGGCATTGCCCTGCTTGCAGCCGTCGTAGATCGAGGCGTGGCTGTCGGCATCGAGGATGACGTATTCGCCCTTGCCGACCAGCGTCGAGATCATGCCGAGATTGGCCATGTAGCCGGTCGAGAAGACGATCGCGCCGGTCATGTCGTAGAAGTCGCGCAGCGCCTGTTCGGCGTCCATATGGTCGCGGAAGGTGCCGTTGAGCATGCGGCTGCCGTTGGTGCCCGAGCCGAACTGGTCGAGCGCGGCATGGCCGGCGGCGATGACGTCGGGGTCGAACGTCATCCCCATGTAATTGTAGGTGCCGAGCAGGATCGTGTCGCGACCGGCGATCACCGCCTCGGTCGGGCTGTTCACCCGGTCCATCACGATCGCGAAGGGATCGGTGACGCCGGTGTCGATCAGCGCCTTGCGTTCGGCGATCAGGGGATCGAACTTGCTCATCAGGTCGCGCCCGGACACGTTGGCCGGCGCGACCGGGGCGGGATCGAGGTCGAGCGTTTCGGACTGCAGGCCGGTCTCGGTCATGACTCGCCCTTCAGCTTGGCGACGGCATCGGCGAGCTGGCCGATCGTCTCGATTTCCGCCTGCATGTTCATCGTGATGATGATCTCGAACTCGTCCTCGATCGCGGCGACGAAGTCCATGACGGTGAGGCTGTCCCATTCCAGATCGCCCTGGAAGGTGGTCGCCTCGGTCAGCGCGACGCCTTTCTTGTTGAAGGGTTCGATCTGGGCCTTGATCGTGTCGAGGATCTGGGTGCGGTCGGTCATCATTCTTCCTGGATGGCGGCCAAATACGGCAAGGTTGCGGCGCTATAGCAATCCGTTGGCGCGATACCATCGCGCGGTTGCGGCGAGCCCCGCCTCCGGCGAGACGGATGGCGTCCACAGATCGGCCGGCGGGCGCAGCGCGGGGCGGGCGGTCCAGTCGGGATGGGCGAGATAGTTCGCGCGATCGGCGGTGAGCTTGGCGCCCGATCCGCGCAGCATCCTGTCGAGCTTCGCGCCGAGATGGAGGACCGCCTTGGGCAGGTGCAGCGCGAGCACGCGGCGGCGACCGACCGCGCGGGCGATCGCCTGCGCCATGGCGGCGTGGGTGAGGACGTGGCCGTCGTCGACCTCGTAGAGCGCGGGCGGCAAATCGTGCGTCGCGAGCGTCAGCAGCAGGCGGGCGAGATCATCGACCGCGACCAGCGACACCTTGCCGCGCGGCGGCAGCAGCGCGAGGCCAAGCGTCGCCGCGCGGAACAGGTCGCGCATCTCCATGTCGCCGGGGCCGTAGACGCCACTCGGGCGGACGATGCTCCAGGCAAGCGGGCTGGCCCGGACCAGCGATTCGGCTTCGGCTTTCGACCAGCCGTAATTGGACAGCGCGGGTTCGCGCGCGGACAGCGAGGAGACGTGGACGAAACGGCGGACGCCGGCGGCGGTCGCGGCGGCGAGCATCGCGCGCGTGCCGTCGATATTGCCGGCGACGAAGCCGGCGCGGTCGGGCGCGTTCACCACGCCGGCGACATGGACGACCGCGTCCGCGCCGCTGGCGAGGGCGATCAGGCCGTCGGGCCGGTCGAGCGCACCGTCGATCCAGACGACGCCATCGCGTTCGGGCTGCGGCCGGCGGGTGAGCGCGCGGACGTGATGACCGGCGGCGAGCGCCTGATCGAGCAGCGCACCGCCGACGAACCCCGTCGCACCGGTGATGGCGAGAATGGTCATGTTGCCAGACCCCTAGCCGTCACCCCGGACTCGTTCCGGGGTCCACTCTGCGGCGAGGAGAACGGCAAGAGGCTCCAGCCGCACGCTCGCGGCCCGGTGGACCCCGAAACACGTCCGGGGTGACGGGGGGTATGGGGCATAGGTATCACAGCAGCGCCAGATGGTTGCGGTGGACCAGCGCGGCGCGCGGCGCGTAGCCCAAGATCGCCGCCTGATCCTCCGAACGCGTGCCGAGCAGCCGCAGCGCCTCGTCCGCCGCATATTCCGACAGGCCGCGCGCGATCGTGCCGTCCGGCCCTTCGATCGTCACCAGGTCGCCGCGGCCGAACGTCCCCTCGACCCGCGTCGCGCCAGCGGCGAGCAGGCTGCCGCCCGCCACCAGCGCGCGCGCCGCGCCCGCATCGACGTGGATGCGCCCGCGCGCGGTCAGCCCGCCCGCCAGCCACGCCTTGCGCGCCGGGGCGGCGCGTTCGGCGACGAAGAGCGTATGGCGCTGCGGTCCGGCGAGCGGATGGTCGCGCCGGCCGCTGGCGATCGCGAGATTGGCGCCGGCGCCGGTGGCGATCCGCGCCGCGGCGATCTTCGACACCATCCCGCCCGATCCCATGCCCGACGCCGATCCCGCATCGGCCATGCCGGCGACCGCGTCGATCCGCTCGACCCGCGCGATATGCTGCGCATCGGGGTTGGTGTGCGGGTTGGCGTCGTAGAGCCCGTCGACGTCCGACAGCAGCACGACGCCCTGCGCCCCCGCCGCCTGCGCAACGCGCGCGGCGAGGCGGTCGTTGTCGCCGAAGCGGATTTCCTCGGTGGCGACGCTGTCGTTCTCGTTGATCACCGGCACCACGCCGAGCCCGAGCAGCCGGCCGAGCGTGGCGGCGGCGTTGAGATAGCGGCGGCGGTCCTCGAGATCGTCGAGCGTCACCAGCATCTGCGCGGCGGTGAGGCCGTGGTCGCCGAGCAGCTCCGCCCAGGTCTGGCTGAGCGCGATCTGGCCGGTCGCCGCGGCCGCCTGCGCGTCTTCGAGGCTGGCGCGACCGCCCTTGGCGAGTCCGAGTCGCCGCGCGCCGAGCGCGATCGCGCCCGACGAGACGATCGCGACCTGCTGGCCCTCACGGGCGCGCGCGGCGATGTCGGCGACGAGCGTCGCGAGCCACGCGCGCCGCACCGCGCCGTCGGGCGCGACGAGCAACGCGGAGCCGACCTTGACGATCAGGCGCGGGCAGGTGGCGGGAGGGAAGAGGGGCATGGGTGGGGTCTTAGCGTATATTAACCTGGCAAGTCCTCCCTCGCTTCAGCGGGGGAGGGGGACCGCCCGCGTCAGCGGGTGGTGGAGGGGGCGTTTCCGCAAACGCTAAGCTCACCGTATCCGCCCCCTCCGTCACCGCTTCGCGGTGCCACAGTGCCGGGTCGGTCATGCCCCCGGCATGACCTTGAACGGCCGGGGGCCGTTCAACCCGGCACTCCCTGGCGGGGGAGGACCTGGACGGTGTTTACACCGGGGACCAGGTGATCTCGTCTTCGCCCTCGTCGTTGTCGGGGACCGCGTCGGGGCCGGGGCCGATCGCTTCGAGCAATTTGTCGAGCACCCAGTCGACGCCGGTGCCCGCCGCGCCCGACAGCGGGATCACGTCGGTGCCGCTCTCTTCCGCCAGTTCGGCGGACAGCGCCTCGATCAGCTCGTCGTCGAGCATGTCGATCTTGTTGAGCGCGACGACGTGCGGCTTGTCGACCAGCCCGCCGCCATAAGCCTCCAGCTCCTCGCGGACGATGCGGTAGCTTTCCGCGACGTCGTCGTCATTGGCGTCGACCAGATGCAGCAGCACGCGGCAGCGTTCGATATGGCCGAGGAACCGGTCGCCGATCCCGGCGCCGTCCGCCGCGCCCTCGATCAGGCCGGGGATGTCGGCGACGACGAATTCGCGGGCGTGATGGCGCACCACGCCGAGCTGGGGGCGGGTGGTGGTGAAGGCATATTCGCCGACCTTCGCCTGGGCGTTGGTCACCGCGTTGATGAAGGTCGACTTGCCGGCATTGGGCAGGCCGACGAGGCCGGCGTCGGCGAGCAGCTTGAGCCGCAGCCACACCCACGCCTCCTCATACGGCCAGCCGGTGCCGTGCTGGCGCGGCGCGCGGTTGGTCGAGGTCTTGTAGCTGGCATTGCCGCGGCCGCCGTCGCCGCCGCGCAGGAAGATCTCGCGCTGGCCGACGCGGGTGAAGTCGAGCAGCACCTCGTCCTTGTCCTCGGACAAGACCTGCGTGCCGACCGGGACCTTGATGACCAGATCGTCGCCGCCGCCGCCGGTACGGTTGCTGCCCGAGCCGCCCGAGCCGCGCGGGGCGCGGAAATGCTGCGTGTAGCGGAAGTCGATCAGCGTGTTGAGGCCGGCGACCGCTTCGAAGATGATGTCGCCGCCCTTGCCGCCGTTGCCGCCGTCGGGACCGCCATATTCGATAAATTTCTCGCGCCGGAAGCTGACGGCGCCGGGGCCGCCCGAGCCGGAGCGGACGAAGATCTTGGCCTGGTCGAGAAAATGCATGCCGCCTCTTTAGCGTCCCGGGCGGGAACGGCCACCCCCGCGGCGGCGGCGCCATCGCCGATCGGGTGCAACAAGATCATTGTGCGCGCATTTCCGCTGGCGCTAAAACCCCGCAGGTGACGATGCCGCGCGATTCCCTGACCGCCCCCGGCGCCGAAAGACTGGCGTGGCAGCGCGTCTTCAGTTCGGACGGACTGCCGGCGACGCAGGGCTATGCCTGCTGGCGCGACGCCGATATCGCCGGCCTGTCGACGCGGTTCGACACGAAGCCGCACGAGCCCTTCACCGTCTCGATGGACTGGCTCGATCTCGGCACGATCGGGATCGGGCAGGCGCGGATCACGGCGCAGGACTGGGTGCGGCGGAGCGATACGATCGCGCGCGACCAGAGCGACGATCTGGTCGTCAACGTCCGGCACCAGGGCGGCGCGCGCGGCGACATGGCGGGCCGCGACCTCGTCGCGCCGGGCGGATCGATCGTGCTGGCCGACCTCGCGCAGACGCAGGCGCATGGATCGGACGCGTCGATCAGCACCGGCTTCACGCTGCCGCGCGCGATGGCGGAGCGGATGCTGCCGGGGTCGGTGCGCAGCCTGCACGGCCATGTCATCGCACCCGAACAGGCGGCGCTGCTCGTCTCGCACCTCGCGACGTTGCGCGACACCGCCCATCATCTGCCGCTGACCAGCGGCCCGGCGCTGGCGCAGACCGTGCTCGACCTGTTCACCATCGTGCTCTCCGCCAGCCTCGGCACCGTCCCGGCGGATACCGAACTGCACGAGCGCGGCCTGTCGTTCGAACTGCGCGAGACGATCGAGCGGCAATTGGGGTCGCCCTCGCTCAACACGACGCGGCTGAGCCGTGCGCTCGGCGTGTCGCGGTCGACGCTGTACCGGCTGTTGCAGGAGGAGGGCGGGGTGCAGGCCTATATCCGCACCCGCCGTCTGGCGCGCATCGCCGAAAGCCTGCGGACGGCGGGGGACCGGCAGACGATCGCGATGCTCGCCGAGCGCTGGGGGTTCTGCGACGCCGCCTATCTCGGCCGGGCGTTCCGCGAGGTCTATGGCATCACGCCGGGCGAATATCGCGCGCAGCACACGCTGGTCTAGGCAGCGGTAACCGCCGACCGGCGTCGCGACCCCCATCGCGACACCGATCGACGGCACCGTCAGGCAGATGCCTGGAGCATCCGCCTATCCGTACATCCTCCACCCGTGGCAGCGTGCCTTGATGCGGCCGCCGCCTTCGTTCGTCCGAGCCGGCGCCGTCGGCCGTCCGACCGGCCGTGGCGTCGTGCGGGCGATCGGCCGGTCGGGCGACCTGTCGGTCGCGCGATATCGGCTGGCCGCCCCTCGTGCCGCTGTCCTACCGGGTCATCGCGCAGCGGTGCAGGGGCGGCGGCATTGACGCCGTGCCATGCGACATTGGCGATGGTTCAGCCGTCCGCCGCGAGCGGTGCGGCGAGCATCGTCGCGGCGAGCGCGCGGGCCCTGTCGCGCGGCAGGCCCAGAGTGCGCGCCATGGCCGCGCCCAAAAGCGCGTCGCCGAGCGCCATCAGCACCAGATGCAGCGTCTCGTCCTGGATCGGGCGGCTGGCGGGTTCGACGCCTGCGGCGAGCTCTTCGACCAGCGCGCGCACTGCGGACAGGATCGGATCGAGCGCGTCGCGGTTGCCGGTCAGGATCATCCAGCTCGCGAGCGCGCCGGCACCACCGCCGTCGAAGGCGTCGAACACCAGATCGACGAGCCGGCGCGGCTCGGGCTCGGCGGGCCGGTCGAGCAGCAAGGCGTCGCGGATCGTCGCGGTGATCTCCTGCGTCATCCGCGCGATCAGCGCGAGTTGCAGCCCCGCGGCCGAGCCGAAATGGTGGAGCAGATTGGCGTGGGTCCGCCCAATCCGCCCGCCGACCGCCTTCAGCGTCACCGCCTGCGGGCCGGCCTCGATCAGCAGCGCCTGCGCGGCGGCGAGCGCCGCCTCGCGGGCGTCGGCGGGGGAGAGGCGCTTGCGGAGGGTTGCGATCGACAGGTCGGGAGCCTATTTACATGAATGTCAGTACGAGGACGCGAGTCCTTTGTTGGAGGTTTCCATGGCGAAAGCAACCACGCCCGCCGATCTGGTCATCACCCCGCGCGACCGCCGCTTCGGCCGCGGCACGCGCATGGGCCGCTGGTGGCTCAACGACGATCCGATCGCGACCGCCTTCTACAATGCGCTGTCGGTGACGTTCCCCAAGGGCGAGGGCTATTTCGTCGACAGCGTGCGCAAGTTCCGCGACGGCACGCCGCCGAAGCTGACCGGCGAGATCAACGCCTTCATTAAGCAGGAGGTGATGCACACGCGCGAGCATGTCGCGTTCAACCGGCATGTCACCGATCAGGGTTACGACGTGCGGCGGCTCGACAAGGATGTCGACGACGCGCTCGCGCTGACCAAGGGGCGGCCGCCGATCGCCAGCCTTGCCGCGACCACCGCGCTCGAACATTTCACCGCGATGCTGGCGCACGAGCTGATCGCCAATCCGAAGCATCTCGCCGGCGGGGAAGAACAGCCCAAGGCGCTGTGGCTGTGGCACGCCGCCGAGGAGATCGAGCATAAGGGCGTCGCCTACGACACCTGGTTGCACGCGACCAAGGACTGGCCGCGCTTCACGCGCTGGCGGGTCAAGTCGCTGGTGATGCTGATCACCACCTGGCGGTTCTTCACCGGGCGGACGCGCGGGATGCTCGAGCTGCTGCGACAGGACGGGTTGAGCGGGCCGAAGGTGTGGGCGCGGTTGTTCTGGTATGCGTTCGGCAACCCCGGCATGGCGCGCAAGGTCGCGGGCGTCTGGGCCGCCTACTTCCTGCCCGGCTTCCATCCGTGGAAGCATGACGACCGCGTGCTGATCGGGCTGGCGGAGAGCGATTACGAAGCCGCGGTGCTGCCGCGCCCGGCGTGACGGATCGCCGCGGGCTTTAAACGCCGCGGTGAAACGCGCTAGGGTCGCGGCATGACGCGATATGGCAAGCGGTTCTGGATACTCGGTGCGGCGATGGCCGGGCTCGCCGGTTATGTCGACGCGGTCGGCTTCCTCAAATTGGGCGGGCTGTTCGTCTCGTTCATGAGCGGCAATTCGACGCGACTCGCGGTCGGGCTGGCGCTGGGGCTGCCCGTCGCCGGAGTCGCGGCGGGGCTGATCGTCGCGTTCGTCGGCGGGGTGGTGGCCGGGACGATCGTCACCGTCGCGGCGGGCGCGCGCCGCAAGCCGGCGGCGTTGATCGGCGTCACGCTGCTGCTCGCCTGCGCGGCGGCGACCGATGGCCGGGTGTCGGTCGGCGCCACCACCGCTCTGCTCGCAGCGGCGATGGGGATGGCCAACACCTTGTTCCAGCACGATGGCGAGGTCAGCGTCGGCGTCACCTATATGACCGGCGCGCTGGTCAAGTTCGCGCAGCGGCTGGCGGCGGCGATGATGGGCGGGCCGCGCTGGGCGTGGCTGCCCTATCTGTTGCTGTGGTGCGGCCTCGTCGGCGGCGCGGTGCTCGGCGCACTCGTCTATCCGCGACTCGGCACCGTCAGCATCACCGCGGCGGCCGGCGTCGCGGCATTGCTGACGGTCTATGCGGCGCTGCTCGGGCCGGCCGATCGCGCCGCGGTGAGATCCTAGGCGGCGATCGGCATCGGCTCGCATCGGTCGTCGAGGTCGATCTCGTAGCTCAGCGACGCCGCCGCCTCGCCGCGCGCCGGCGAGTGGCGCATCGCGGTCCGGCCGGTGGCGCGGAAGCCGAGCTTGCGCAGCACCGCGCCCGAGGCGGGATTGTCGGCGAAATGCCAGGCGTCGAGCCGCTGCAGCGGCAGCGCATGGCGCGCCATGTCGACCACCGCACGCCCCGCCTCGGTCGCATAGCCGCGCCCCCAGGCCGACGGCGTCAGCCAATAGCCGAGATGGGGCGCGCCCTCATGTTCCGAAATGCCGATCCCGCCGATCAAGGCCGGCGCGCCGCGATCATGCGCGACGATGAGGAATCGCGCCTCGTCGTGGCGTCGCGGCGACGCGCAGAACGCCTCGGCGTCGGCGAGGCGATAGGGGTGGGGGACGCGCAGCAGCATCCGGATGACCGCGTCATGGCCGATCGCCTGCACCAGCGCCGCGGCATCTTCCGGCCATGCCGGCCGCAACGTCAATCTCTTGGTCCTGGCGAACATTTCTCGCTCTCTCCTTGGCCGTGCCCATGCCACGCGCCTGTGACGCGGCAGGGACAAAAGGTTGGGGAGCAAGAAAAAAGGGAGCCGGGGTGACCCGTCTCCCTGATTTGGCTGGCACCGCCTGGGCGGTACGACCGGGTCACCCTGGTGGGCAACCCGGCAGGTTACCCGATGTTATTCGGCGGCTTCCGCCATAATCTGCACCGAGCAGAATTTACGGCCGAGCTTGCCCTCGTGGAACGCCACGCGGCCGTCGACGAGCGCGAAAAGGGTGTGATCCTTGCCGATGCCGACGTTGGCGCCTGGATAGAATTTGGTGCCGCGCTGACGCACGAGGATGTTGCCGGCGATCGCTTCCTGACCACCGAACTTCTTCACGCCGAGGCGACGACCGGCCGAATCGCGACCGTTGCGCGACGAACCGCCTGCTTTCTTATGTGCCATGCTGCTCTACTCCTGTTCGCGCTTGTGGCTCAGCCGACCGAGACGATCTTGAGGATCGTGTGGTTCTGGCGATGGCCATTCTTGCGGCGATAATTGTGACGGCGGCGCTTCTTGAAGACGATGACCTTCTCGCCCTTCGCCTGTGCGACGATCTCTGCAGCGACGGTCAGGCCCTCGACGCTCTTCAGCTCCGAGCCTTCGCCCGCGAGCAGGACGTCACCCAGCGTGATCGATGCGCCGGCTTCGCCGTCCAGCTTCTCGACGACGATTTTGTCTCCAGCGGCGACGCGATACTGCTTGCCGCCCGTGCGCACGACTGCGAACATGGCTTAGTCACTTCCCAAAAAACATATGCCCGCTCGGGTAGGCCCGGCGGGATGAGCGGTCGCAGCTAAGGAAATCGCGCCGCGCTGTCAACCACCCGGTACCGCGATTCTACGGTCGGGGAGCGATTCCGTTCGACTTAATGGCGATGTTCGCGACGCAGGGCGTAGCGGCCGTCGGCGAAACCGGTGAACAGGCCGGAGATCGCCGGATGATCGATCGGCTCGTCGCTTTCGTCGGCCACCAGATTCTGCTGGCTGACATAAGCGATGTAGCTCGATTCCATATTCTCGGCGAGCAGATGGTAGAACGGCTGCTCCTTGGTGGGGCGCACGCTCTCGGGAATCGCCTCATACCATTCGTCGGTATTGGAAAAGACCGGGTCGACGTCGAAGATCACGCCGCGGAAGTCGAACAGGCGGTGGCGGACCACGTCGCCGATCGAGAAGCGGGCATGGGCGATCGCGGGGACATCGATGTCGCCGAAGGGCAGCACACCGGTAGGATCGTGACGAGGCATGCGCGCAATCTAGGGGTCTTTCTGCGCCGCACAAGCGGAAGGGTGCTTGCCAGCGTAAAACGAACCCGTTAGAGGCGCGCCCTCGACCGACCGATCAGGCCTTCGCGCCTCGAAACGTCTTCTGCGGAGAGGTGGCAGAGTGGTCGATTGTACCGCACTCGAAATGCGGCGTGCCTTTGCGGGCACCGAGGGTTCGAATCCCTCCCTCTCCGCCACTTACTTGCTCCTTACAGTCTGAATTGGCCCGTCCCCCGGGTCGCGACGTATCGGTTGCCTGCGGTGGCCGTGGACAAAACGGGTACAAATGGTTAACGGCCGCGGATGGCGGCATCCTTGTTTCTCCTTCTGGCGGTGGTGTTGGCGTTTGCCGGGGGGAGCGGGCCGTGGATCATGATCGGGACGATCGTGCTGGCGGCGGCGGCGGGGACGCGGTTGCCCGATCTCGACACGCCGTTGCGGCTGCGGCATCGCAGCGCGCTGACGCACGGTATCCTGCCGCTCGCGGTCGCGCTGCTCGATCAGCGGACGTGGCCGGTCGCGGCGGGGCTGGGGTTCGGGATCGGCTTTCATCTCGCGGCGGATCTGTTTCCGAGCACGATGCGGGGTTATGCGACGATCAAGCTGCCGTTGTGGGGCTCGATCGGCGTGGTCCCGTCCTATCTGTGGATCGTGGTCAACACCGCCGCCAATCTGATCGGCGGGATCATCATGCTGGAGCGGATCGCGACGCATCGGGTGGTCGTGGGCGCGCTGGCGGCGACCGGCGTGCTCGGCGCGGCGTATCTCCTGCGGGCGCAGGGCGGGTGGCCGGCACTCGCGATCCTGGCGCTGCTCGGCTGGCTGATGACGCGATAGCGCCGCCGCCCTGCGGCGCGGTCAGCGCAGGCGGGCGTGGTTGCGGTGCGCGGTGCGGATCAGGTTGCTGAAGATCAGGCGGACGAGATCGACCTGCCGGTTGCTGCCGGTCTTGACGAACACCTGCTTGAGATAGCCGCGCGCGGTGCTGACCTTGACGTGGAGCGACTGCGCCGCCGCCGCCAGCGTCTGGCCCGAGGCGAGCAGGCAGGCGAGTTCGGTCTCGACCCGCGACAGGCGAAACAGTTTGCAGACCGGCTCGGCGAGCTGATGGATGTCGAGCCCGGGATCGACGAAGAACAGGAGCGCGCCGCCTTCGTCGGGCGTTTCCGTCGAGCGCGGTGCGCAGACGAACGACGTCACCAGCGGCGGGCCGTGATCGCGGTGCAGCATCAGCAGCGACATCGGCTCGAGCGCCGCGGTCGATCCCGAATGCGCCAGCACATGGCCGACCGCGGTGGAGAAGGCGCCGGCGTCGCCGCGATGCGTCGCCTGCACCTGGCCGCGGTGTTCGCGGATGCCGTCCTGCCGGTCCATCAGCACCCGCGCGGCATCGTTGGCGAAGACGATCTGCCCGTCGCCGGACAGCAGCACGATGCCGATCGCGATGAGGTTCAGCCCGGCGCTGACCCCCTCCGCGACGCGCCGCTCCAGCCGGGTCGATTGCCACAGGCGGAGATAGGCGGAGACGCTGGGCCATTCGCGCAGGCACGCGCGCTCGATCTCCGCGCGGCGGCCCTCGTCGACGTCGGCGAAGATCACATTGACGAAGATGGCGGCGTGGCCCGGCGTGTGCGGGACCGGGATCACCAGCGCGGCGGCGTCGTGCGGCGGCGCGAGCCGCTCACACCAGACCGGCGCCGGCGGCCTGTGCCCCGGCGCGCAGTCGATCTGGTCGGCGATGCGCAGCAAGGGCGCCGCGAAGGTGTCGCCGAGGCCGGCGGCGGCGAGGCAGCTCGGCATCCCCTGGCGCGGCGAGCCGGTCAGGGCCCAGCCGTCGGCACCGAGCGTGCGGGCGAAATGGCCGGCGATCAGGGCGATGTCGTCTGCGGTGGAGGTCGGCTGATCGTCGGTGTCCAACGTGATGCGGGCGATACGGTCGGCAACCGGTGCCGGCCCCGCCCTTGAATATAGCGTGCCCTGCTCGTCGTATGGCCGCAACACATCGCTGCGCAGCGCGGCCGTACGAAAGAGCAAGGGCAGATCTCTGTCTGCCGCCACCGAATCACCTCTCCATGCGTCGACCCGTTCGACTCTCGCCGGGCCTGTCTTTTTTACGCCGACTCATCGGTTGATCATTGACGCGCACGATAACTCATTTTGAAACAACGACAATAGGACGAATTTACCCCCTGTTTGGGGGTAAAGGCGGCCCCCAAACGGGCGGGATGATGAGCGGCAAAGGGGGGTAATCGTGAACGCAGCATTAACCCTATGACTCGATCCGGCTCGGCCAGCAGCAGCATTGCCGGGCTTACCAGGATCGCCGGGGGTTACCGGCCAACAAGGGATGCCTGCCATGAAATCGCGCCTTCTGATCGCCGCATCACTCCCCGTCTTGGCATGGACCGCCTCGGTTCAGGCGCAGACGACCCAGCCGGGCTCCACCTATTCCACGACGACGACCAACACCGGCACCGCCGCGGGCGGCGACGCGGCCAACGGTTCGTACAATGCCGACAATTCGCGCGTCGACACCAACAGCTCGACCAACACCGATGCGTCGAACCGCTCGCTGACCTACGGTTACGCGTCGAACAAGGCGGTGACCGACAATACGACGCTCACCCACACCGATACGGACAGTTCGGTCAACGACAGCAACAACACGGCGACCAACACCGACGCATCGAACCGCTCGACGACCGATGCATCGAACCGTTCGACGACGGACGCATCGAACCGGTCGACGACCAACACCAACAATTCGATGAACGACAGCAACAACACCGCGACCAACACCGCCACCGACAATTCGAACCGCTCGACCACCAACACCGACAATTCGAACCGCTCGCAGACCTCGATGGACAGCAGCGGGGCATCGGGCGCGCAGGTCGCCGCCAACAACGGCAGCACCGCGACGGACAGCCGTAACCAGTCGGTGACCAGCACCGACAATGCCGACCGGTCGTACACCGACAATTCGGACCGCTCGACCACGACGCACACCAGCACCACCAATTCGGCGGCAAGCGGCGCGCAGGTCGCGGCCAACAACGGCGCCAGCGCATCGGACAACCGCAACCAGTCGGTCACCAACACCGACAATGCCGACCGGTCGTACACCTATAACGACAATGCCGATCGCTCGACGGTGAACACCGACAATTCGGACCGCTCGACCACCAACACGACGCGCACCTCGTCCGCTTCGGGCGCACAGGTCGCCTCGAACGGCAGCGGCTCGGCAACCGACAGCCGCGATCAATCCGACAATTCGCACACGTCCAACACGACGACCAACACCGACAATTCGGATCGCTCGACCAACACGTCGACCAGCAGCGCGTCGGGCGCACAGGTCGCCTCGAACGGCAGCGGTTCGGCGACCGACAGCCGCAACCAGTCGACCACCGACAATTCCGACCGGTCGGATCGCTCGCAGAACAGCTCGGCGACGGGCGCGCAGGTGGCCGCGAGCAACGGCAACGCCACCGACAGCCGCAACCAGTCGACCAACGACAATTCGGATCGCTCCAGCCGCAACACCGCGCGCAACGAGGGCAGCGGTTCGGTCGCGACCGGCGGCGACGCCACTTATGCCGACAGTTCGTCGCGCAGCACCGGCTATGCCACTGCGGGCACCGGCGCCGCGTCGACCTCGAACGTGTTCGGCGCGAGCGCGGTCGTCTCGTCGGCGACGCTCGCCAGCTACGTCACCGGCGTCCGTGTCGATTACAACCAGACGCCGGGCGGCGCGAGCGGCGCGGTCGACAACAGCCTGACCACCGGCGACGGCGCGTTCCAGAACCTCGCCGGACTGCAGTCGCTCAACATGAACACCGGCGCGGGTGCATCGCAGAACTCGGCGGTCAACGTCAGCGTCTCGGCCGGGTCGATCAACCTCGGTCAATAAGCCGCACGGCGGAGGGGGTGGCGGTGCCGCCCCCTCCTTTTCCATCGATCGATCGGGAGACCCAGCCATGCGTATTCTCTTCATCGGCGGCATGCTGCTGATGGTCGCGACGCCCGCCATCGCCGGCGCACAGGCGGTGCCACCGGCGCCGGCGGCGAGCCCGTTCGACGCGGCGAAGCCGGTCGACGATAGCGCGCTGCATGCGGTGACCGGCCAGTCCGACCTGTCGCAGGTGATCCGCGCCCAGAACACCGGCGTGGTCAGCGGCAACAGCGTCAACGGCCATTCCGAAACCGGGACGATCAGCTTCGATTCCAGCGCGTTCCAGAATCTCAACGGACTGTCGCTGCTGAGTGCGAACACCGGGAACAACGTGTCGATCAATTCGTCGCTGAACGTGAACGTCGCGATCAACCAATGACGCGCGTGGCGATCGGTCTGGCGCTGGCGACGATGGCGGCGGGATGCACCGGCATGCCGCTGCCCGAAGGCGGCAACGGCGTGAACTTCTCGCCGACGCTCAACTTCGCCACGCCGGTGACCAGCCTGATCGGCCGCCGGTTCGAGACGGTGGTGCGCCAGCAATATGACTTCAGCTGCGGCTCGGCGGCGCTGGCGACGCTGCTGCGCTATCATTACGACGATCCGCAGAGCGAGCAGAGCGTGTTCCTCGGCATGTTCCGCGACGGCGACCAAGCGCAGATCCGGCGGCTGGGCTTCTCGCTGCTCGACATGAAACGCTATCTGGCGGCGCGCGGCATCGCCGCGGACGGCTTCAAGGTCAGCGTCGAACAGATCGCCAAGGCGGGGATACCCGGCGTCGCGTTGATCAACTTCGACGGTTATCGCCACTTCGTCGTCGTCAAGGGGATCGACGACCAGACGCTGCTGCTCGGCGACCCCTCGCTCGGGCTGCGGCGCGAGACCATCCGCCGGTTCGCGAAACAGTGGAACGGCGTGTTCTTCGTGCTGAGCGGCCGCAACGCGATCGGCCAGTCGCATTTCAACATGGCCGCCGATCTGGTCCGCGCGCCGCACGGCCGTCCGTTCCTGACCGCCGATCCGCTGGAGAGCGCGCAACTGGCGCTGACCCGCCCGCAACTGGGAGAGTTCTGACATGCCGATCGCCTTGCTGATCGCCGCGGCGCTCGCCGGTGCCGCCGGGCCAGGCGACGATCCGCCCGCGGTGCCCGATGCGGAGCTGGCGACGATGCGCGGCGGGCTGCTGCTGCCCAACGGGCTGAACGTCGCGATCGGTATCGACATCCAGACGCGGATCGACGGCGTGCTCGCGCTCCACACCATCTATTCGAGCGAAGGGCCGAACGCCGGCGTGCGCGTCTATACCGACGGGACGACCAGCCCCAGCGCGGTGCCCGGCACCGTCACCGTCGCGACCGGCGATCCCGATTGGCCGACCGTCTCGGTCTCGCGGACGCCGACCGGCACCACGGTGACCGCGCCGGGACCGGACGCGCCGGCCAGCGTCAACATCGTCGCCGGCCCCGCGACGGGCTGGCTGGATGCCGCCGGCCAGACGCTGGTGCCGGTCACCGCCAACGGCCCGGCGGTGGCGGCGAGTTCGGGCAGCGTGCGGCTGACCAGCGACGATCGCGGGACGCAGGTCGCGCTCGTCACCCCGGCGACCGAGATCCGCCATCTCGTCGGCCAAGCGACCGGCGCGGTCATCGCGAATACCGGCAACGATCGTGCGATCGACACGGTCAGCACGATCAACGTCAATCTGGTCGGGCTGCCGGTCGCGCTGATGAACGGCGTGCTGCTGGTCAACCGGATCGCGACCGACGCCGCCGGACAGCGCTGAACCAAAACACCTAGAGGGGATCACCATCGATGCGACCGGCCGTCTGCCATGCGTTCCTTCCACTCGGCCTGATCGCGCTGCCGGCATCGGCACAACAGACGGTGTCACCCGCCGCTGCCGCCGTGCCCGCCGCCGCAGTCGACGGCACCGACGATCTGCGCCGCACTCTGGCCGGCGAACGGCAGGAGCTGGAGCGGCAACAGCGGGCGCTGGACGAACAGCGCGCGCGTATCGATCGACTCGAAGCGCGCCTGTCCGGGCGGAGCGAGCCCGATCGGCAGGTCGCGCAGACCGCGCTGCCGCCGGGCGGCGTGCCTTTGCCCGCGTCGCCGCCGCCCGCGCCGCCGCGCAGCGCATCCGCGGGACCGCAGGTGCAGACGGTCGGCGAGGCGCCGTCCGACCAGCGGCAGGTGCAGGTCGCGGTGCTCGCCGAACAGGGCGGCATCATCACCAAGGCGGGTCGCGCCACCGTCGAGGTCAATTTCGAATATGCCCGCGCCGATCGCAATCAAGTGGTGTTCCGCGGCGTGCAGATCCCGGAGGCGGTGTTGATCGGCGTGTTCGACATCAACGAAAGCCGGCAGGACGTGCTCACCGTCGGCACGGTCGGGCGGCTGGGGCTGACCAGCCGGCTTGAGATCAACGGCCGGCTGCCGTTCGTCTATCGGTCGGACAAGTCGGTGCTGGCGCCCGTCGCCAACCCGAGCCAGCCCAATGCCGGGCAGCTCGACCGGCCGGTGAGCGGCGCCGACATCGGCGATATCGACTTCGGCCTGCGTTATCAGATCACCGACGGCCGCGACGGCGCGCCCTATCTGATCGCCGGCGTCCAGGCGGTGTCACCGACCGGGACCGATCCGTTCAAGGTGCGGCGCGACGCGCTCGGCAATGCGCTGAAGGGGGCGACCGGCGCCGGATTCTGGGGCGTGACGCCGAACCTGACCGCGATCCTGCCGACCGATCCCGCCGTGCTGTTCGCGACGCTGGGCTATACCTACAATTTCGCCCGCGACATCAACCGGCAGATCGGCGCAGCCTATATCGAGCGGGTCGCGCCGGGCAATCAGCCGTCGGCCAGCGCAGGAATCGCGATCGCGCTCAACCCGCGCACGTCGATCAGCCTCGGCTATGCGCAGACCTGGGCCTTGGGCACCAAGACGCGGGTGCGCGCATTGAACCAGACGACGCAGGCGCTGGGCGAGGCGATGACCGCGGAAAGCCGCGACCTGCAGATCGGACGGCTGCTGTTCGGCGTGAGCTACCGCACCTCGCCCTCGACGACGCTCAACTGGAACGTCGAGGTCGGCGCCACCGACGATGCCGCCGATGTCCGCACGACGCTCCGCATCCCGTTCACCTTCACCGCATATTGATCCGCGGATCGGCTCAGCCGACGCCGGTGGGACCGTCGATGACGCGGCGGACCTTGGTGGCCAGCTCGCTGCGCTTGTAGGGTTTCTGGATCAGCTCGAATTCGGCGCCGCGGGCGTCGACGCGCTCGATCGACGATTCGGCATAGCCGGTGGTGAGCAGCACGCGCATCCGCGGGCGGCGGCGCTTGACCTCGCGGGCCAGCATCACGCCGTTCATCCCGCCGGGCATGATCAGGTCGCTGAACAACAGGTCGATCGTACCGGCGCCGTCGAGCAGCTCCAGCGCCGTATCGGCATTGTCGGCGCGCAGCACGGAATAGCCGAAGTCGGTCAGCACCGCCTCGGCATAGTCGCCGACATCGGCCTGATCCTCGACCAGCAGCACCGTCTCGTTGCCGCGCTTGTCGGCGAGCGGGCGCGACGGCTGCGATCCCTGCGGTTCGACCGCGGCGGCCTCGCAGGGGAACAGCATCCGCACGGTCGTGCCGTGGCCTTCCTCCGAATAGAGGCGCAGCGAGCCGCCCGACTGTTTCATGAAGCCATAGACCATCGACAACCCGAGCCCCGTGCCCTTGCCCTGGTCCTTGGTGGTGAAGAACGGCTCGGTGACGCGGGCGAGGATTTCCGGCGACATGCCGGTGCCCTGGTCGGCGATCGTCAGCATGACGTATTCGCCCGGTTCGAGCTCGCCGAAGCCCTTGTCGCCCGCCTCGATCGTGCGGTTGCGCGCCTCGATCGTGATCGTGCCGCCGTCGGGCATCGCGTCGCGCGCGTTGAGCAGGATGTTGATCACCGCCAGTTCGGCCTGGGTGGGATCGATGCGTGCGTTGCAGATGCCGGGGCCGCGGTGGATGTCGACCTTGATCGCGCCGCCGGCGGTGCGTTCGATCAGCGGCTGCAACTGGTCGAGCAGATCGTCGAGGTTGACGACGCGGCCCTGCAGCTTCTGCTTGCGCGAGAAGGCGAGCAATTGCTGGGTGAGCGACGCGCCGCGTTCCGCCGCCTGCATCACCGCGCGCATCGAGCGCGCCGCCTTCTTGCGATCGAACTCGCCGTCGCGTTCCAGATTGGACAGGACGATGTCGCCGAAACCCTGGATTACCGTCAGCAGGTTGTTGAAGTCGTGCGCGACGCCGCCGGTGAGCTGGCCGACCGCCTCCATCTTCTGCGCCTGGCGCAGCGCGTCCTCGGCATCGCGGCGGCGGGTGACGTCGAGCTGCGACGCAAAATAATAGACCAGCTCGCCATCGGCGTCGAACACCGGCGACATGAACAGCGCATTCCAGAAGGCGGAGCCGTTCTTCTTGTAGTTGAGGATCTCGACCGAGGTCTCGTGGCGCTGCTCGATCGAGCGGCGCAGTTCGGCGATCGTGTCCCGGTCGGTATCAGGCCCCTGCAACAGGCGGCAATTGTGCCCGATCAGCTCGTCGAGACCGTAGCCGGTCATGTTGACGAACGCGGGATTGGCGAAGACGATGGGATTGTCGGGCTGGTGTGGATCGGTGACGATCATCGGCATCCGCGTCGTCGAAACCGCGGCGAAGAAGATGCCGTTCTTGTCGTCGCCCATGTCGTGGTTGACGATGCTCTGCAGGTGCGGCGGCGGGCCGCCCCGCGGTTTTTCCGGGGTACCGTCGGCCATGACGTTCCAAGCGCTAGAGTAAGGCTTGGCCTCGAGGCACCGCCGATCGAGCGGAAAAACCCACTTGGATTAGACTTGTTCCCGGACTGGCATGATCCAGATCAGAACGCGGGATCGTCGCCGGGCAGCGCCGAGACGTGGATGCCGCACTCGACCTTGTCCCAGCCGCGCCAGCGGCCGGCGCGCGGGTCTTCGCCCGGCTTGACCTTGCTGGTGCACGGCGCGCAGCCGATCGACAGATAGCCCTGCGCCTCCAGCGGGTGGCGCGGCAGGTCGTGCTCCGCGAAATAGGCGTCGAGCTGGCTTTTCGACCAATCGGCGAGCGGGTTGAGCTTGAGCCGGCCCTCGTCTTCCTCGAAGCGCGGCAGCGCGGTGCGCGTCCCCGCCTGGAAGCCCTTGCGGCCCGAGATCCACGCGTCGAACGGCGCCAGTGCGCGGCGCAGCGGCTCGACCTTGCGGATTTCGCAGCAGCCGTCGGGATCGTAGGACCAGCGCATGCCGGTCGCATCCTTCAGCCCGAGCATGCGCGGATCGGGGCGGAAGACGCGCAGGTCGGTCAGGCCAAGCCGCTCGGACAGCTCGTCGCGATAGGCGAGCGTCTCGCCGAACATCTTCTGCGTGTTGGTGAAGACGACCGGCACGTCCTTGTCGATGCTCGCCACCATGTGCAGCAGCACCGCCGATTCGGCGCCGTAGGACGAGACGGAGGCGCTGCGACCGGCAAGCTCGCCGGTCAGCAGCTCGCGCAGCATGTCCGCGGCGGGCACGCCGGCGAATCGGATCTGCATCGCGGCGGCATCGGCGGTGGTGAAGGGCGGCGCGACGTCCAACACGTCGAGCGCGCGGGCGGCTTCACCCATGACGCAGCTTCCATACTGGCACGATCGCATCGGCGGCGGGCTGGTAGCGATAGTCGTAGCGGTCGAGGCTGCGTTGCAGCGTGTCGGCATCGATCGGTGCTTCGGGGGCGAAGCTGTCGAAGCCGCAGCGGCGCATCAGCGGCACCTGGTCGACAAGCACGTCGCCCGCCGCGCGCAGCTCGCCGGTATAACCCGCCTCGCGCAACACGCGGGCGGCGCTGTAGCCGCGGCCGTCGCGGAACGAGGGGAAGCTGACCTCGACCAGCGCGAGCTGGCCGAGCTGCGGCAGCAGGGCGCGCGCATCCTCGCCGGCTTCGAGCCGCACTGCGGTGGCGTTGCTCTGGCCGAGGAAGGCGTCGAGCGTCACCGCGGGCTCGTCATGCGGTTCGTCGTCGCGGAAGCGGAGCAGGGCTGCATCAACCATAGATCGCCTCCTTGAAGGGTTCGAAGCCGATGCGGCGATAGGTGTCGAGGAAGCGCTCGCCGGGCTCGCGCGTCGCGAGATAGCGGTCGGTGACACGCTCGATCGCGTCGACGACGCCGTCCTCCGAGAAGCCGGGGCCAGTGATCTTGGCGAGGCTGACGTCATCCGCGCCCGAGCCGCCGAGCGAGAGCTGGTAGTTTTCGGTGCCCTTCTTGTCGACGCCGAGGATGCCGATATGGCCGGCGTGGTGGTGGCCGCAGGCGTTGATGCAGCCCGAGATCTTGAGCTTCAATTCGCCAAGGTCGCGCTGGCGGTCGCGATCGGCGAAGCGGGCGGCGATCTTCTGCGCCAGCGGGATCGAGCGGGCGTTGGCAAGGCTGCAATAGTCGAGGCCGGGGCAGGCGATGATGTCGGTGATGAGATCGAGGTTGGGCTCGGCGAGACCGGCTTCCGCCAGCCGCCGCCAGACTTCACCAAGGTCGCGCTTAGCGACGTGCGGCAGGACGATGTTCTGCGCGTGCGTCACGCGTAACTCGTTGAAGGAGAAACTTTCTCCCAAATTGGCGAGCAAGTCGATCTGGTCGGCGGTGGCATCGCCCGGGATGCCGCCGGCGGGCTTCAGGCTGACGTTGACGATCGCATAGCCGGGTTGCTTGTGCGCGGCGACGTTCTGGTCGAGCCAAACCGCGAAATCGGGGTCGCTGCGGTCGATCTCGGCCGGCGCATCCGCGTCGAAGGCGGGGGCGGCGAACATCGCGGTGATCCGGTCGAGCTCGGCGCGCGGCGGGTCGATACCGAGCTGCTTGACCGCAAGGAATTCCTCCTCGACCTGGCGGCGATATTCGTCCGCGCCGATCTCGTGGAGCAGGATCTTGATCCGCGCCTTGTAGATATTGTCGCGCCGGCCGTAGCGATTGTAGACGCGCAAGGCCGCTTCGAGATAGCTCATCAGATCGTCGGCGGTGACGAAATCGCGGATCAGATGGCTGATCATCGGCGTGCGGCCCATGCCGCCGCCGACATAGATCGCAGCGCCCAATTCGCCGTCGCGCGTCACCAGCTGGATGCCGATATCGTGCAGGCGCATCGCGGCACGATCCTCCTGCGCGGCGATCACCGCGATCTTGAACTTGCGCGGCAGGTAGCTGAATTCGGGGTGGAAGGTGCTCCACTGGCGGATCAGCTCGGCCCAGGGGCGGGGATCGGCGACCTCGTCCGCGGCGGCGCCGGCATATTGGTCGGCGCTGATGTTGCGGATGCAATTGCCGCTCGTCTGGATCGCATGCATCTCGACCGTGGCGAGGCGGGCGAGGATGTCGGGCGTGTCGGCGAGCTTGATCCAGTTGAACTGCAGGTTCTGGCGCGTGGTGAAATGACCGTAGCCGCGGTCGTACTCGCGCGCGATGCTGCCGAGCATCCGCATCTGGCGGCCGTCGAGCGTGCCATAGGGAATGGCGACGCGCAGCATGTACGCGTGGAGCTGGAGATAGAGGCCGTTCATCAGCCGCAACGGCTTGAACTGGTCCTCGGTGAGCTGGCCGGACAGGCGGCGCTCGACCTGATCGCGGAACTCGGCGACGCGGGCATCGACGATCGCCTGGTCGTATTGGTCGTATTTATACATGATCGGCTTTCCGGCCTGCGTGCGTGGCGAAGGCTGTTGGGTTCGCGCGAAGACGCGAAGACGCGAAGAGAAGAAGATTTTGGTTCGCGCGGAGGCGCGGAGGCGCGGAGGTGGTGCGCTGGTGACGCGTGGAATGGCAACCACCGCTCTTCGTCATCCCGGCAGAGGCCGAAACCCATGGTTGCGGTGTCGCCTGGGGGTGGGCTCGTGCCTCAACGCATTTCAACAGGCTTAGTGCTAGCGGGGTTGGGACGTGGGTGGCGCTGTCGTTCCGAGTTTCGGCGGTGACAGCGCGTCCATGGGTCCCGACTTTCGTCGGGATGACGATGGGGGTGGGGGAGGTCGGGTAGGCGATCGGGGTGGGGAAAGCGTCCGCCAGCGTCAGCCACAGTCCGGTTACCCGTCGGCCGTGCGGGGGCGAGCCGGCTACGGCAGACGCACCCCCTCCGCGCCTCCGCGCCTCCGCGCGAACCAGAACCTTCCCTGTGCGGCCTCGCGGCGTCGCGTGCGTCATATCACCCAGCTTCCCGCCGACGGATCCGCCGGCTTGAGCGTGAGGTCGGGGCGCACGGTGGGACCTAGCGCGCGAATGCGGTCCTTGATGTGCGCGGGGCGTGGGCCGTCGGCCGTGGGGATCGCGTCGATGAGATAGGGCACGTTGACGCGGCGCGCGCCTTCCTCGGTGCGGAGGATGCCTTCGCCCTCGGTGCCGACGTCGACCGCATCCTCGACGTGGCGCGACCAGCCGGTGCCGGTCCACCACACCACGTCGCCGGTGGGGAGGTCGTTGCCCGTCAGCAGCCTCATGCCGCCGTCTCCTCCGCAATGCGCGCCCAGCGGGCGAGCTTGTCCTCGGCGTCGGAGAGTTCGACGACCTCGCCGACGACGATGATCGCCGGGCTCCGCACCGCCTCGCGCGTCACCATCGCGCCGAGATCGGCGAGCAGGGTGCGGATCGCGCGGCTGCCCGCGAGCGTGCCGCGTTCGAGCACCGCGACGGGCATGTCGGGGGCGACGCCATCGGCCATCAATTTGTCGGCGATGTCGGCGGCGGTGGCGACGCCCATGTAGATCACCAGCGTGCGGCCCTGACCGGCGAGGCCCGACCAATCCTGATCGGACAAGCCCTTGCACTGGCCGGCGACGAAGCTGACCGCGCTGCTGTGGTCGCGATGGGTGAGCGGCAGCATCGCCTCCGCGGCGCAGCCCAGCGCCGCCGAGACGCCGGGGATGACCTCGACCGGCAGGCCGGCGGCGCGCACCGCCTCGACCTCTTCGCCGCCGCGACCGAAGATGAAGGGGTCGCCGCCCTTGAGGCGGACGACGATCGCGCCGGTCTTCACATGCGCGACGATGAGGGCGTTGATCGCCTCCTGCGGCAGCGTGTGGCGGGCGCGGCGCTTGGCGACCGAGATGCGCTGCGCCTGCGGCGGCGCGATGTCGAGCACGCGGGGATCGATGAGGCCGTCGTGGACGACGATGTCGGCGCTGCGCAACGCCTCGACCGCACGGACGGTGAGCAGGCCGGGATCGCCCGGACCGGCGCCGACCAGGATGACGCGCCCGCGGGCGTTGGGATCGAGAAGCGTGGCCATGTTCCGCCAGATGGGCCGGAGCGGGCGGGCGGACAAGCCAGCGTTGCTTTGGCGGGGGTTAGGGGAGCTTTCGATGGCGGGCGGACGGCCCGGCCGGATGGTGCCCCGGCCTCGTTCCGGGCGCGCGGCGGCGCGGCGGGGGCGACAGCCGCCAAAACGGATAATCGCTTATTCATGAAGCCTTAGCATCCGTGTGAATAGATTGGCTTTTATGATACAGGTCAAGCCAGCCGGATGTCAGGGATGTCGCGGCGAGGAGCATCAATTCGCCATCGCGATGGCGTTCCAGCCGATCGTCGACGTCACCACCGGGCGGCCCTTCGCCTATGAGGCGCTGGTGCGCGGCGCGGACGGCGCGGGGGCGGCGAGCGTGCTGGCGCAGGTGACGCCGGACAGTCGCTACGCCTTCGACCAGCAATGCCGGGTCGCGGCGATCGAGGGCGCGGTGGCGGCCGGAATCCTCGACACGGATGCGCGGCTGTCGATCAACTTCCTGCCCAATGCGGTCTATTCGCCGCTCGCCTGTATCCAGCTTACGCTGAAGACCGCGCATGCGACGGGCTTTCCGACCGACCGGCTGATCTTCGAATTCACCGAGAACGAGGAGATGACCGACACCGCGCACGTCAAGACGATCGTCGAATCCTATACCGCGATGGGCTTCGGCACCGCGATCGACGATTTCGGCGCGGGTCATGCCGGGCTCGGGCTGCTCGCCAAGTTCCAGACCGATTACATCAAGCTCGACATGGAGTTGATCCGCGGCATCGAGCGGAGCCTGCCGCGGCGGATGATCGTCGAGGGCGTGGTGCGGATCGCCGAGTCGCTGGGCATCGCGGTGATCGCCGAAGGAATCGAGACGATCGAGGAATATGACATGCTCTCGGGGCTCGGCATCCGCTACATCCAGGGCTATCTGCTCGCGCGGCCCGGGTTCAAATGCCTGCCGGCGGTGACCCTGCCCGAATCGCGGCGCGTCGCGGCCGGATGAGGCCGGCGGTGCGGTAGAAAGCGGCGATCGCCCGCGGGGTGGCGAGGCGGACGACGGGCAGGTCGATCGTCGCGGCCAAGGCATCGTAGCGGCGGTGGTTGGCGCGGGTAGTGGTCGCGATGTGGCACAGCATCGCCCATTTGACGCTGTCGCGGTTGCCCGCCAGCGCGCCGATCCGGTCGCGGTCGAACCAGCAGCGCGCGACGTAGCGACGCAGGCTGGTCAGGGTCGGCACGTCGAGCAGCACGACCCCGGTCGCACGCGCCAGCCGCTGCGGCAGGCAGCGTGAGTAGTTGCCGTCGATCACCCAGCGTTCATCGAGGATCGCAGCATCGTGCAGCGCGACGAACGCGGCGACCGGGCGGGGCTGCCAGTCGGTGTCGGGCAGATGGTGGAGCTGGTCGAGATGGACGACCGGCAGGTCGCGCGCCTGCCCGATCGCCTGCGCCAGCGTCGACTTGCCGCTGTTCGACGGACCCATGATGCAGATGCGCGAACCGAGAGCGGCGAGGGGCATGCGGTTATGTAGAGGATTGCGGCATGCTCGCGAAGCGCGGCGAATCAGAAGTAGCTGATCACCGACGCGCTGCCGTCGGGATTACGCGCCGCGGCGCGGGCGAGGAGTGCGCGCTTTCGTGCGGTGCGGCGGCCACCTTTGTTGCGCAGTGCATCTACGGGCATGTCCGCGACGCCGGTGAGGCGGGCGCGCTCTGCGGTTTCTGCGAGAAATGTCGTGAGATGATACGTCTGCATGCCGATGTCCGTGGCGGATCGATCGCTGCGTATAACCCGAGAGCGTGGGCGATGAATGACGTTGTCTGATCGCGTCGGGCGCTGTCTGCGCCCACGCCGTCATTTCGGACTCGTTCGAGACCTCTGCGAAAGTCGGTGTGCTCCATATTGGCATTGTACCCCGGCGGAGGCCGGGGCCCAGTTTGGCGAAGGTTTGTAATAGCTTACAGCGGCTTTCCCAACTGGGCCCCGGCCTTCGCCGGGGTACATCGGGTGTTTCGCTGAGGTCTCGGCTCGTCCCGGGGACCACGCCGCGGCGAGGAGAATGGCTGGAGGCGAGGCTGTTGCCTTGCGGCCCGGTGAACCCCGGAACGGATTCGGGGTGACGGGCTTTCGTGGTCGGCTCGATCCTCGTTGCCTGCTCCGGGTTCGTGCTTTCCTCAGTGCCGCGCTAGGCGTCGCGCAGTCCGATGCCGATGTTGGCGCGGGCGGCTTCGGCTTCGTTGCTGACCACGGGATAGGCGCAGTAATCGGCGGCGTAATAGGCGCTGGGGCGGTGGTTGCCGCTCCAGCCGATGCCGCCGAACGGCGCCGACGAGGAGGCGCCATTGGTCGGGCGGTTCCAGTTGACGATGCCGGCGCGGATGCCCGCCCAGAAGCGGTCGTAGAGCGCCGGGGTCTGGCTGACCAACGCCGCCGACAGGCCGTAGCGGGTGTTGTTGGCGAGCGCGATCGCCGCGTCGAAATCGGCGGCGCGATAGACTTGCAGGATCGGGCCGAACAGCTCGATGTCCGGATGTTCGGTCGCCGCCGTCATGTCGATCAGCGCCGGGGTGAGGAAGGGGCGGTCGGCGTCGGGGCGTTCGAGGTGGCGGATCGGGCGGCCGCCGCGCATCAGCAGGGCGAGGAAGCTTTCGCTCAACTGGTCGGCGACGTCATTGTCGATCACCGGACCCATGAACGGCTGCGGATCGTCATGCGGGCTGCCGACGATCAGCCGGCCGACCATGGCGCAGATCGCGTCGATCAGCGGCTGGTAGAGGCGATCCTCGACGATCAGGCGGCGCGCGGCGGTGCAGCGCTGGCCGGCGGTGGTGAAGGCGGACTGGATGACGAGCACCGCCGCCGAATGGAGATCGGGCGTGTCCCAGACGATGATCGGGTTGTTGCCGCCCATCTCCAGCGCGAGGATCTTCTCGGGCTTGGCGGCGAAGGCGCGGTTGAGCGCGAGGCCGGTGCGCGCCGAGCCGGTGAACAGCAGGCCGTCGATATCGGGATGGTCGGCGAGCGCCTTGCCCTCGGCGGGGCCGCCGATCAGCAGCCGGATGCAGGCTTCGGGGATGCCGGCGGCGCGGTAGCAATCGACGAGGAAGGCGCCGGTCGCGGGCGTCTTCTCCGACGGTTTGAAGACCACCGCATTGCCGGCGAGCAAGGCGGGGACGATGTGGCCGTTGGGCAGATGCGCGGGGAAATTGTACGGCCCGAGCACCGCGAGCACGCCGTGCGGCTTGTGGCGCAATGC
This sequence comes from Sphingomonas sp. M6A6_1c, assembly GCF_053345135.1. NCBI lineage: Bacteria > Pseudomonadati > Pseudomonadota > Alphaproteobacteria > Sphingomonadales > Sphingomonadaceae > Sphingomonas > Sphingomonas sp. M6A6_1c. The sequence continues at coordinate 69,969 of NZ_JBKEZO010000004.1, read as the reverse complement.
CATGCGGCTGCCCATCGGCGATTCGAGCCGGCGCTGCGCGGTGCGTTCGGCATAGGCACTGACCGAGATGTCGACCTTGGCGATGACGCTGTCGACTTCGGTGCGCGCTTCCCAGAGCGGCTTGCCGGTTTCGCGCGCGAGCAGGTCGGCGAAGACCTCGTGGCGTTGGCGGACGACATTGCCGAAACGGCGCATCGTCTCGATGCGGACGGTGAGCGGTTGCGCGGCCCAGCTCGCCCAGCCGGCGCGGGCGGCGGCGACCTCGTCATCGGCGTCGCCGATCGCGCCGCTCCACAGCTCGGCGCCGGTGGCGGGTTCGTGGGAGATGATCGCGTCGGCCATGCGTACCCTGTCTGTGCTGTCCAACGGGTTAGGCGAATGGCGGCGGGGCGGCAAGGTGGGGGCGGGGGAGTCGCGAGTGCGCCGTGTCCTCCCCCTCCGTCAGCACTTCGTGCTGCCACAGGGGAAGGAAAGGGAGACCTTCGTTACGCCAGCGCCTCGCCCATCCCGCGGATCGCGGCCACCTTCGCCTCCAGTGCGCGCCAGTCGTCGGCGTCGGCGATCGGGGACCAGATCGCCTCGACCTCGTCGATCAGCATGCTGCAGGGTTCGCCTTGCCAATAGCGGTGGCTGCGGTCCTTGCGGGGGGCGTAGGCGGCGAGGGCGTCGCGGAACGGCTGCCACGCCGCGCCGTAGCCGGCGGGCAGCGTGCCGCCGAAGACGTCGAAGAAGAAGCGGTCGAGCGGCGCGGCCGACGCGTGCAGCGCGCGTTCCATCGCCTGGACGAGCGCGCGGTCGTCCTCCGGCGTGCGCGGCAGGACGCCGAGCCGCCAGAGCAGCGCCGCGGTGATCTGCGGCTGGTAGCGGGGCGCGAAGGTCTCGAGCGTGGCGATCAGCGGATCGCTCTCGGCGATCAGGCGCAGCGAGGCGGCGAGCTGCATCACGTCCCAATGGATCGCCTCGGGCTGGCGGCCAAAGGCGTAGAGGCCGGCATGGTCGAAATAGGCGGCGGTGAAGCCGGGGTCCCAGGTCGGGGCGAAGCGCCACGGGCCGTAGTCGAAGCTCTCGCCGGTGACGTTGATATTGTCGCTGTTGAGCACGCCGTGGACGAAGCCGGCCGCCATGTAGTGCGCCGCGAGCGCCGCGGTGCGGCCGACGACATGGTCGAGCAGGCGCAGCGGATCGTCCGAATCCTCGCCGTAGAGGTTGGCAAGGACGTAGCGGACCAGTGCGCGCATGCCCGCCTCGTCCTGGTGATAGGCGAGCCGCTGGAAGCTGCCGATGCGGATATGGCCGTGGTTGAGGCGCACCAGCACCGCCGAGCGCGTCGGCGAGGGCTCGTCGCCGCGCATCAATCGCTCGCCGGTCTCGATCAGCGACAGCGTGCGGCTGGTCGGGACGTTCAGCGCCTCGAGCATCTCGGTCGCGAGGATCTCGCGCACGCCGCCCTTCAACGTCAGCCGGCCGTCGCCCGAGCGGCTGTAGGGGGTGGTGCCCGATCCCTTGGTGCCGAGGTCCATCAGCCGGCCGCCGGCATCGCGCAATTGCGCGAAGGTGAAGCCGCGGCCGTCGCCGATGTCGGGATTGTACTGGCGGAACTGGTGACCGTGATAGCGCAGCGCCAGCGGCTGCGGCAGCGTGCCGGGGAGGGGGGCGAAACGGCCGAACGCCTGCGTCCATTCGACGTCGGTGAGCGTGTCGAGGCCGACCTCGGCGGCGGCGCGGTCGTTGCGGAAGCGCAGCCGCGTCTCGGGGAAATCGGCGGCGGCGACCGGATCGGACAGCGTCGGCCCGAGATCGAGCAGCGCGGATGCGGGGCGGTATGCTTGCGGGTTGATGGGCATGTGTGGATATGGAGGTCGCCAACCGCAGGACGCAACCATGGCCGCTTATGAAAACTGCTATTGGCTGTCGGCCGACGGGCTGAAGCTGCATTATCGATTCTACCCGGGCGACGAGCGCCTGCCGCCGGTGCTGTGCCTGCCCGGCCTGACCCGCAACGCGCGCGATTACGATGCGCTGGCCGCCCGGCTGGCGGGGCGGCGGCAGGTGATCGCGGTCGACTTCCGCGGTCGCGGCAAGAGCGAATACGCCAAGGACCCGATGACCTATGCGCCCGCGACCTATGTCGCGGACGTGCAGGCGCTGCTCGCCGAGCGCGGCATCGCGCGCGTCGTCGCGGTCGGCACCTCGCTCGGCGGGATCGTGACGATGCTGCTCGCGCAGGCGGGGGCGGGGATCGCCGCCGCGCTGCTCAACGACGTCGGGCCGGAGATCGAGGCGAGCGGGATCAGCCGTATCCGCGGCTATGTCGGCAAGGGCAGCAGCTGCCCGACCTGGATGCACGCCGCGCGGACGCTGCAGGACGCGCATGCCGACGTCTATCCCGACTGGAAGATCGAGGATTGGCTGGCGATGGCCAAGCGCATCTACCGCCTCAACAGCAGCGGGCGCATCGTGCTCGATTACGACCTCAAGATCGCCGAGCCGTTCAAGACGCCGGGCAACGAGAGCGGGCCGGACATGTGGGCTGCGCTGTCGGCGTTGCGTGCGGTGCCGGTGCTGATCGTGCGCGGCGGCCGGTCCGACGTGCTGGCGCAGCCGGTGGCGGAGCGGATGCTCGCGGCGCTCGACCAGGCCGAATTGGTGACGCTGCCCGGCGTCGGCCATGCCCCGACGCTGAGCGAGGCGGCGTTGCACGACCCGATCGACCGGCTGCTGGAGAAAGCGCTGTCGTGACGCCCGCCGGCGACGAGCCGGATGGGGCGCCGCGGCTCGTCCTGCTCGACATCCTGCGCGGCGTGGCGATCCTCGCCATCCTCTTCCTCAACGTCAGCGAGATGGGCGCGTCGATGACCGCCAATTGGTCCGACATCCGCCACATCGGCTGGAGCGGCGCCGATCAGGCGGCGTGGTGGGCGCAGACCGTGCTGGTCGAAGGCACGGCGCGGGCGCTGCTCGAAATGCTGTTCGGGGCGGGGATGCTGATCCTCACCGAGCGGATCGCGGCGGCGAGCGACAATCCGCTGGCGGTGGCGCTGCGCTACGGGTGGCGCAATGTCGTGCTGTGGGCGCTGGGCATCGCGCATATGTTCCTGCTGCTGTGGCCGGGCGATATCCTGCACACCTATGCGGTGGCGGCGCTGGTCGCCTGTGGTTTCCGGACGCTGCCGACGCGGGCGCTGTTCGTCGTCGGCCTGTCTTACGCCGCGTTCACGCTGGCGACCGGGCTGACCACGCAGGTACCGGCGGCGGTGCACGCGCAGATGGCGGCGGCCAATGCCGCGGCGGTGACGCGCGAGGATGCCTTCGGCCACGGCACGCGCGCGCAATGGACCGCCGGGCAGCGGCGGGTCGGCTTGGAGCGGCTGGGCGGCGAGGAGGTCGTCTACGTCTGGGAGGCGGCGGCGACGATGCTGATCGGTGCGGGCCTGTTCCGGCTGGGGGCGCTGCAGGGCGGCTGGTCGCGGCGGCGATACTGGCGGATGCTGGCGTGGGGCTATGGCGTCGGCCTGCCGCTGCGCCTGTACGGCGCGTGGGAGGCGACGCGGTTCGACGGGCGGGTCGCGATCGCATGGATGTGGGATGATGTCGCGCGGCTGGCGATGACGCTGGGGCATGTCGCGCTCGTCGCGTTGCTCGCATCGCGGGCGCGGTGGCTGGCGCCGTTCGCGGCGGCGGGGCGGACCGCGCTGACGCTGTACGTCGCGCAGACGCTGATCGTGTCGTGGCTGGTGTTCTCGCCCTACGGGCTGGGGCTGTACGGGCGGCTGGGCTGGGCGGCGATGATGGCGCTGGCGCTGGCGGTCGACGCGCTCTTGCTGTGGCTAGCGGTTCACTGGGTGCGGCGGTTCCGCATCGCGCCGGTCGAATGGGCGTGGCGGTCGGTGGTCGAACGGCGGTGGCTGCCGCTGCGGTAAACCGTTCTTCCGCGAACCCCGCCGCGCCGCTACACGACACGATATGCTGCAACCCGTTCATATCCTGCACCTGCATTCGAGCTTCAGCCTGGGCGGCAAGGAGGCGCGGGCGGTGCGGTTGATGAACGCGTTCGGCGATGCGGCGCGGCATACGATCGTCAGCGGCGTGCCCGACCAGCTCGGCGCGCGCGACGCGATCGCCAAGGGCGTGCGCTACGAGATCGCGCAGGACCCGCCGGCGCTCACCGGGCGGCCGTCGGTGGCGCGCTACGAGGCGCTGGCGCGGTTCATGCGGCGCTTCGATCTGGTGCTGACCTACAATTGGGGCGCGATCGACGGGGTGATGGCGCGGCGGGTGTTCCCCAAGGGCGCGCCGCCGCTGGTCCATCACGAGGACGGCTTCAACGCCGACGAGGCCCGGGGGCTGAAGATCGAGCGTAACGTCTACCGCCGCATCGCGCTGGGCGCGGCGCATGCGCTGGTGGTCCCGTCCGAGGTGCTGGAGGAGATCGCGCGGCGGACGTGGAAGCAACCGGCGACGCGCCTTCACCGCATCGCCAACGGTATCGATACCGCGCTGTATGCGGGCAAGCCGGAGCTGCGCGCGATCCCCGGCTTCGTGCCCAACGGTAAGGACGTGGTGATCGGCGCGCTGGCCGGCCTGCGCGAGGTCAAGAACCTGCCGCTGCTGGTGCGTGCCTGCGGCGGGATCGCGGGTCGGTTCCGGCTGGTGATCGTCGGCGAGGGGCCGGAGCGGGCGGCGATCGAATCGACCGCGGCGGCGATGGGGATCGCGGATCGCGTGGTGATGCCGGGGTTCCTGGGGCGGCCGCATCGCTTCGTCGGCCATTTCGATATCATCGCGCTCTCCTCGGCGAGCGAGCAATTCCCGATCAGCGTCGTCGAGGGAATGGCGGCGGGCCTGCCGGTGGTGAGCACGCCGGTCGGCGACGTGCCGCGGATGGTGGCGGCGGAGAATGCGCCCTTCGTCACCGGCGGCGACGAGGTGCTGCTGCGCGACGCGTTGCAGGCGCTGGTCTCCGATGCGGCGCTGCGGTCGCGGGTCGGCGCGGCGAACCGCGCGAAGGCGCGCGCCGAGTTCGACGAGGGCGCGATGATCGCGCGGTACAAGGCCTTGTATGGCGCGGCGATGGGGCGGCGGGGGGCGTTGGGATAGGGTTGGTGTTCGCTTCGCGGCTCAACGCGAGCCTTCTGCAACGCTAGGCCCTTTACCCGCCGGGGTGCAGTCCGGGTGTGGGGCGGAGCGGCTTTCCCAATGCTCCCGCGCGAGCGGAGCGCGGCGGCCGTCGACGGGCTCATACCTCCTCGGCGAGTTCCTCGCTGAGTCGCGTGGCGAAGTGGAGCGAGGCGGCGGCCTCGCCGGAGGATGCGAGCGCGAGGTCGGCGGCGCCTTGCAGCAGGCCGTCCTCGACTTCGGGTTCCTGCGCCTCGGCGGCGGCGATGGTCGCGGCGAGAATGTCGCGCGCGCCGGTTTCGCCATAGGTCAGCGCGAAGGCGTCGAGCGCGGCAGCGAAACAGGCGCGGTCGCTGACCGGGGCGGCGCCATGCTGCTGGAGCGAGGCGCAGGCGGCGCCGAGGACATAGGCGCGCGACCAGGCCGAACCGGTCGGCCCGTGATCGGGCAGCGCACCAGCGACGCAGCCGAGCCGTGCGAATTGCGGCAGCAGCAGCGTGCCGAGCGGCGAGCTCGGCGGCACCGGCAGCAGCGCACCCGGCGCACGCCGCGGCGCGATCAGGTGATTGAGGACCCCCATCGGTGTAACCTTCCCCTCGCGTGATGCGTCGATCGGGAGGGTGTGGCGCAACGGGGTTAACCGCGGCCTAAGGCGCGACGGACGGCGCCGACGGGCGCGCAATTTCTTCGCTTCCCGGCATCCTTCTTGTATAGCCGGTCGTATTTACCCCCGGATGAGGTGCATTTTTCCGTGTTCAAGGGCCTGAAGCCGATTGTCTATAATGGCCGCGAGGTCTGGCCGCTCGTCGAGGGCGGCAAGGGCGTCGCTGCGACCAATCACGCTTCCGCAGGGGCTTGGGCCGCCGCAGGCGGCATCGGCACCGTGTCCGCGGTAAATGCCGACAGCTACGACCCCGAGGGCAAGATTATCCCGCAGGTGTATCGCGCGCTGACCCGCCGCGAACGGCACGAGGAACTGGTCGAATATGCGATCGAGGGCGCGGTGCAGCAGGTGCATCGGGCCTATGAGATCGCCGGCGGCCAGGGTGCGGTCAACATCAATGTGCTGTGGGAGATGGGCGGCGCCCAGCGCATCCTGCACGGCGTGCTGGAGCGGACGCGCGGCATGGTCGCGGGCGTCACCTGCGGCGCCGGCATGCCCTACAAGCTGTCCGAGATCACCGCCTCCTACGGCGTATCCTATCTGCCGATCGTGTCGTCGGGCCGGGCGTTCCGCGCCTTGTGGAAGCGTGCTTATTCGAAGGCGTCGGAATGGCTGGCGGCGGTGGTCTACGAGGACCCGTGGCTCGCCGGCGGCCACAACGGCCTGTCGAACGCCGAGGACCCGCTGAAGCCGCAGGACCCGTTCCCGCGCGTCGCCGAGTTGCGCGCGGTGATGCGTGAGGGCGGTATCCCCGACAGCACGCCGATCGTGATGGCGGGCGGCGTCTGGTACCTGCGCGACTGGAACGACTGGATCGACAATCCGGAACTCGGCACGATCGCCTTCCAATATGGCACGCGGCCGCTGCTGACGCAGGAAAGCCCGATCCCGCAGGATTGGAAGGCCAAGCTGACCCAGATCGAGGAAGGCGAGGTGCTGCTGCATCGCTTCTCGCCGACCGGTTTCTATTCGTCGGCGGTGCGCAACCCGTTCCTGCGCAATCTTGAGGCGCGGTCGGAGCGGCAGATCGCCTTTTCGACGCAGGAGGCGGGCGATCACGTCTTCCAGCTCGACGTCGGCGTGAAGGGCAAGAATTTCTGGGTGACGCGCAACGACCTGCTGCGTGCGCGCCAGTGGTTCGGCGAGGGCTATACCGATGCGCTGAAGACGCCGGACAATACGCTGGTCTTCGTCACTCCGGTGGAAAAGGGGATCATCCGCAAGGATCAGGCGGATTGCATGGGCTGCCTGTCGCAATGCTCGTTCTCGAGCTGGGCGGATACCGACACCAATTCGACCGGGCGGCTCGCCGACCCGCGCAGCTTCTGCATCCAGAAGACGCTGCAGGACATCGCGCATGGCGGCGACATCAACCAGAATCTGATGTTCGCCGGACATGCGGCGTATAATTTCAAGCGCGATCCGTTTTACTCCAACGGCTTCGTGCCGACGGTGAAGCAATTGGTCGATCGCATCCTGACCGGGGACTGAGCGGACCGTCGGCGCGATGGACGCGGCGGTCGAGACGGCATTGATCGCGGTGGCGCAGGCGATGCGCGCCGCGATCGCGCCGTGGTGGATCATCGGCAGTGCGGCGGTGGTGCTGCTCGGCGGCGATACCGCGGTGGCCGATATCGATCTGCTGACCGGCGAGCGGGACGCGCGGGCGCTGGCGGCGCGGCTGGGCGTGGCGTTGGCGGCGAGCGATGCGCATCCGCGCTTCCGGTCGCAGGTATTCGCGCGTTGGCCGCGGGGCGATCGCGACGTCGAGATCATGGGCGGCCTGATGCTCGCCGAAGATTCGGGCTGGGCGGCGCTGGTGCCGGCGACGCGGGTGGCGGTCGCGGTCGGTGACGAGACCGTGTTCGTGCCGGCGCGGGAGGAGATGATCGCGATCCTCACGCGCTTCGGGCGGGACAAGGATCGCGCGCGGGCGCGCATCCTCGAATGTACGGGAGCGCCGGGTTGAGGCGCTCGACGCTCCCGAACCTCGCTTAGTCGGCGACGGTGCCGACGACCGCGCCGCCGGCGCCACCGACCGCCGCACCCTTTTCGACGCTGCCGCCGGTCGCGGCGGCGACGCCTGCGCCACCCGCGGCGCCGATGCCGGCACCCTTGAGCGTCGAACAGGCCGACAGGCTGATCGCGGAGCCGAGCAGGAGCGCGGAGACGGCGAGCGGCTTGATCTTCATCGTTGATTTCCCTTGCTGATTTGAAGCCGCATTAATGGTGCGGCGCAGCAGGATGTTCCGATCGGCAACATTTTGTCACAATCGAATGGCGGTTCAGGCCCAGCCGTCGAGCACCTGATCGGGCGGGCGATGGCCGTCCGCCCACATGCGGATGTTCTGGATGACGCGCTCGCCCGACGCCTGCCGCCCTTCGAGCGTCGCCGAGCCCATATGCGGGGTCATCACCACATTGGGCAGCGCGAGCAGCCGCGGATCGATGCGCGGCTCGTGCTCCCACACGTCGAGCCCGGCGCCGGCGAGGCGCCCCGCCTCCAGCGCGTCGACCAGCGCGCCCTCGTCGAGGATGCCGCCACGCGAGGTGTTGATGACGTAGACGTGGGGCCGCATCAGCCCAATGCGGCGGCGATCGATCAGGTCGCGGCTGTCGGCGTTGAGCGGCGTGTGGATGCTGACGATGTCGGCGAGCCCGAGCAGGGCGTCGAGATTGGCATGGAAGGTCGCGCCCAGCTCCGCCTCGACCACCGCGGGCAGGCGGCGGCGGTTGTGATAATGGATCGACAGGCCGAAGGCGCGCGCGCGCCGCGCGACCGCCTGGCCGATGCGCCCCATGCCGACGATGCCGAGCGTCTTACCGCCGATCCGGTGGCCGAGCATGCCGCCGGGGCTCCAGCCGTGCCATTCGCCCGCGCGCACCAGCTTCTCGCCCTCGGCGAGCCGCCGCGGCACCGAGACGATCAACGCCATCGCCATGTCGGCGGTATCCTCGGTCAGCACGCCGGGCGTGTTGGTCACGATGATGCCGCGCGCGCGCGCCGCCTTCAGCGCGATATGGTTCACGCCGGCGCCGTAATTGGCGATCAGCCGCAGCCGGTCGCCCGCGCCCGCGATCAGCGCGGCGTCGATCTCGTCGGTGACGGTGGGGACGAGCACGTCGCAATCCGCCATCGCGGCGGCGAGCTGGTCGCGCGTCATCGCCGCATCGCCGCGGTTGTTGGTCGTGTCGAACAGCGCCTCGAGCCGGTCCATCACCGTGTCGGCAAGCTCGCGGGTGACGATCACCCTGGGGGTCCTGCGGGGCTCTGGCATCGCGGCATCGGCTTGGCGGAGCGCGCCGGTCGCGTCAACGGATCGTTGCTCCTGCCCGCGTCCGCGCTAGAGAGGGGTTCCAGTTTGAGGAATGTTATGATGCGCCATTGGGCTTTAGCGGTCGCGGGACTGGCGATGCTGGCGGCCGACGGCGGTGCGCTGGCCGCCGAGGCGAAGAAGACGCTGCCCTATTATGCGTCGATCAACGCCGGTCGCGCGCGGATGCGTACCGGCCCGGACAAGACCTATCCGGCGAGCTGGCTGTACCAGCGCGCCGATTTGCCGGTGCGCGTCGTCGCGACGTTCAAGCAATGGCGCAAGGTCGAGGACCCCGACGGTACGCAGGGCTGGATGCTCGCCGCGCTGCTGAGCGAGCGACGGACGGCGATCGTCCGCGGCGCGCAACCGGTCGAGATGCACGAACGTGCGTCGACGGGCGCGAAGCTGCTGTGGCGCGCCGCCCCCGGCGTCGTCGGGCGGCTGAGCGCGTGCGGCGGTGGCTGGTGCCGGTTCGACGTGCGCGGGCAGGCGGGCTTCGTCGAGGTGGGGAGCCTGTGGGGCGTGGAGCCGGCGGAACGACTCCCCTGATCCGCCGGGCGCCCCCCTCCCACGCAGGGAGGGGAGGCGCGTCAGTGCATCAGTTCGACCGCCATCGCGGTGGCCTCGCCGCCGCCGATGCACAGCGACGCCATCCCGCGGCGCTGGCCGTTGGTCTGCAACGCCGACAGCAGGGTGGCCAAGATGCGTGCGCCGCTCGCGCCGATGGGATGGCCGAGCGCGCAGGCGCCGCCGTGGACGTTGAGGCGGGCGGGGTCGATGCCGAGATCGTGGATCGCGATCATCGACACCACCGCGAACGCCTCGTTGACCTCGAACAGGTCGATGTCGTCGCGGCTCCAGCCGGCACGCTCCATCGCCTTGCGCATCGCGAAGACCGGCGCGGTGGTGAATTTGGCGGGATCGTGCGCATGCGCGGCGTGCGCGACGACGCGGGCGATCGGGGTGAGGCCGAGCCGCTCGGCGACGCTGGCGCGGGTCATCACCAGGGCGGCGGCACCGTCGGAGATCGACGAGGCGTTGGCGGCGGTGATCGTGCCCTCGCGCGAGAAAGCGGGCTTGAGCGTCGGGATCTTGGCGACGTCGCCCTTTGCCGGCTGTTCGTCGAGCGCGACGGTGGTCGAACCCTTGCGACCCTTCACCTCGACCGGCACGATCTCGCGATCGAACGCGCCAGACCCTTGCGCCTTCTGCGCGCGGTGCAGCGATTCGATCGCATAATCGTCCATCGCCTTCCGGGTGAACTGATAATCGGCGGCGGTATCCTCGGCGAAATTGCCCATCAGCTTGCCGGGCTCATAGGCATCCTCGAGCCCGTCGAGATACATATGGTCGTAGAAGGTGTCGTGGCCGATACGCGCGCCGCCGCGATGCTTGCGCGAGAGATAGGGCGCGTTGGTCATGCTCTCCATCCCGCCGGCGACGAGCAGGTCGACCGATCCCGCGGCGAGCGCATCGGCGGCCATGATCGCGGCCTGCATGCCCGATCCGCACATCTTGTTGACCGTCGTCGCCTCGACATGCGTGCCGAGCCCGGCACCGATCGCCGCCTGCCGCGCGGGGGCCTGGCCGAGGCCGGCGGGAAGGACGCAGCCCATGTAGATACGCTCGATCGCGTCCGCCGAGGCGCCGGCACGATCGACCGCGGCCTTCACCGCGGCGGCGCCGAGTTCGGTCGCCGAGGCGCCGGCGAGCGCACCCTGGAACGAGCCCATCGGCGTGCGGGCGTAACTGACGATGACGACGGGATCGGTGGACATACGCTCTCCGGTGTTTCTAGTTGGAGGCGATCTAGGGTGCGGCAGGGGGCGGGGCAATGACGGGATACGGCGGGTCCAGCGTTGCTGCGGGTCGGCACAATGACGGCGGGACCGACGGCCCTGTCCATTCCTCCCCCGCCAGGGAGTGCCGGGTTGGATTGCCCCCGGCAATCCAAGCACATGCCGGGGGCATGTGCGACCCGGCGCTGTGGCGCGGCGTAGCCGTGACGGAGGGGGAGGAAAGGGCGGAAGTTTCGTTATCTGGGCTTCCACCCTTTCCTCCCCCTCCACCATTCGGCTTGCGCCGAACGGTCCCCCTCCCCCTGGCGGGGGAGGAATTGTGGAGGGGGATACATTTCCGCGCCCGCTCGCTCAGCCGTCATGGAAGAATTTATCGAGCCAATACGGTGGTTTGCGTCAATCAGCGGGATGATTGCGGCGACGATCGTAGCGTTGGACTGGGGGCGGCGCGACACGGGTTGGGCGATGGTGCTGTTCTGCCTGTCGGCGGTCGCCTGGCTGATCGGGGCGGCGCTGATGCGCGACTGGGCGCTGGGGTCGCAGAACGTCGTGCTGCTGCTGATCGATCTGCTCGGCGTCTATCGCTACCTCATCCGCGATCCCGATCCCGAGGAGGCATAACGTGAGCGCCGTCGGCTGGGCGGCGCTGCTCGGCGGGCTGGGCGCGATCTTCGGCAGTTTCATCGCGGCGCTGGTGATCCGCTGGCCGGCGGGGCGGTCGATCGCGCGCGGGCGGTCGGCGTGCGACGCCTGCGGGCGGACGCTGGGGCCGGCCGAGCTGGTGCCGATCGTCAGCTTCGTGGCGCAGCGCGGACGATGCCGGGGCTGCGGCGCGCGGATCGATCCCGCCCATCTGTGGATCGAGCTGGCGGCACTCGCGATCGGCGTGCTGGGGGGGGCGGTGGCGCCCGGTTGGGCCGGCGTGGCGGGGGCGGTGTTCGGCTGGCTGTTGCTGGCGCTGGCGGCGCTGGACATCGTCGCCTTCTGGCTGCCCGACCGGCTGACCGCGCTGCTCGCGCTGGCCGGACTGGCGAGCGGCGAGGCTGGGCTGATGCCGGACCTCGCGGATCGGCTGATCGGCGGGATCGCGGGCTATGCGGCGCTCGCCGGGATCGCGCTCGGCTACAAGACGTGGCGCGGGCGCGAGGGGATGGGCGGCGGCGATCCCAAGCTGATGGGTGCGATCGGCTTGTGGCTCGGCTGGCGAATGCTGCCCGCGGTGCTGGTGATCGCGAGCCTGATCGGGCTCGGCGTCGCGCTGGTCGCGCATCTCGGCGGGCGGCGGATGGCGCGCGACACCGCGCTGCCGTTCGGCGCGTTGCTCGGCGTGGCGGCTTACCCGGCGTGGCTGGCCATGGTAACGATCGCGCCATGATCGCGCTGTTCCTCGCCGTCGCTGCCCAAGCCGCCGCTCCCGTGCCCCCCGCCGCGCCGTCCGTGCTCGGCGCGATCGGCCAGCAGCGGCTGCCGGCCAAGGGCTGCGCCGCCTATCTGTGGAACCCCGCCGATCGCCAGTTGGTGGCGATGGCGGTCGCCGATCCCGCGACGCTGCGGCTGTCGATCGGCGACAAGACGATCGACCTCGCGCGCAGCGGCGGGGAGGGGCCGGGGCGGCTCGGCTTCGCGGATGCGGCCGATTATCGCGGCGGCGATCTCAGCGTGCGGCTGTCGATGGAGATCGTGCAGCAGGACGGGCTGACCGCGGGTGCGCGCGTGCCGAGCGGGTCGTTGCAGATCGAACGGCCGGGGCAGGACGCGATCGCGGTGCCCGTCGCCGGACTGATCGGCTGCCGCAGCTAAGGCGCAGCACCGGAAGCGTTGCAGATTCGCCACGCTCCCGAAATTCGTTTCGGCTGGCGAACCAATGTCATTTCGGACCGTTGTCGATGCTGCGGGGCGCGATCCCCGTGCTGCCTCGACGGATTTTCGATGACGCTACGTTTCGCTCTCGCCAGCCTCTCCGCCGCTGCGCTGCTCGCCGGCAATGCGCACGCCCAACAGGTCGATGTCGGCGCCTCCGCGCCGCCGCCCGATACTGCCGAGGCGGGGGTGGACAGCAGCCGCGGCGATACCCAGCACCGCCCGCGCACCGCGATCACCCGGACGCGCGACACCTCGCCCTCGGCGCTGATCGGCGACACGCAGAGTGCGCCGCCGGCCGGCCTGATCGGCGACTGGCAGGAGATCCGCACCCGGCTCGGCCAGCGCGGGATCGGCGTGACCGCGCGTTATGCATCGGAGAGCGGCTACAATGTCGCGGGCGGCGACCGGAAGCTGTTCCGCGAGACCGGGCAGTTCGACGCGGGCGTGCTGCTCGATCTCGATAAGCTCGCCGGGCTCAAGGGGGGCGCGTTCCAAGGGACGGTGACGTGGCGGCGCGGGCGCAATCTGACCGCGGATGCCGGCATCGATTCGCTGCAACAGGTGCAGGAGGTCTATGGCCGCGGCCAGACCGTGCGGGTGACGCAATTGTGGTACGAACAGCGGATCGGGCCGCGCGTCGAGATCAAGCTCGGCCGTACCAATCCGGGCGAGGATTTCGCCGTCTTCTCGTGCCATTTCATGAATTTGAGCTTCTGCGGCGCGCAGCCGGGCAATCTCGTCGGCGACTATTGGCAGAATTGGCCGGTCGGCCAATGGGGCGCGCGGGTGCGCGTCGACCTGCCGCGTGACCTCTATGTGCAGGGCGGCGTCTACGAGATCAATCCGCGCAATCTCGACAACGACTTCTTCCTCTGGCGCTTCCACGGCGCGACCGGCGCGCTGATCCCGGTCGAAATCGGCTGGACGCGCGGCGGCGACGACGGGCAGGTCGGTTCGTACAAGGTCGGCGCTTGGCTCGGCACCGCGCGCGGCGACGACGTCTTGCTCGACGTCAACCGCAATCCCAGCATCGTCACCGGCCTGTCGCCGCTCCAGCACACGAGTCGCTATGGCGTCTACGGGACGATGCAGCAGCAGCTCACCGGGACGTCGAAGGACGGCAAGGCGCTGACCGGCCTGTCGATGTTCGCCAATGTCACGCAGGCGGACCGGGCGACGTCGGTGACCGACAATCAGGTCTCGCTCGGGCTGTTCTACAAGGGACTGGTGCCCGCGGTGCCGGGCGACGTGCTCGGCGTCGGCGTCGCGCGCACCAACGTCAACGGCCGCGCCGCGACCGCCGACCGGCTGGTGCCGGGAACGCCGGTGCGCCACGCCGAATATGCCGCGGAGGTCTATTACAGCATCCACCCCGCCGACTGGCTCGAGCTGCGGCCGAACCTGCAATATATCCACCACCCCGGCGGGGTGCGCGAGGCGCATGACGTCGGCGTGCTGGGGATGAAGGCGGCGATCACGCTCTAAGAGTGGCTGATGCGCCCGGCGCGGGACGCGTTGGCGCTTGTCGTTCCCGCTCCGCCGCGGTACACCGCTGTTATACACGTTAAACAGAGGTATAGCATGCAAACCGCCAGCCAGGTGCTCGATCGCGTCCTCGTCCTCGAGATGGTGCGCGTCACCGAAGCGGCGGCGATCTCCGCCTCGACGCTGACCGGGCGTGGCGACGAGAAGGCGGCGGATGCCGCCGCTGTCGAGGCGATGCGCGCCGCGCTCAACGAACTCGACATCGACGGCACCGTGGTGATCGGCGAGGGCGAGCGCGACGAGGCGCCGATGCTGTTCATCGGCGAGAAGGTCGGCACCGGCAACGGCCCGGCGATCGACATCGCGCTCGATCCGCTCGAAGGCACGACGATCTGCGCCAAGGCGGGGCCGAACAGCCTCGCGGTGCTGGCGATCGCCGAGAAGGGCGGGCTGCTCAATGCCCCCGACGTCTATATGGACAAGATCGCGGTCGGCCCGAACCTGCCCGCGGGGATCATCGACCTCGACAAGACGCCGACCGAGAACGTTACCGCGATCGCCGCCGCCAAGGGCGTCGCGCCGAGCGAGATCATTGCCTGCGTGCTCGACCGGCCCCGCCACGAGGCGCTGATCGCCGAGCTGCGCGGCATCGGCTGCGGCGTGATGCTGATCGGCGACGGCGACGTCGCGGGCGTGATTGCGACGGCCGATCCCGATACGACGATCGACGTCTATATGGGCTCGGGCGGCGCACCCGAGGGCGTGCTGGCGTGCGCAGCGCTGCGCTGCGTCGGCGGCCAGTTCAAGGGCCGGTTGCTGTTCCGCAACGACGACGAGCGCGCGCGGGCCCGCAAATGGGGCATCGCCGACCTCGACAAGCAATATGACCTCGAAGAGCTGGCCAAGGGCGATTGCATCTTCGCGGCGACCGGCGTCACCGACGGTTCGCTGCTCGCGGGCGTGCGCCGGCTCAAGGGCAAGATGACCACCGAGAGCGTGGTGATGCGCGCCTCGACCGGCACGGTGCGCTGGGTGAAGGGCGAGCATCGCACCGATTGAGCTGGGGCGGGCGACCGGTTGGTTGGCACGTTTACCCTTCCTATCGTCATCCCGGCGTTCGCCGGGATGACGATATTGGGTGAGTGCACGATACGATCATCCATGGACTTCGCGCCGTATCCGCGCTGAGTGGCCGCAATGCTCGTCGCCATCCTCCTCGTCCTGACCATCGGCTATCAGCTCGTCCTGCTGCGTCGCGGGCGGATGTTCGCCTGGGGCCGCATCGCGTTCGGCGCGCGGCATCTGCGCTGGGCGGCGACGCTGTGGCTCGGTTATGGCGTCACCGCGCTGATCGGCTTGCTCGCCGTGCAGCGGCTCGCCGGCATCGGGACGCTTCCCGACGAATTCCGGGCCCTGGCGAGCGTCGCGGGGGTGCCGCCCGGCACGATCGACGCGCAGACCGTCGCGATCGGGCTCGGCGCGGGGAGCCTGCTCGGGCTGATCCTCACCTGGTGGCGGGCGCGGCGCGGGCGGGCGCCGTGGACCGCGGGCGACGCCCGATCGGTGATGCCGACCAGCGACGCAGATCTCTGGCCCGCCGCGGTGCTGGCGCTATCGGCGGGAACCGCGGAGGAGCTGTTCTACCGCCTCTGGCTGCCGCTGATCGTCGCGATGGCGACCGGGTCCGGTCTTGCCGGGATGATCGTCGCCACCACCGCCTTCGCCGCGATGCACCGCTATCAGGGCTGGGTCGGCATGGCCGCGACCTTCGTCGGCGGCGGGCTGCTCGGCGCGCTCTATATGGGGACCGGCGCCTTGTGGGTGCCGATGGGCGTGCACGCGCTCGTCGATCTCAACGCGCTGGTGCTGCGCCCGGCCCTGTCGGCGCGGGTGCGGCGACGGCTCAGCTCTTCAGCCGCCAGCCGCTCTTGAAGATCCAGCCGATGATCGCGAGGCAGACGACGAGGAAGCCGAGCGTCACGCCGAGGCTGGCGACGATATCGATGTCGCCCTTGCCGAAGAAGCTCCAGCGGAAGCCGCTGACGAGATAGACGACCGGGTTGAACAGGCTGACCGTCCGCCACGGCTGCGGCAGCATGTCGATCGAATAGAAGCTGCCGCCGAGGAAGGTCAGCGGCGTGATCAGCAGCATCGGCACGAAGTTGAGCTGTTCGAAGCTCTTCGCCCAGACGCCGAGGATGAAGCCGAACAGGCTGAACGCGATCGCGGTGAGCAGCAGGAAGGCGACCATCGCACCGGGATGCAGCACGCGGATCGGCACGAAGAACGCCGAGGTGGCGAGGATGATGATGCCGAGCACCACCGACTTGGTCGCCGCCGCGCCGACATAGCCGAGCACCATCTCCATCGCCGAAACCGGCGCGGAGAGCAGTTCGAAGATCGTGCCGGTGAATTTGGGGAAATAGATGCCGATCGAGGCATTGCCGACGCTCTGCGTCAGCAGCGACAGCATGATGAGTCCCGGCACGATGAAACTGCCATAGCCGACGCCGTCGACGCTCTGCATGCGGCTGCCGATCGCGCCGCCGAAGACGATGAAATAGAGGCTGGTGGTGAGCACCGGCCCGACGAGGCTCTGCCACAAGGTGCGCAGCGAGCGCGCCATTTCGAAGCGATAGATCGCCCAGACGCCGTGGAGGTTCATGCGCGTTGTCCCACCAGATCGACGAAGATGTCCTCGAGGCTGGATTTTGAGGTCTCCAGGTCCTTGAAGCCGATATGCCGCTCGGCGAGTTCGCGCAGCAGCGAGGGGATGCCGGTATGTTCCTCGGTCGCGTCGAAGACGTAGCGCAGTACCTTGCCGTCGTTCTGCAAACTGAGCTGCCAGCGTTCGAGGCCCGCGGGAACGGTGTCGAGCGGCTCGACCAGGGTCAGGTCGAGCTCGCGCTTGCCGAGCTTGTGCATGAGTGCGGCCTTCTCCTCGACGAGCAGCAGCCGGCCCTTGTCGATCACGCCGACGCGGTCGGCCATCTCCTCGGCCTCCTCGATATAATGGGTGGTGAGGATGATCGTCGTGCCGCGTTCGCGCAGACCATGGACCAGCTTCCACATATCGCGCCGCAGCGCGACGTCGACGCCGGCGGTGGGCTCGTCGAGGAACAGGATCTCGGGTTCGTGCGCCAACGCCTTGGCGATGAGCACGCGACGCTTCATCCCGCCCGAAAGCTCCATGATCTTGGCGTCGCGCTTGTCCCACAGCGACAGGTCGCGCAACACCTGTTCGATATAGGCGCTGTGGCCCGAGCGGCCGAACAGCCGGCGCGAGAAGGTGACGGTGGCGAGCACCGTCTCGAACATGTCGACCGACAGTTCCTGCGGCACGAGGCCGATGCGGCGCCGGGCGGCCTTATAGTCGGTGATCGCATCGTGGCCGGCGACCTGGATCGTCCCGGTCGAGGGCGTGACGATGCCGCAGACGATGCTGATCAGCGTCGTCTTGCCGGCGCCGTTGGGACCGAGCAGCGCGAAGATCTCGCCCTTGTTGATCGTCAGATCGACATTGTGAAGCGCGGTGAAGCCGCCCTTGTACGTCTTGGAGACGCCGGCGATGGCGAGAATCGGTTCTGGCATTGAGGTCCCCCGGAGTGGGCCGGAGATAGGACGGGGGGTGTCGGTTGGTAAGGGGCTGATGTCTTTGGGGTTACCGTTCGTTTTCGTCATCCGGCGGATGCCGGGATGACGAAGGGGGAGGAT
Organism: Sphingomonas sp. M6A6_1c; assembly: GCF_053345135.1. NCBI lineage: Bacteria > Pseudomonadati > Pseudomonadota > Alphaproteobacteria > Sphingomonadales > Sphingomonadaceae > Sphingomonas > Sphingomonas sp. M6A6_1c. The sequence goes on along the minus strand of NZ_JBKEZO010000004.1, from coordinate 52,012 downwards.
GTTGCTCCAACACCTCGTCATCCCGGCGAAAGCCGGGACCCATGGTGGTGGTCGGCTGCCGTAGCGCGCCGACGCCGATGGCGCCGTGTCCATGGGTCCCGGCTTTCGCCGGGATGACAATGAGGGCTGGATAGCGCCGGTCTATTTCCCCCGCGCGGCGGCGATCGCCTTTTCCAGTTCCTCGACCGGCAGCGCGCCGGACAGCACGCGATTGCCGACGACCCAGCTCGGCGTGCCGTTCATGTCGAGCTTGGCGGCAGTCGCCATGTTCTTGGCGATTTCGGTATCGATCGTGCCGGTGTCGAGCGCCGCCAGCGTCACCCCTGCCTTCGCAGCGGCACCCTTGATCGACGCGTCGCTGACCGGCCCGCCCGCGTAGAGCGCGTCGTGGAAGCCGAGGAACTTGCCCTGCTGCGCCGCCGCGAGGCTGGCGCGTGCCGCGACGCGGCTTTCGTCGGAGAGGATCGGCAGGTCGCGATAGACGATGCGCAGGTTCGGATCACGCTTGAGCAGATCGGCGATCATCGGCAACGACGCGCGACAATAGCCGCAATTGTAATCGAAATATTCGACGAGGGTGACGTCGCCCTTGGGATTGCCGGCCCAGGCGCTGCCGAACGGCGTCAGGATCGCGTCGCGGTTGGCGGCGACCGTCTCGCCCGACTGGCGCTCCTGCAAGACCTGCATCGCCTGCGGGATGATCTCGGGATGGGCGAGGACGTAATCGTGGACGACGCGCTCGATCCGCGCCTGGTCGGCGCCCCCCGGTGACGTGAAACGCTCGGAACTCCATACGGCGCCGGCGCCGATCAGGCCGCCGAGCAATGCCGTCAGCGGCAGGGTATAACGGCTCATCGTTTCTTATATTTCTTCGGATTGTCGTCCATGTCGTTCTGCGCGGCCATCGCAATGTCTTGCGCGCGGATCCAATCGGACGTGTTGGCGGGAAGGTTGGCGAGCGCGTAGCGCGCGCTCTGCGCGGCAGTGCGGTGATCGCCCTCCATGCTGGCGCGTTCGGCGGTGGCGAGCGCGGCACGCGGCGTGTCGCCGGTCAGTTCATAAGCGGTGCCGAGCTGATACCAGGCGAAGGGATTTTCGTCGTCGCGTCCGACCGCGACGCGCAGCACCTTGATCGCCTCGGGGTAATTGGCCTTGTTCTCGGTCGCGATCAGCGCGTGGCCGAAGGTGGTGGCGATCAGCGGATTGTTGCGCGACCCGTCGGTGGCGGCGCGCAGCGGTGCGATCGCATCGACGGGGCGACCGGCCTCGAGCAGGATCTGGCCGCGGATCTCCTGGAAATAGGGATCGTCGGGCCTGGCCTTGATCAGCGCGACCGATTCGGCGTCCGCCTTGTCGGGATAGCCGGCCTTATGCCACGCATAGGCACGCGCGTAATGCGCGTAGATGCTGCCGTCGCTCTCCGGAAAATCCTTCAGCGTGCGGTCGGGCGTCATCACATAGCCCTCCAGCTTCGCCTTCACGCGGCGGAAGCGTTCCTCCAGCGCCGGGTCGGACGGTTTGCTCCACGCCGGCGAATTCTGCAGCACCGCGGTGAGATTGGCGATCCGCTCGCCCGACAGCGGGTGGGTCTGCATGAACGGATCGATATTCTCGACGCCGTAACGATATTCCTGCTGCTGCAACGTCTTGAAGAAGCTGAGCATGCCCTTGCCGGTGATCCCGGCGGTGGTGAGGAAGCGCGCGCCGGCGGCGTCGGCGGAGGATTCCTGCGTGCGGCTGAACGAGAGATATTTGGCCATGCCGGCGGACTGGCCGAGCGCCATGATCCCCGCGCCCGCCTCGCCCGCGCCGGCCGCGACCGCGGCGAGTCCGAGCACCATCGACAGCAGCGTGATGTGCATCGCCGGCTTCATGCCGTTGTCGGCGAGGACGACATGGCCGTCGGCGATATGGCCCAGTTCGTGCGCGATCACGCCCTGCACCTGGTTGGCGTTGACCGCCGCCTGCAGCAGGCCGGAGTGGACGTAGACGGTCTGGCCGCCGGCGACGAAGGCGTTGATCGAGTCGTCGTTGATCAGCACGACCTTGACGTCGCGCGGCGACAGGCCGGCGGCCTTGACCAGCGGCACCGACATATCGCTGAACATCGCCTCGGTCTCGGCATCGCGGAGGATCGACTGCGCCTGCGCGGGGGCGGCGGAGATCAGCGCGGCGGCGGCGGCGGCGAGGGCGAGACGTTTCATGCTGGGGATTGTCCGGGCGGTCACGGGCGCGAGTATAGGCGGGGCGAGGGGCGGGGTCACGGCGAAAGCGGTGGGGGCGTGGGGCTGAACGGGGGATGAGTGGGAGGACATTCCTCCCCCTCCACCATTCGGCTGACGCCGAACGGTCCCCCTCCCCCTGGCGGGGGAGGAATTGAGGAACCCAATCTTGTTCGTCATCCCGGCGAAGGCCGGGACCCATGATGGCGAGCCGCCGGCGTGTCGCGCTACCGTGCATGGCGCCGCGCCCATGGGTCCCGGCTTGCGCCGGGATGACGAATGGGAGCGGGTGGAGTGAGGGTGGCAACCGGGCGCGAACCTGCTACACGCCGGCGCCTGAACCATGGCGTCCGAAGCTTCCCGCACCTCCCGATTCACCGCTTTTCGCGATCAAGGCGGACTGCGCGGCGTCGTGCGTCGCGTCTGGCGGCGCTGGTGGGTCAAGGGGCTGGCGATCCTCGCGCTGCTCGCGGCGATCGGCTATGGCGTCCTGTGGGTGACGATCCTGCGCGACCTGCCCTCGGTCGACCAGCTGCGCACCTACGAACCGCCGCTGCCCACCAACGTCCGCGGTATCGACGGTACGCCGATCCAGTCCTACGCCCGCGAACGCCGCGTCGAACTGAGCTTCGGCGAATATCCGCCGCTGCTCGTCCGCGCCTTCCTCGCCGCCGAGGACAAGACCTTCTTCGAGCATCACGGTGTCGACTATCCGGGCCTCGGCGGCGCGGTGATCGATTACGCGCGCAAGTTCGGCACCGGCCGGCGCGCCAAGGGCGGTTCGACCATCACCCAGCAGGTCGCCAAGAACCTGCTGATCGGCAACGCCTATTCGCCGACGCGCAAGCTCAAGGAGGCGATCCTCGCCTATAAGATCGAGGATACGCTGACCAAGCCGCAGATCCTCGAACTGTATCTCAACCAGATCGCGCTGGGCCGGAACGCCTTCGGCGTCGAGGCGGCGAGCCACGCCTATTTCGACAAGGAACTCGACGAACTCGACCTCGCGCAGCTCGCCTATCTGGCGATCCTGCCCAAGGGGCCGTCGAACTACGATCCCGTCCGCCACGCCGATCGCGCGATGACGCGGCGCAATTACGTGCTCGGCGAGATGCTGCGCAACGGCTTCATCACCCAGGCGCAGCACGATCAGGCGGCCGCCGAACCGCTCGGCACGATCCTGCGCCGCACCCCCAAATTCGAGCGCGTCGGCGGCTATTTCGTCGAGGAAGTGCGCCGCCAGCTCATCGGCAAGTTCGGCGAGACCGCGCGCGACGGTCCTTATGGCGTCTATCAGGGTGGGCTGTGGGTGCGTACCTCGCTCGACACGCGGTTGCAGGATCTCGCCGCGGAGGCGCTGCGCGACGGCCTGCTGCGCTACGATCGTGGCCGCGGCTGGGCCGGGCCGATCGCGCACAAGGACGTCGACGGCGACACCTGGCTGCAAACCCTGCTCAACACCAATATCGGGCTCGATTACAGCGACTGGCGCGCGGGTATCGTGATCGCCCGCGACGGCGAGGCATGGCAGATCGGTTTCGCCGATGGCCAGACCGGTCGCCTGCCGCGCTCGGGCGCGCAGATGCCGGTACGCGGCAAGGGCGGCACGAGCTTCGGCGCGATCGAGCCGGGCGACATCATCGCGGTGGCGCCGGCGGGCAGTGAATACAGCCTGCGCTCGGTCCCCAAGGTGTCGGGCGGCTTCGTCGTCGAGGAACCGGCGACCGGCCGCGTGCTGGCGATGCAGGGCGGCTTCGACAGCCGGTTGCAGGCGTTCAATCGCGCGACGCAGGCGCTGCGCCAGCCCGGCTCGACGATCAAGCCGATCGTCTATTCCGCCGCGCTGGAGAATGGCATGACGCCCGCGTCGATCATCATCGACGGGCCGTTCTGCGTCTATCAGGGCGCGCGGCTCGGGCAGAAATGCTTCCGCAACTTCGGCAATATGCGCGCCGCCGGGCCGCATACGATGCGCTGGGGCATCGAACAGTCGCGCAACCTGATGACCGTGCGCGCCGCCGCGACCACCGGCATGCCGAAGGTGGTCGACGTGATGAAGCGGATGGGGGTGGGCGATTACCAGCCCTATCTGGCCAATGCGCTCGGCGCGGGCGTCACCACGGTCAGCCGTATGGTCAACGCTTATGCGACGCTCGCCAACAACGGCCGTGCGCACAGCCAGACGCTGATCGACTTCGTGCAGGACCGCCACGGCAAGGTCATCCTGCCAGAGAATTGGCGCGCCTGCGACGGCTGCAACGCGCGCGACTGGGACGGCAAGGCGATGCCGCGCCCCGGTGACCGCGCGCGGCAGGTGATCGATGCGATGACCGCCTATCAGATGGTCCATATCACCGAAGGCGTGATCCAGCGCGGCACCGCGGTGGTGCTGCGCGATCTCGACCGGCCGATGTTCGGCAAGACCGGAACGACGACCGGCCCGACCGACGTCTGGTTCGTCGGCGGTACGCCGCAGTTCATCGGCGGGCTGTACGTCGGCTACGACACGCCGACCAATCTCGGCGGCTATGCGCAGGGCGGCACGTTCGCCGCGCCGATCTTCAAGGAATTCGCGGTCAAGGCCTACGAGGGGCTCGAGAAGATCCCGTTCCGCGCGCCTGCCGGCATCCGCATGGTCCGCATCGACCGCGCGAGCGGGCGACCGGTCTACGGCACCTTCCCGACCGATGCCGATCCCAAAGCGGCGGTGATCTGGGAGGCGTTCAAGCCGCAGAGCGAGCCGCGCCGCGCGATCCATCGCGGACCCGCCCCGGCCGCCGCGGCGGCGACCAACGCCCCCGCGCGCGCCGCCAATACGCCGCGCGACAGCGATTTCTTGCAAAGACAAGGCGGAATCTACTAGCGCCTGCTCCTACATAGGCGCTTCCTTCGCCATTCAGCTTACCCGGAGAGTTCCCATGCGCGCCGAAGCGCAGTCCCACGTCGACAGCATCAAAGAGGCACTGGCGCTGCTGCGCCGGTTCCTCGATTGGGACCGTGCGCTCCGCCGTCTCGACGAGCTCAACGCGCGCGTCGAGGACCAGGCGCTGTGGAACGACCCCAAGGCGGCACAGGAGGTGATGCGGGAGCGCCGCCGCCTCGACGAGGCGATCACCGCGACGCGCGCGATCCAGTCGGAACTCGACGACACCGTCGAGCTGATCGAGATGGCCGAGGCCGAGGGCGACACCGCGATGGAGGCGGAGGGCGTCGAGGCGCTCGCCGCGCTGGCGGAACGCGCCGACCACGACAAGATCCAGGCGCTGCTCGCCGGCGAGGCGGACGCCAACGACACCTATGTCGAGATCAACTCGGGCGCCGGCGGCACCGAGAGCCAGGATTGGGCGGGCATGCTGCTGCGCATGTATACGCGCTGGGCGGAACGCCGCGGCATGAAGGTCGAGGTGATCGACTATCACGCCGGCGAACAGGCGGGGATCAAGTCGGCGACGCTGCTGGTCAAGGGCGAGAACGCTTATGGCTATGCCAAGACCGAAAGCGGGGTGCACCGGCTGGTCCGGATCAGCCCGTACGACAGCGCGGCGCGGCGCCACACGAGCTTTTCGAGCGTCTGGGTCTATCCGGTCATCGATGACGACATCCAGGTCGAATATAACGAAAGCGACCTGCGCATCGACACCTATCGTGCGAGCGGAGCGGGCGGCCAGCACATCAACACGACCGATTCGGCGGTGCGCATCACGCACATCCCGACCGGTATCGTCGTGCAGTGCCAGAACCAGCGATCGCAGCACAAGAACAAGGCGGAGGCGTACAACCAGCTGCGCGCCCGCCTGTACGAGCGCGAACTCGCGATCCGCGAACAGGCGGCCAATGCCGAGAATGCGACCAAGACCGATATCGGCTGGGGGCATCAGATCCGCAGCTACGTGCTCCAGCCGTATCAGCTGGTGAAGGACCTGCGCACCGGCACGACCTCGACCGCGCCGAGCGACGTGCTCGACGGCGCGCTCGACCCGTTCATGGCGGCGGCGCTGTCGCAGCGCGTGACCGGCGAAAAGGTCGAGGTGGAGGACGTGGATTGAGCCTGCGCCGGACCCTGATCGTCGCGTCCGTGCTGGCGCTGGCTGCGTGCGACGGGTCCAAACCGCTGATCAAGCGCGACGAACAGCCGATGCTCTTCCCCGTGGCGGATCGCCCGGTGGCGCATATCGTGTCGGCGCGCTGGTCGAACGAGGAGGCGCGCGACCGGCTCAACGAGGCGAGCGAGGTGATGAACAAGGCGGGCATCGCCAAGGGCATGACCGTCGCCGACATCGGCGCGGGCGAGGGCTATTACACGATCCGGCTGGCGAGCCGGGTCGGCAAGGCGGGGCGCGTGCTGGCGGAGGACATCGTCGCCAGCGTGCGCGACACGCTCGCCGAGCGCGTTGCGCGCGAGGATCTGGAGAACGTCTCGGTCCGCCTGGGGGCGCCCGCCGATCCCAAGCTGCCCGATGCGAGCTTCGACCGCGTGCTGATGGTCCACATGTATCACGAGATCGAGCAGCCCTATGAGTTCCTGTGGCGGCTGCGGCCGGCGCTGAAGCCCGACGGGCTGGTCGTCGTGGTCGACGCCAATCGCCAGACGCAGAACCACGGCACCCCGCCCGCGCTGCTGCGCTGCGAGTTCGATGCGGTGGGCTATCGGCAGGTATCGATGACCGAGATGCCGTCCGCCGGCGGCTATCTGGCGACCTTCCGCGCGGTCGGCCCGCGGCCCGAGCCGGAAGCGATCAAGCCCTGCGTCCTCCGCTAGCGCGGGGATCGACATTCAGGCAAATTCCTCCCCCGCCAGGGGGAGGTGGCGCGGCGAAGCCGTGACGGAGGGGGAGGAAACGGAACAGACGTGTCGCTTACCTCCCCCTCCGTCATGCCTTTGGCATGCCACCTCCCCCTGGCGGGGGAGGAATGCTTGGGCAAACCCTGATGCCGATGCCGCCTAGATCAGCCCTGCGTCGCGCAGGCTCGTCACTTCCGCGCCCGCGATGATCAGGTGGTCGGCGAGGACGAGGTCGAGCGCTTCGGCGACCCGTGCGAGTGCGCGTGTATAGGCCATGTCGGCGGCGCTCGGCCGGATGCTGCCGCGCGGATGGTTGTGCGCCAGCACCAAAGCCGTGGCGTCGAGGCGCAGCGCCTCGGCAATGATCGCGCGGAGCGGCGGCGTCACCGTGTCGGCGTTGCCGACGAAGTCGGATCGCCCGAGAAGCGTCCATTGTGGATCAAGATACAGCACGACCGCGCGCTCGATCGCCGCATCGGCCAGCCCGACGAGCAGGACGGCGGCCGCGCGCGCATCGGCGATCACGATCGGAGCAGAGGTATCCGGCACCAGCGATCCTTGCCGCAGCGACCTGCGCTACGCAGCAAAAAGCTCGCCCAAATCGGCCGCAGGCGGTAGGCGTCGCGCATGCGGCAATATCTCGATCTCATGGACCGCGTGCTGACCAGCGGCGCGGAGCAGATGGACCGGACGGGCACCGGCACGCTGTCCGTCTTCGGCGCGCAGATGCGATTCGACCTCGCGCAGGGCTTTCCGGTGCTCACCACCAAGAAGCTGCACCTGCGCTCGATCATCATCGAATTGCTCTGGTTCTTGCGCGGCGACACCAACGTGCGCTGGTTGCAGGAGCAGCAGGTCCGCATCTGGGACGAATGGGCGGACGAGGCGGGCGATCTCGGCCCCGTCTACGGCAAGCAATGGCGGGACTGGGTGGCAGCGGACGGTCGGCACATCGACCAGATCGCGGAACTGATCGAGCAGATCAAGACGCAGCCCGCCTCGCGCCGCCAGATCGTCTCCGCCTGGAACCCCGGCGACCTCCACGCGATGGCGCTGGCGCCGTGTCATTGCCTGTTCCAGACGCATGTCGCCAACGGCCGGCTGTCGCTGCAACTCTATCAACGGTCGGCGGATATCTTCCTCGGCGTGCCGTTCAACATCGCCAGCTACGCATTGTTGACCCACATCCTCGCGCAGCAATGCGGGCTGGAGGTGGGCGAGTTCATCTGGACCGGCGGCGACTGCCATCTCTACGCCAACCACCTCGATCAGGCGCGTCTGCAACTGACGCGGACGCCGGGGCCGCTGCCGCGGCTGGAAATCCTGCGCCGGCCCGAGTCGATCGACGCTTACGCCTATGAGGATTTCGTGCTGCACGATTATGCCGCGCAGCCGCATATCAAGGCGGCGGTGTCGGTGTGATCAGCTTCCACCTGGCGCGGGCCGACAATGGCGTGATCGGCCGCGACGGCGGATTGCCGTGGCGGCTGCCCGCCGATCTCAAGCGCTTCAAGGCGATGACGCTGGGACGGCCGATGGTGATGGGGCGCAAGACGTTCGAGAGCTTTCCGGCGCCGTTGCCGGGGCGGCGGCATATCGTGCTGACGCGGGACCGGTGCTGGTCGGCGGCGGGCGCCGAGGTCGTTCATTGCGTGGACGAGGCTCTGGCGCTGGCCGGCGACGACGTCGCGGTGATCGGCGGGGCGGAGGTGTTCGCGTTGTTCCGCGATCGCGCGGACCGGATCGAGCTGACCGAGGTGCATTGTGCAGCCGAGGGCGACGTGACGATGCCGGGGTTCGACGGCTGGTGCGAGGTGGCGCGGGAGGACGTCGCCGCCGAGGGGGAGCGGCCGGCCTATAGTTTCGTGACGTTGGTGCGCTAGGAGGGCGATATCCGCCGAAGCCTGGCGATTTCGTCACCCCGGGCCCGACCCGGGGTGACGGTCGGCAGGTGGCAAGCTCACCCCGCGGTGAAGGTCAGGCCCGCCTTGTCCTGCAACCGGTCGCGCAGCGTCGTGCCGAGCAGCGCGCCGGGCGTCCAGATGCCGCCGGCGTCTTCGGTCTCTAGCAGGCAGCGTGCGGTTTCGGCGATCATCTTGCTGGTCGAGCCATAGCCGGGATCGCGATCGCCGGTGACCACCGCGTCGAAGCGCGCGCCGTCGGGCATCAGGCCGACGAACAGCAGATCGTAATGGCCGGCGTCGCGCTCCGCCTTGCTCGGGCCTTCGCCGGGCTTGGTCCCCTTGTCGCTCGCCAGCGGGTTGAGCCTGGCGATCGCATCGGCGGCGGCCTTGCCCATCTCCCCGAGCCCGGCGACCATCATCTCGTCGTAGACGAAGTCGGCGCCGTAGCGGTGGCCGAGCAGGAAATTGGTGCGGTGGACGTTCTTGGTGTTGATCGCCGCCATGATGAACGGCGCGACCCAGGTGTTGAGCGTCGCGTCGAATTCGGGGAGCAGCCCGGTCGGCTGGTGCGGGCCGGTGAAGCCCGGCGTCAGCGCGAAGGGGTTGGCGAGCAGGCCGAGGATCGACGGATCGCGCGCCGCGGCGGCGAGCGTCGCCTTGAGGCTCGCGGCGGTGCCGCCCGAGAAGCCGCCCTGCATCGCGCGGACGCGGCCCTTCACCCGCGGCGCGGGATGGCCGTATCTGGCGCGCGCGCATTCCTGCAAGGTCAGCACGCCGAGATCGAAGGGGATCGAATCGAAGCCGCAGGAGAAGACGATGCGCGCGCCGCGCGCCTGTGCGGCGGCGTGGTGCGCGTCGATCATGTGGCGCATCCACGCAGGCTCGCCGCATAGATCGACATAAGCGGTGCCCGCGGCGATACAGGCGGCGACGAGCGGCGCGCCGTAGAGCTGATAAGGGCCGACGGTAGTGACGACGACGCGCGCCGATGCGGCCATCGTCCCGAGCGAGGCAGGGTCGTCGGCGTCGGCGACGATCAGCGGCGTGTCGGCGGGCGCACCGATCAGGTCGCGCACCTCCTCCAGCTTGGCGCGGCTGCGGCCCGCCATCGCCCAGCGCGCGACCTGCTGCTGGCCGAGATATTCGGCAACGAGGCGGCCGGTGAAGCCGGTCGCGCCATAGACGATGATGTCATGGTCGCGCATGGGTCTCTCCTGTTCTGCTTTCGGTACCGGTGATGGGCGTGGTGGGGCGCGGGATCAAGATGCCGCCCGATCGTCGGTTCGTCCCCTTTGTACTTTCGCCGGGATGACGGTGAAGACGAGGGCTACGCCGCCTCGCTGAACTGCAGGCTCGCCAGCCGGGCGTATAGTCCGCCGCGGCCGATCAGCGTCGCGTGATTGCCTTCCTCGACGATGCGGCCCTGATCCATCACCACGATCCGCTGCGCGGCGCGGACGGTCGCGAGTCGGTGCGCGATGACCAGCGTCGTGCGGTTCTCCATCAGCCGTTCGAGCGCCTGCTGCACCAGCCGCTCGCTTTCGGCGTCGAGCGCGCTGGTCGCCTCGTCGAGCAGCAGGATCGGTGCGTTGCGGAGCAGCGCGCGCGCGATCGTGACGCGCTGGCGCTGGCCGCCCGACAGCCGCGCGCCGCCCTCGCCGAGGTTGGTGTCCAGCCCCTGCGGCAGTGCGCGCAGGAAATCGGCGGCATTGGCGACCTCGGCGGCGGCCCACAGTTCGTCGTCGGTCGCCTCCCATTGGCCGTAGCGCAGATTGTCGCGCGCGCTGGCGCCGAAGATCACCGTGTCCTGCGGCACCATCGCGATCTGCGCGCGGACCGCGGCGGGATCGGCCTCGCGCAGGTCGACGCCGTCTAGCAGGATGCGACCTTCCGCCGGATCGTAGAAGCGCTCGGCGAGCTGGAACAGAGTCGACTTGCCCGCACCCGACGGACCGACCACCGCCACCGTCTCGCCGGCGCGAACCGCCAGCGTGAAATCGTCGAGCGCCGCGACTTCGGGCCGGGTCGGATAATGGAAGCGGACGTGATCGAAGGTCAGCGCGCCGCTGACCGGCACCGGGAGCGGGATCGGTGCGGCGGGGCGGGTGATCTCGGGCTGCTCGCGCAGCAATTCGGCGAGCCGGCCGGCGGCACCGGCGCCGCGCAACAGGTCGCCATAGACTTCGGTCAGCGCGCCGAACGCACCCGCGACGATACCGCCGGTCAGCACGAAGGCGGCGATCGCGCCGCCGGTGATGCGGCCCGCGGCGACGTCGGTCGCGCCCTCCCACAGCACCAACGTGATCGAGCCGAAGATCAGGAAGATCATGATCGCGGTCATCACCGCGCGCAGGCCGATGCGGCGCTTGGCCGCGGCGAGGGTCGCGTCGACCGCGGCGGTGAAGCGCTGCGCCTCGCGCGGTTCCTGCCCGAACGCCTGGACGATCTTCATCGCGCCCAATGTCTCGGTGACGAGCGAGCCGACATCGGCGACGCGGTCCTGCGAGGCGCGCGAGAGGTTGCGGATGCGGCGACCGAGCACGGTCACCGGCAGGATGATCAGCGGAATGCCGAGCAGCAGCATGCCGGCGAGCTTGGGCGACAAAGCGAAGAGGTAGATCATACCGCCGACGCCGGTGAAGGTGTTGCGCAGCGCAATCGACACGGTGCTGCCGACGACGCCCTCGATCAGCGTGGTGTCGGAGGTGAGGCGCGAGGCGATCTCCGACGGGCGGTTCTCCTCGAAGAAGCGCGGCGTCAGGCCGAGCAGATGTGCCTGCACCTGCGTGCGGATGTCTGCGACGACGCGCTCGCCGAGCCAGGAGACGAAATAGAAGCGGATCGCGGTGGCGACGGCGAGCACCGCGACGATCATCAGCAGATAATGGAACGAGGAGGCCACCGATCCCGCGCCGCCGGGGGTAAAGCCGCGGTCGATCACCCGCTTGAAGCCATAAGGGATGCCGATCGTCGCCGCCGAGGTGGTGGTGAGCGCGGCGAGCGCGATGGCGAGCTGGCGCGGATAGGCGAGGACGCGATCCCATACGAGGCGCAGGTCGCCGAGGCGGCGGGAAGTCGGTAGCGGAGATTTGGCCATCCTTACCGCGCCTAGCAGGCGCAAGGGAACGGCTCAACGGCACCGACCGGCGCGGGCAGGGGCCTCGTCGGCGATCTCGGGCGTTCAGACCGATCGTGGCGATACATTGGTCCGATTGCATCAAACGTGATACGGATTACGTATACTGCAACCTTTTTGGGCGAAGATACAAGCATGCTCTACGATGCCTATGAAATGCAGCGCTCGATGCTCGCCGGGGCGAGTGCCATGGCCAGCTTCGGTGCGGACTGGATGCGCAATCCCGCCAATCCCTGGTCCTATCTGGAGGGCGGCTCGGTCGTCAGTTCGGCGCTGGAGGTGTTCGCCCACGCCTCGGCCACCCGGGGCAAGCCGGCGTTCGGTCTGACGCATACGACCGTCGCTGGCCGCGAGGTCGCGGTGACCGAGGAGATCGTGCTGCAAAAGCCGTTCGGTCAGCTCAAGCGTTTTCGTCGCGAGGGCGTCGAGGGCGGGCCGAAGCTGCTGATCGTCGCCCCGATGTCGGGCCATTTCGCGACGTTGCTGCGCGGCACGGTCGAGCGCATGCTGCCGAGTGCCGATGTCTATATCACCGATTGGCGCGATGCGAAGCTGGTGCCGCTGGACGAGGGGCGCTTCGATCTCGACGATTACATCGATTATCTCATCGCGTTCCTGGAGACGATGGGGGCCAACGAGGGCCAGGGCGGCACGCATATGCTCGCGGTCTGCCAGCCGTCCGTGCCGTGTTATGCGGCCGCCGCGCTGATGAGCGCCGATCAGAACCCGTGCCGTCCGAGTACGCTGACGATGATGGGCGGTCCGGTCGACACGCGCGAGGCACCGACCGCGGTCAATACACTGGCCACCGAACGGCCGCATGCGTGGTTCGAGCAGAATGCGGTGGTGCCCGTGCCGATGATGTATCCGGGCGGCGGACGGAAGGTCTATCCGGGCTTTCTCCAGCTTGCCGGCTTCATGTCGATGAACCTCGGCAATCACATGATGTCGCATTGGGAGATGTTCAAACATCTGGTCCAGGGCGACGAGGAGAGCGCCGACGCCACCAAGGGCTTCTACGAGGAATATCGCTCGGTCTGCGACATGACTGCGGAATTCTATCTGCAGACGGTCGAACTGGTGTTCCAGAAGCATGCCCTGCCGAAGGGCGAGATGATGCATCGCGGGCGGCGGGTCGATCCGGCGGCGATCAAGGACGTCGCGATCCTGGCGATCGAGGGGGAGCGCGACGACATTTCCGGTCTGGGGCAGACGAAGGCGGCGCTGACGCTGGCGACCAATCTGCCCGACGAGAAGAAGCGGTATTACATGGCGGAGGGTGCCGGCCATTACGGCATCTTCAACGGCTCGAAGTGGCGCAACCGCGTGGCGCCGGTGGTCGAGGAATGGATTGCGGCCAACGGGTGACCGCGAGTGACGGGGCGGCACGCGGCCGCCCCGGTTTCGATCAGGCGACCGAGTCGACCACCGCGTGGCTGCTCGATTCGTCGCCGCGAATGGTGCCGCCGAACAGCATCTTGACCCGGCCCGAGATCGAGATGTCGGTTTCCCACAATTCGGCGCTGTCGATGTCGAAGCGTAGCAGCGTCAGGTTCGGGTCCTGCCTGCCGCCCGGAAACCATGCCTCGACTTGGTTGTTCCAGAGCTTGTCGATCTGCGCCGGATCGTTGTCGGTCGCGACGGCGCCGGCGAGGCAGGCGAAGAAGTCATGCCCTTTGCCGACGAACTGCGCCATCGCGTCGCCGCCCTTGGCGATGCGGTTGTCGCGGCCTGCGAAGAAGAACAGCGTGTTGGGCTGGTCGTCGTCGATCTGCGCGGTCATCGGTTCGGAATGCTCGCCATCAACCAGGCCGATCATCACGAACGGGCTGCTGCGCAGCTTCTCGAGGAACTTGGCAGCGATTTCCTGGGGGCTGTGCTGATCGGCCATGCGTCGTCTCCTATTGGGTTGGCGGGAGAACGAGCGCAGCGGGGGTTGGTTGCGCGGTCGGACCGGTTCGGCCACGATGGTCGTCGGCGGCGATCCTGCCGCCAAACAAGGAGGTGCCATCGATGACGGTAACCGACTTGTGCCAAATCCTGGGCGTCATCATCGCCTTTGCGGCTCTGGCCGTGGAGATCGGTGACAAGCGCAGGTAGCGGCACACGGGCGGGGTTCGGGTAGCAGCCTGAACCCCAAACGTTTTGGGCCCCGACCGTAGCAGCGGTCGGAGCCCATACAAGGAGGGCATCGATGACAATGCCCGATCCGGATATACGCCGGGTCGGGCAGCGTTTCAACTCACAGCACCTCGAACAGGCCCGCTGCGCCCATGCCGCCGCCGACGCACATCGTGACGACGACATATTTGGCGCCGCGACGCTTTCCTTCGATCAGCGCATGGCCGGTCATGCGGGCGCCGGACATGCCGTAGGGATGGCCGATCGAGATCGCGCCGCCGTTGACGTTGAGCAATTCATCGGGAATGCCGAGCGTGTCGCGGCAATAGAGGACCTGCACCGCAAAGGCTTCGTTGAGTTCCCAAAGGCCGATGTCGGCCATCGTCAGCCCGTTCTTCTCGAGCAGCTTGGGGACGGCGTAGACCGGGCCGATGCCCATTTCGTCGGGCTTGGTGCCGGCGACCGCCATGCCGACGTAGCGGCCGAGCGGGGTGAGCCCGCGCGCGGCGGCGACGCTCTCCTCCATCAGCACCGCCGCGGAGGCGCCGTCGGAGAGCTGGCTGGCGTTGCCGGCGGTGATGACGCCGTCGGGGCCGACGACGGGTTGCAGCGCCTGCAAGCCTTCGAGCGTGGTGTCGGCGCGGTTGCCCTCGTCCTTGGACAGCGTGACGTCCTTGGTGCTGACCGCCTTGGTCGCCTTGTCGATGACGTTCATCGTTGCCGACACCGGCACGATCTCGTCGTCGAAGCGGCCGGCGGCCTGCGCGGCGGCGGTGCGATGCTGCGACTGGAGGCCGTAGGCGTCCTGCGCCTCGCGGGTGATGCCGTAGCGTTTGGCGACGATCTCGGCGGTCTGGAGCATCGGCATGTAGATGTCGTCGTGCATCGCGATCAACTGACGGTCGGGGGCGACGCGCATCTGCGGGGTCTGGACGAGGCTGACGCTCTCGACGCCGCCGCCGATCGCGATGTCCATGCCGTCGAGCACGATCTGCTTGGCCGCGGTGGCGATCGCCATCAGGCCGCTGGCGCATTGGCGGTCGAGCGACATGCCCGGCACCGAGGTCGGCAGGCCGGCGCGCAGGGCCGACTGGCGGGCGATGTTGCCGGCCTGATGGCCCTGTTGGAGCGCGGCGCCGATCACCACGTCCTCGACCTCGGCGCCGTCGAGACCGGCGCGCTGGACCGCGTGGCTGATCGCATGGGCGGCGAGCGTCTGGGGCGTGGTGTCGTTGAAGGCGCCGCGATAGGCGCGGCCGATCGGGGTGCGGGCGGTGGAGACGATGACGGCGGAGCGCATGGGCTAACTTTCCCTAACTTCACGCACAAGGCGTTGGGTGGATATCCAGAGAATGAAACTTAAACAAAGGCTTGGCTGATCCATTCGGCGATCAGCGCGGGCTTGTCCGCGCCTTCGATCTCGACGGTAAATTCGGTGGTCTGCTGATATTGGCCGGGCCGCTTTTGCTCGAATGCGAGCAGCCGGAAGCGGCCGCGCACGCGGCTGCCCGAGCGGACGGGGGAGAGGAAGCGGACCTTGTTGCCCCCGTAGTTGACGCCCATCTTCACGCCTGCGAGCTGCGGCGCGTCGGGCACCTTCGCGGCGAGCAGCGGCATCAGCGACAGCGTCAGGAAGCCGTGCGCGATGGTGCCGCCGAAAGGCGTCGCGGCGGCGGCGACGGGATCGACGTGAATGAACTGGTGATCGCCCGTCGCTTCGGCGAAACGGTCGATCATCGCCTGAGTCACCTCGACCCAGTCGGAGACGGTTTCGGTGCCGATCCGGTCCCGCATCTGTTCGGCGCTGATCGTCGTCACGGCAATTCCTCCGTTGGTTTCCGGCGCCGCCTTTTGGCGCCCGACATTTGGCGCTAGATGCGACGCATTCTCTAGGCGCGGGAGGGTGTCTCTCGCAAGCCTTGGCCGACCGAAAGCTTGAACATGTCCTCTGCCGTAACGTCCGATGCCCGTAAAACCATGGCGCAACTGTATCGGGCGAGCGAACCCGATGTTCTAAAACCCCTGCTCGACCGCGCCGCGACCACCGCCGATTCGCGCCGGCGGATCATCGACCACGCCTCCGGCCTGCTCGCCGACCTGCGCGCGGCGCAGAACCGCGGTTGGGTGAACCAGTTCCTGCAGGAATACCGGCTCAATTCGTCGGAAGGCGTCGCGCTGCTCAGCCTCGCCGAGGCGTTCCTGCGCGTTCCCGATCCGGAGACCGCCGACCTGCTGATCGCGGACAAACTGGGCGACGCCGACTGGCGCGCGCATGCCGGCCAGTCGAACAGCAAATTGGTCAACACCGCGACCTGGGGGCTGGTCGTCGGCCGCGTGCTGGTGGGCGAGGGGCCGTCGGGGCCGCTGCGCCGGCTGATCAGCCGGGCCGGCGAGCCGTTCGTCCGCCAGGCGGTGGGCACGGCGATGAAGAAGATGGGCGAGATCTTCGTGATGGGCCGGACCATCGACGAGGCGATGCGGCGGATGCGCAAGCCCGACAACGCGGGCTTCACCGCGAGTTTCGACATGCTCGGCGAGGCGGCGCGCACCTTCGCCGACGGCCGGCGCTATTTCGATGCGTATGTCGGCGCGATCGACGCGGTCGGCAACGATCCCGCGGCGGGCCATTCGATTTCGGTAAAGCTGTCGGCGCTGCATCCCCGCTACGAAGTGGCGCGGTGGAGCGAATGCGTGCCGGCGCTGACCGAGATGCTGGAAGCGCTGGCGGTGCAGGCGGCGGCGAAGGGCATCGCGCTGACCGTCGATGCCGAGGAATCCGAGCGGCTGGAGATGAGCCTCGACATCATCGGGTCGGTCGCGGCGCTGCCGAGCCTGAAGGGCTGGGACGGGTTCGGCATGGCGGTGCAGGCCTATGGCAAGCGCGCGCGACCGGTGGTCGCCTGGGCGAACGAGCTTGGCCGGGTGATGAACGTGCGGCTGGTCAAGGGCGCCTATTGGGATAGCGAGATCAAGCGGACGCAGGTCGAGGGGCTGGCGGACTATCCGTTGTTCACCCGCAAGGCGGCGACCGACGTGTCGTATCTGGCGGTGGCCAAGGACATGCTGGCGGCGGAGAACATCCGCCCCGCCTTCGCCAGCCACAATGCGCTGACCGTCGCGACGATCCTGGAATGGGCGGGTAATGCACGCGATTTCGAATTCCAGCGGCTGCACGGCATGGGCGACGGGCTGTACGAGCGGCTGGTGCGCGAGAACGGCTATCACTGCCGCATCTATGCGCCGGTCGGCGGGCATCGCGACCTGCTGGCCTATCTGGTGCGGCGCCTGCTGGAGAATGGCGCCAATTCGAGCTTCGTCCACCAGCTCGCCGATGCGCGGTTGAGCGAGGACGAGATCCTCGCCGATCCGGTGGCGAAGATCGCCGCGGTCGGCGGCGCGCGGCATCCGAGCATCCCGCTGCCCAAGGACCTGTTCGCGCCGGGGCATCGCAATTCGAGCGGGCTGGACCTGAGCGACGTCGCGACGCTGGACGCGACGGTGCGGGCGGTCAGGCAGCCGCTGGCGAACGGCGATGCGCCGGCCGCGATCGCGGCGGAGACGGGTGAAGCGGTTGCGGCGGCAGTCGGGCGCGCGCAGGCGGCGTTTCCGGCATGGTCGCGGACGCCGGTGGACGAGCGTGCCGCCTGTCTCGAACGGCTCGCCGACCTGATCGAGGAGAATCGCGACCGGTTGATGGCGATCTGCGTGCAGGAGGCGTTCAAGACGATCCCCGATGCGATCGGCGAGGTGCGCGAGGCGGCGGATTTCTGCCGCTATTACGCGGGTGAGGCGCGCAGCCGGTTGCGCGCGGTCGACCTGCCCGGGCCGACCGGCGAGCGCAACACGCTGCACATCGAGGGGCGCGGCGTATGGGCGACGGTGGCGCCGTGGAATTTTCCGCTGGCGATCTTCCTGGGGCAGACGGTGGCGGCGCTGGTCGCGGGCAATAGCGTCGTCGCCAAGCCGGCGCCGCAGACGCCGGAAATCGCGCGCTTCGCGGTCGAGCTGGCGCATCGTGCCGGGGTGCCCAAGGATGCGCTGGTGCTGGTGACGGGCGGGCCGGAGGTCGGCGCGGCGCTGACCGCGGACGTGCGCGTCGCCGGCGTCGCCTTCACCGGATCGACCGCGACCGCCAAGCGGATCGCGCGGACGCTGGTGGCGGACGACGATCGCCCGATCGTGCCGCTGATCGCCGAGACGGGCGGGATCAACGCGATGATCGTCGACAGCACGGCCTTGCCCGAACAGGTGGTGGCGGATGTCGTCACCTCGTCGTTTCGCTCGGCGGGGCAGCGCTGTTCGGCGCTGCGGCTGCTGCTGGTGCAGGCGGATGTCGCCGAGACGGTGATCGAGATGCTGACCGGCGCGATGGACACGCTGCGGCTGGGCGATCCCGCCGATCCCGCGACCGATGTCGGGCCGGTGATCGATCGCGCCTCCTACGACAAATTGATGGCGTATCGGGCGAGCGTGACCGAGCGGACGGTCAAGACGCTGGCGGCGCCGGCCGACGGGCTGTTCGTGCCGCCGACGCTGGTGCGGCTCGACCGGATCGAGGATCTGGATCGCGAATGGTTCGGGCCGATCCTGCACGTCGCGACCTGGGAGGCGGGCAAGCTGGAGGAGACGATCGCGCGGGTCAACGCCAAGGGCTATGGCCTGACGATGGGCCTGCACAGCCGCATCGCCCGCGCCGCCGAGGTGACCGAGGCGGCGGCGGCGGTCGGCAACCTGTACATCAACCGTTCGATGATCGGCGCGGTGGTAGGATCGCAGCCGTTCGGCGGCGAGGGCCTGTCGGGCACCGGGCCGAAGGCGGGCGGGCCGCATTACCTCTACCGCTTCTGCGCGGAGCGGGCGGTGTCGGTGGACACCACCTCGGCCGGCGGCAATGCGACGCTGCTGTCGCTCGACGAAGGGGGGATTTGAGGGGCGGGGGTGTCGGTCTGGTGGGTGTGGTAGCGGGTTGCCCCGAACCCGGGTGTATCCGTGATAGCGATGGTCTCAACGTGTAGGACGGCTACCCGCTGATGTACCCCGGCGGCGGCCGGGGCCCAGTGGGGTGAAGGTTTGTAATGACTTATCCCGGCCTTCGCCGGGGTACAGCGAGCGTTTTGCGGAGGTCGATCGGCTACGAAGACATTGTCACGCGGCGGCGCGTAGATGTCTGGCGCGGCGGTGTTCGCCGCTATATATCCCTGCTGTCCCTTTAGCCTTGAAGGAGACGGTATGGCCCGTACGACCCTGTTCCGGTCGAACCGGTGGCCGTACGCCTGCCCAAGGATGTCGCGTTTCCCGAGGGTGTTCGGGAGGGGACGATCCTGCGTGGCGGGGTTCGGCGCGTGATCGTGCCGGCCGATCGGGCTTGGGACGATTTCTTCGCCGCGCCCGGGGTCGAATTGAGCGAGCGCGAGCAGCCCGAGGCCGGCAATAGGGGCGAGTTCACGCGGGTGGACGGTCTGCGTTGCGAGGGTTGGCTGCCGGCGAAGCGACCGGCGCGTCCGCCGTCGCATGGGGCATCACCAGCGTGCCGTCGGGGGCGGCGGTGTAGTTGGTCTGCGTCGGGTAGGGGATGGATATCCCTTCCGCGGCGAAGCGGGTCATGATGCCGACCATGATGCGGTCGCGCATCGGATGGGCGGTGGCCCAATCGTCGCCGGGGATGTCGAATTGCAGCGCGAAGTCGAGGCTGGAGGCGCCGAACGTCTCGAAGCCAGAGCGGGCGACGGTGCCGCCCTCCGCCTCGACGATCTCGCGGAGTAATGCCGGGATGCGCGCGAGCGTGTCGGGCGGGGTCTCGTAGGCCGCGCCGATGGTGAAGCCGATGCGGATGTGGTCGCGTACGCTGGTGTTCTGGATTTCCTTGTCGAGCAATTGCTTGTTGCTGATGACGCGGAGCTCGCCGGTGAAGGCGCGGATGCGGGTGCTCTTGAGGCCGATCGATTCGATGACGCCGCTGGTGGTGCCGTAGCTGATCTTGTCGCTGCGGCGGAACGGGCGGTCGAAGATGATCGCCAGCGCCGCGAAGAGGTCGCCGAAGATGCCCTGCGCGGCAAGGCCGATGGCGATGCCGCCGACGCCGAGACCGGCGACGAGGCCGGTGACGTTGACGCCGAGATTGTCGAGCACGACGACGAGCGCGACCGCGAACAGCGCGACGGTGACGAGCAGGCGGATGAGGCCCATCGCGCTGAGCAGCGCCTCGCCGCTGTAATGTTCGCTGCTGGTGCGATGTTCGATCGCGCCGAGGATCAGTTCGCGCGCCCAGATCGCCGCCTGGAACACCGAGGCGACGGTCCACAGGAAATTGACCGTGGTGGCGACCTGGCTGGGGGCGCCGGCATAGCCGACTACCAGCTTGGCGGCGAGCATCACGATGAAGAAATTGCTGGTGCGGGTGATCGCGCGGCCGAGGATGGTGCCCCAGCCGCGGCGGCCGACGTCCTTACCGCACAATTTCCGGCCGAGCCGGCGCAGGCCGTGCAGCGCGATGACAATCACCGCGCCGATCGCGAAGGCGATGAGGATCTGCAGCCAATGGGTGTGCAGCCAGATCTCGCTCGCGGTGTAGAGCTCGCCGATCTGCCCCTGGACGTTGCCGGCATCGAAGATCGGCGCCTTGGCGGCGGCGGTAGCATTGGTGGACATGACGAACCTTTTCAGGCGGCGGCCTTGAGGACGGGCAGCGCGGCCGGGGTTCCCGCTTCGAGGAACGCGATGAGGCCGCGTTCCGCGCGGCTGAGATAGCGCGCCGAGCGCGGCAGGCGGAGCGCCTCGCGAAAGGCGCTCTGCCCTTTTTTCACGAGGTCGATGAGCGAGGGGTGAACGTAGCTCTTGCGCGCGATCGCCGGGGTGTTGCCGAGCCGCGCGACGACGGGTTCGAGCAGCGCCTTGAGGCTGAGGTCCGCCTCGGCCGAGGCGAGCGCCTCGAACGCGGTGACGCTGGCGCCCCAGGTGCGGAAATGCTTGGCGGTGAAGTCGCCGCCGCCGGCGCGGCGGATATAGTCGTTGACGTCGGACGAGGTCACCGGATGCGCCTCGCCGGCGGCATCGACCCAGGCGAACAGATGCTGTTCGTCGAGATCCTGCATCTTCTTGACGGTGGCGGCGAGCCGTTTGTCGGTCACCTGCATGTCGCGCTCCTTGCCCGACTTGCCCTTGTAGCGCAGCTTGAGCGTGGCGCCGCGGACCTCGCCGTGCTGCTTGCGCAGCGTCGTCGCGCCGTAGCTTTCGTTGGCCTGCGCATAGGCTTCGTTGCCGACGCGGATATGGCCGATGTCGAGCAGCCGGACGACGGCGGCGACGGCACGGTCCTTGTGCAGGCCGTGGCTGGCGAGATCGGCCTCCACGCGCTTGCGGATTTTGGGCAGGCAATGGCCGAAATCGGCGCATTTCTCGTATTTCGCCGCCTCCTGCGCCTCGCGGAAGCCGGTGTGGTAGCGATATTGCTTGCGGCCCTTCTCGTCCCAGCCGATTGCCTGGATATGGCCGTTGGCGCGCGGGCAATACCAGGCGTCGCGATAGGCCGGGGGCAGGCCGACGGCGTTGAGCCGGTCGATCTCGTCGCGGTCGGTGATGCGCGCACCGTTCGCGGCGAAATAGGCGCAGCCGTTGCGCACCTTCTTACGGGTGATGCCGGGTCTGGAATCGTCGCAATAGACTATTCGGGATGCCACCCATTGCTCCTCGTGTGCGGGTCGTCCGAAAATGCGCGGAGGTCGCCGTCTGTTCCGGAACGTGCGGCGGGCGCGACTGTTGGTGCGTCGCATCCCCACAGGAGACATGACATGGCCGACCTTGCCCAAGCGCGCGTGCTGATCCTCGCCACCGACGGTTTCGAACAGGACGAACTGTTCAAGCCGCGCCAGGCGCTGCTCGATGCGGGTGTCCAGATCAGCCTTGCCTCGATCAAGACCGATCCGATCCAGGGCGTCGTCAACGACAGCGAGAAGGGGGAGAGCATCACCCCAGACCTGACGCTCGACGACGTCGACACCGACGATTACGACGCGCTGCTGCTGCCGGGCGGCGTCGGCAATCCCGACAAGATGCGGCTGCAGGACCGGGCGATCGAGATCGTCACCGAATTCATGGAGGACGACAAGATCGTCGCGGCGATCTGCCACGCGCCGTGGCTGCTGGTCGAGGCGGACGTGGTCGACGGACGCCGGGTGACGAGCTGGCCGTCGGTGCGCACTGATCTGGAGAATGCCGGCGCCGACGTGGTCGACGAGCAGGTGGTGGTCGACGGCAATCTGATCACCAGCCGCAAGCCTGACGACATCCCGGCGTTCAACCAGGCGATCCTCGACGCGCTGGCGGAAGAGCTGGCCGACGAGAGCGAGGAGGCGTGAAGCGGAGTCCTTCCCCGGAAGGGGGAGGTGGCGCCGCAAAGCGATGACGGAGGGGAGGACAGGGTGCAGCTTCGTGATCGAGGCGTGCCGTGTCCTCCCGGTTAACGGTTCGGCTTACGCTGAACGGTCCTTTTCCGCCTGGCGGGGGACGAATAGTCGGTTGATGCGGTGTTGCGCGGGGCGCTCGATCCAGCGGTAGAGCGCCGCCGATGCGATCAGTACGAGCAGCAGGTAGAGCGCGATCAGCGGCGGGCCGAGCATGGGTGCGGCGAGCGGGAGCTTGAACGCCTTCCACAGGAGGAAGTGCGAGAGGTAGGTCGCGTAGCTGATCTCGCCGAGCCAGTGGAGCCGGCGGCCTTCGAGCGGATGGCCGGGGCGGCCGGCGGTGAGCGCCAGCAGCAGCAGGAGCGCGGCGAAGGTGGCGGGGGCGGCGAGCGTCTCCGGTGTGCCGAGCGCCCATGCGGCGGCGGTCGTCAGCGCCGCCAGTGCCGGCCAGTGTGCGCGCGGACGGCGCAGGTAGAGCGCGGCGAGCAGCGTGCCGGTGCCAAATTCCGCGAGGCAGCGGGTGAGGCCGTGGTGGGGGATGTCCTCCCCCAAGGATGCCGCGCCTTGCATCGCGGCGTGGAGGGCGAGCAACAGGACGGCGGCGAGGGCGAC
This sequence comes from Sphingomonas sp. M6A6_1c, assembly GCF_053345135.1. Taxonomy (NCBI): domain Bacteria; kingdom Pseudomonadati; phylum Pseudomonadota; class Alphaproteobacteria; order Sphingomonadales; family Sphingomonadaceae; genus Sphingomonas; species Sphingomonas sp. M6A6_1c. The sequence goes on along the minus strand of NZ_JBKEZO010000004.1, from coordinate 28,835 downwards.
CAGCGCGACGCTCGGCAGCTTGCGCCAGTCGACCGCCAGCGCGAGCAGCGGGAACAGCAGATAGGCGGCGAGTTCGCAACTGATCGACCACGCCGGATCGTTCCAGCGCAGCGCATCGGTGAAGCCCCAATTCTGGATGAGCAGCAGGTGTAGCGGCAGTTCGGCGAAGGGAAAGGCGGGGTCGGTGCGGCCGGTCGCTCGGAACAGCAACGCCAGCGCCACCGCGGCGGCGAGCATCGCCGCGTGCAGCGGCCAGATGCGGGCGATGCGCTTTTGCAGGAAGCGCGGGATAGCGGCGGGATCGCGCAGCCGCGCATGCCAGCTCAGCCAGATGACGAAGCCCGACAGCAGGAAGAAGAAATCGACCGCGAGATAGCCCTTGGCGAGCACCGCCTCCACCGCGGGCGGCAGCCCGGCGATACCGCCGCGGATATGGTAGAGGACGACCAGCCACGCCGCGATGCCGCGGACGCTGGTTAGCGCGCGCAATTCGGTCATCGGTGATTTGGGGCGGCGGATGGGGTGCGCGCGGTTGCTCCGCGGAGCGGACCCCGGAACCAGTCCGGGGCGACGGGGTGGTTTGGGGTAGGGGCCGGCCTGCGCAACGGAGGGATCACGCCGTCACCGACCCTGTCGCGCGCGGTCGCCGCATCGGCACCTGCGCGGTTTCCGCGCGGCGCCGCGCAAGGTAGGAATCGAGGCCGATCTGTGCGCCGATCAGCATATAGACGAAGGGTTGGAAGGCGATCGCGATGAATGCGGCGCCGAGCAGATAGACGAGATGCGCGGTCTGCAGGGCGGCCGCCAGTGGTCCCGCCCAGCCGAACGGCCCGGCGGGGTCGCGGTAGCGGCGGCGCAGCACCTCCATGCGGACGATGCCGATCAGGCTGATGCTGAGCCACAAGGCGAGGCCGAGATAGCCCTGTTCGCCGAGCATCTCGAAATAGGCGCTGTGATAGCCGCGCGCCTTGTCGGTGACCGCCTGGTCGGACACCGCGGGGGCGGGGCCGGCGCCGTCGGTCTTCTTGATCTCGTAGCGGATGTGGTTGCCGCGATACGCCTCGAACCCGCCGCCGAACGGGTGCGATCTGGCATAGTCGATCGTCCACTGCCACACCGCGAGCCGGGTCGAGGCGGATTCGTCGGCGTCGTGGCTCTTGATCGTGCTCATCCGGTCGGTGAAGCTCGCCGGCAGGAATGGCACCGCGATCACCGCGGCGGCAGCGATCATCGTCAGATACAGCATTTTGCGCCGCGCGTTGCGCAGCGACAGCAGGGCGACGAGGACGATGCAGAGCAGCCCGGTGCGCGTCGAGGTGCCGATCGGGATCAGCAGGCAGGCGAAGATCAGGCACAGGCAGAAGCCCTTCACCTTCCAGTCGGGCCGGAAGATCGTGCCGTAGCGCATGAACCACGCGATCAGCGGCACGATCGCGATCGCGACGGTGGAGATGGTGCTGCCTTCGTAGAGGCCCGAATTGTTGTTCACCATGAGGTCGAGCTGGCCATAGCCGCCGCCGCCCGCCGCGGTCTTGATGCCGCCGACGATGATGATCGAGGCGGCGGACAGGATCATGAACAATAGCAAGGCCTCGATCCTGAGCCGCGTGCGCAGCGTCAGCGGCAGGAAGGCGGCGAAGGCGAGGCATTTCCACACCCAGTCCCATTTGTCCTTCGCATCGAGCGGGAAGTCGGCGCCGGCGGTGGTCGCCCAGCAATAAAGCAGCAGCGCGACGATCAGCCCCTGGCGCGGCGAGAAGCGGCTGTCGCTCTTGTCGTCCATCAGCAGCCAGCCGCCGACCGCCAGCGCCACCGCGATCAGCGAGATCGGCACGGTGTTGAGCAGCATGTACGTCAGCCGCTGCGGCGAGACGATGTCGATATAGACATAGGCGAGCACGAGGATGAACGGCCGCCGCAGCCCCATGCCGAAGATCGCGGCGAGGAAGGCGACGAAGACGAGGTCACGCACCGGACTGGTCGTCCGCGGGCGGGATTTGGGGAGGATTACCGCGGGCGCGCCAGTGGCGGGGCGGCGGAGCCTCCGAATCGAGATCGGTGCGCTTGAGCAGCAGCCACGCGGCGAGCAGCATCAGCCCATGGGTGAGCGCCAGCGACAGATTGTCGATCATCAGGTGGCGCGGCTCGGGTCCATTCACCGAGCCTATGGGATGGCGGGGGTTGATGCCACGTTAAGTGCGTTGCGGGTCTGGTGTTTTCGGGCGGGGTGGGGGGGGGTGGGCTGTGGGGTGTCGCTGCGATGATGACGGGCGAGTCGCTTCCACATCCGATCCGCCACCCCGGACCTTTTCGAGACTGCTGCGAAACACATGATGTACCCCGGCGGAGGCCGGGCCCAGTTGGGAAAGCCGCGGTAAGTCACCACCACCCTTCGCCCAACTGGGCCCCCGGCCTCCGCCGGGGTGCAATGCCGGGGTGAGCGCACCGACTTTCGCAGAGGTCTCGGTTCTCTCGGGGCCACCGGGCTGCGGAGCGCGGCTTGAGGCTCGAGCCTTTTTCCTCGCCGCGTGGTGGACCCCGGAACGAGTCCGGGGTGACGGCGTGGGTTTGGAGAGCGGCGGCGACACGTTTCGGGCGACGAGAAGAAGGATGGTTCGCGCGGAGGCGCGGAGGCGCGGAGGTGTTGCGTTTGTCGGGGCCGTGGCGCTTTCCATCGGGGTGTGAGAGCGGGCCACGCTTTACCGCGCGCTCCATCTCCGCGCCTCCGCGCCTCCGCGTGAACATATCTTCTTCTTACACGAAGGTGTCGGCGGTGCCGCCCGAACCCGAATGCCGGTCGGGTTCGGCACGCCGAGGCAAGGGGGCGTGGGTTGACGCGTCCTTAAGCCGGTGTGGCATAAGCGCGTGCGATGCGTATCCTTCACGTCCTCGATCACGGTTTGCCGCTGCAGAGCGGATATACGTTCCGCACGCGCGCGATCCTGAAGGCGCAGGAGCAGCGCGGCTGGCAGGTGGCGGCGGTGACCGGGCCGCGGCAGGGGGCGGTGGCGGATGCGGTGGAGGCGGAGGACGGGTTGACCTTCCACCGCACGCAGGCGGCGTTGCGGGGCGGCGTGGCAGGCGAGCTGGCGGGGATCGCGGCGTTCGCGCGGCGGATCGCGGCGGCGGTCGATTCGTTCCGGCCGGACGTGCTACACGCGCATTCGCCGGTGCTCGATGCGCTGGCGGCGCTGCGCGTCGCGCGGCGGCGGGGATTGCCGCTGGTCTATGAGATCCGCGCCTTCTGGGAGGATGCCGCGGTCGGCAACGGCACCGGGCGCGAGGGATCGGCACGGTATCGTGCGACGCGGGCGCTGGAGAGCTGGGCGGTGCGGCGCGCCGATGCGGTGGCGGTGATCTGCGAGGGGCTGCGCGGCGACCTGATCGCGCGCGGCGTCGACGGCGGCAAGATCGTCGTGTCGCCCAATGGCGTCGACATGGCGCTGTTCGGTGCGCCGGTGGCGCGTGACCCGGCGCTGGCGGCAGAATTGGGACTGGCGGATGCGGAGACGATCGGCTTCATCGGCAGCTTCTACGATTACGAAGGGCTCGACGATCTGATCGCGGCGATGCCGGCGCTGGTCGCGGCGCGGCCGCGCGCGCGGCTGTTGCTGGTCGGCGGCGGGCCGATGGAGGCGGCGCTGCGCGCGCAGGCGGCGGCGTCGCCGGCGGCCGACGCGATCCGCTTCGTCGGGCGCGTGCCGCATACCGAGGTGGAGCGTTATTATGCGCTGGTCGACGTGCTCGCCTATCCCCGCAAGGCAATGCGGCTGACCGAGCTGGTGACGCCGCTCAAGCCGCTGGAGGCGATGGCACAGGGCAAATTGGTCGCGGCCTCCGATGTCGGTGGGCATCGCGAGCTGATCCGGGACGGCGAGACGGGGACGCTGTTCGCGCCCGACGATCCCGCGGCGATCGCCGCCGCGCTCGCCGGGTTGCTCGCCGACCGCAGCGGCTGGGACCGGCGACGCGCGGCGGCGCGGGCGTTCGTCGAGCAGGAGCGTAACTGGTCGTCAAACATTTGTCGTTACGAACCGATTTACCAGCGGCTGACGGCGGCCGCGACAGTGGATGGATCATGGCAGCGTTCCCCGGCCGGTATATGAGGCGTTCGCGCGTAACCGCATGGATCGCGCCCGCGGGCGGTGCGCTCGCGGGGCTCGCCACGGCGGCGCTGTTCCTGCTCGTGCCGCAGGCGGTGCTGGAGGATTGGGTATGGCAGAGCGGGTTGCCGGCGCTGATCGCGGTGGCGGCGCCGCCGCTCGGCGACACGGCGCGTGCGGTGCTCGCGCTGGCGGGCGGCGGGCTGGCGGCGGCGGTGACGTGGTCGGCCTTGTTCCTGCTGTTCGGTGCGGGCGGGCTGTTCGCGCCGCGGCCGGCGACGGACGCGGGTGTGCCGGTGCTGCGCCGCGCTGATGCGCATCCCGACGCACCGGCGCGCCGGCCGATGTCCGCCGCCGATCTCGGTACGCCGTTGCCGCCGCCGACGCCCCCGGTGATCGAAACGGTGACATCATCGCGGGCGGTCGCGCCGATCGATGACGACATGGATGACGACGGCGGCGAGGGGGCATTGCCCGACGAGCGGGCGATCCCCGCCGATCTCGACCTGCCGCTCGCCGCTTTCCATCCCGACGCCTTGCCCGAGGTGCCGCGCGAGCCGGTGCGCCCGGTGCTGCCGCTGCGGCCGCCGGTCGCGGTGGTGAGCGCGGCGCCCGAGCCGGTCGAGGAACCCGCGGCGGTGGAGCCCGACGAACCGCCGGCACCTGCCGAGGTGCCGTCGATCGAATCCTTGCTCGACCGGCTCGAGCGCAGCACGCGGCGGCGGTTGCGCGCTTAGGTGCGGCGATGCTTTAGAATATCGGGTATCGATTTCGGGCTTATCGCGCCGCCCCGCCTCTGTTAGCCTCCGGCGAAATACGCGGGAGGGAGCGATGGCCGGAACGGTGGCGGATGCGGGCAATGGGGAGCAGCAGGCCTCGCGCTACGCCTGGTACGTGCTCGGCATCCTGTTCGTCGTCTATGTGCTCAACTTCATCGACCGGCAGGTGATCTCGATCCTCGCCGAGGACATCAAGCACGACCTCCACCTCAAGGACGAGGACCTCGGGTTCCTGTACGGCACCGCTTTCGGCGTCTTCTACGCGCTGTTCGGCATTCCGCTGGGGCGGCTGGCGGACAACTGGCATCGGGTGCGGCTGATGACGGTGGGGCTGGCCTTGTGGTCGACGATGACCGCGCTGTCGGGCTTCTCGCGTACCGGCGGGCAATTGGCGCTGGCGCGGATCGGCGTCGGCGTGGGGGAGGCGACCGCGTCGCCGTCCGCCTATTCGCTGATCTCCGATTATTTCCCCAAGCGGCTGCGCGCGACGGCGCTGTCGATCTATTCGGCGGGATTGTACGTCGGTGGCGGCGTATCGTTGTTCATCGGCGGGGCGATCGTCCAGGGCTGGAACCGGGCGTGGCCGGGCGGCGGGCCGCTGGGGCTGGTCGGCTGGCAGGCGGCGTTCCTCGCGGTCGGGCTGCCGGGGCTGATCGTCGCCGTATGGATCGCGACGCTGCGCGAGCCGATCCGCGGGCTGGTCGAGGGGCTGCCCGAGCCGGAGCGGCATCCGGCGCCGTTCCGCGCCTTTTTCCAGGAGTTGCTGACGATCATCCCGCCGCTGACGCTGATCGGCGCGGCGCGCGGCGGCGGGCGGGCGTTGCTGGTCAATCTGGCCGGGCTGGCGGTGGTGATTGGCGCGGTGACGCTGCTGATCGCGCTGGGCGAACCCAAGCCGCAATGGCTGGCGGTGGGGACGGGGGTATATGCGGTCTTCTCATGGGGCTGCGCGCTGCGGCGGCGCGATCCGGCGACCTTCGCACTCATCATCGCGACGCCGGCGTTCCTGTGCACGGTGGTGGCTTACGGGCTGAACGCCTTCCTGAGCTATGCGGCGAATTTCTGGGCGGCGCCTTATGCGTTGCGCGCGCTCGGCGAAACGCCGGCGCGGGCGGGGCTGTTGCTCGGCAGCAGCGGGGCGCTCGCCGGGTTCCTGGGGCTGACGATCGGCGGGGTGGTCGCCGACCGGCTGCGGCGGGGCAATCCGGCGGGGCGGCTGATCGTGGTGATCGTCGGCGCGTGCGTGCCGGTGCCGTTCCTGGTCGCGGCGTTCACCGCGGGCAGCGTCTGGGTGTTCTATCCGTGCCTGTTCCTCGCCGGGATCACCGCCAGCGGCGCGCTGGGATCGGCGGCGGCGACGACGCAGGATCTGGTGCTGCCGCGGATGCGCGGCACCGCGACGGCGACCTTCTTCATCGGGACGACGCTGCTCGGGCTGGCGATGGGGCCGTATCTGGCGGGGCGGATCTCGACGCTGTCGGGAAGCCTGTCGGTGGGGATGCTGTCGCTGCTCGCGGTGGTGCCGGTGACGCTGGGGTGCGCGGTGGCGGCCTATCGGCTGGTGCCGGCGGCGGAAGCGTCGCGCGAGGCGCGGGCGCGGGCGGTGGGGGAGGTTATCTAGGGGGCAGATGCTCTGCCTTCCGTTCGTCATCCCGGCGCATGCCGGGACCCATGGACACGGCGCCATGAGCGTGAGTGCGTAACCACAGTCGAGCCGCCACCATGGGTCCCGGCGTGCGCCGGGATGACGACGTGAGACCATGCTCTGGCGATGCCGGAGTGGGGCACATTCCCCCACTCCGGTCTTCGTGAACCGCGCGGCTCAGGCGGCGCCGAAGACGCCGCAGGCGATGCGGCCGCCGCTGTTGCCGGAGGGGTCGGTCATCAGATCGTCGGGGCCGGCGTGGATGACGATCGCGGCGCCGTCGGTGTCGAGCAGGCCGGCCATCGTCGCGCCGGGGACGGTCACGCCGAGCGTGCCGCGGCCGTCGGTGCCGATGATCAGATTGGGCAGGTCGCCCTCGTGCGGGCCCTGCGGGTTCATGCTGCCGTGCTTCATCGTCGTCGGGTTCCAATGGCCGCCGGCGGTGGTGAAGTCGGGCGCGTCGCAGCGGCCGGTGGTATGGATGTGCGCGCCGTGCGTGCCGGCGGGGAGGCCCTTGACGTCGACGGTGTAGCGGATGCCGCCGGCGACCTCGGTCGCGGTGGCGCGGCCGGCGTCGAGGCCGGTGGCGGTGCGCAGCGAGGCGGTGGCGCGGGCGCCGCCGGCGGTGGGGCTGCCGACCGCGACCTCCTCCTTCTGGGTGCAGGCGGCCAGCGCCAGCGAGGACAGGCCGGCGAGGATGAGGATAGCGCGCATCAAAGGTCTCCCGAGGTTTCCTTACGAACCCGGCATGACCTGCGGCGGTTCCACGGGCGGCGCAAGGGGCCAGCGCATCACCGGCGCATAGCTGGCACCCTAGCCGCCGAGGTGGCTTCGTAGAGGATCAGATGCGGCATCGCGAAGGCGGGGCTGGCGAGGCCGGCATGGACCGCGAGCCAGCCGTCGATCTCCGGCGCGGCGCCGGCGCTGCGCGGCAGGCGGGCGAGCGTGACGTGCGGCAGATAGGCGCGCCGTTCGGGCGGCAGGCCGGCACGGACGCAGGCCTGTTCGACCTTGCGGGCGAGATGGTGGAGCGCATCGCCCGGCGCGAGTCCCGCCCAGAGCGTATCGGTGCGGCCCTTGTGCGCGAAGCGGCCGACGCCGGCGATCCGCACCTGCGGCACAGGCGCGTACAGGCCGGCGAGCGCGGCGGCGACATCCTCCGCCTGCGGCCGGTCGACGTCGCCGATGAAGCGCAGGGTACAGTGGAGCTGCGCGTCGTCCTGCCAGCGCGCGTGCGGCACGCCCCCCGTCGCGGCGAGCAGGGACTGGCGAATCGCGGGGGGCGGACGCAGGGCGACGAACAGGCGCATGGCGGGACGAACGTCTCTTTGTAAAGTTCTGTTGCTTTGGAACCGAGGCTTAGCCGGTTTCGCTTGAAATAGGACCACGGCAGGCCGATATTTCGGTCATCCGACATCTGGTCGGTAAAGGAGTTTTGGATACCATGGCTAACTGGTCTGACCCCCGGCCGAGCGCCGCGCCGTTCGGGGCTCCACGCGCCGAAGCGCGCAGCAGCGCCTATGACGCGGGTCTGCGCTCGTACATGCTGTCGGTCTACAATTACATGGGATCGGGCGTGCTGCTGACGGGCATCGTCGCGCTGCTGTTCGCCTGGGGCGGGGCGTCCTCGCCGGCCGCACAGGTGTTCATGGGTGGCGGCATTCTGCGCTACGTGCTGATGTTCGCGCCGCTCGGCGTCGTGTTCGCGATGAGCTTCGGGCAGGGCCGCATGCAGACCTCGACGCTGCAGATGCTGTTCTGGGCGTTCGCGGTGCTGATGGGCCTGTCGCTGTCGACCATCTTCCTGGTCTACAGCGGTACGTCGATCGCGGGTGCGTTCTTCTCGACCGCGGCGGGCTTCGCCGGTCTCAGCCTGTACGGCTATACGACCAAGAAGGACCTGTCGGCGTTCGGCACCTTCCTGATCATCGGCCTCGTCGGCCTGATCGTCGCCAGCCTGATCAACCTGTTCCTGCAGTCGAGCGTGATGAACCTCGTCATCAGCGCGGTCGGCGTGCTGCTGTTCGCCGGTCTCACCGCCTACGACACGCAGCGCACCAAGAGCCTGTACTTCCAGGTCGCGGGTTCGGACATGGTCGGCAAGGCCGTGATCATGTCGGCGCTGTCGCTGTATCTCGACTTCATCAACATGTTCCTGTTCGTCCTTCGTCTGTTCGGCGCACAGCGCAACTAAGACCGACGTTCGATCGTCATGTCGGGAGCCCGGTGGCCGATGCCGCCGGGCTCTTTCGTTTGTCCCGAAGGAATGGCCGATGCGGATCTCGATCGAAGTCGACCTGGATTATGCGATCATGGGGCCGCCGGCCGACGTGCTGCTGCAGATCGAGGCGGCGGCGATGCCCGATCAGCGGATCGTGTCCGAGGCGCTGACGGTGTGGAGCGACACGCCGGTGGTGGCGGTGCGCGGCGAAGAGGGGATCGGCCAACGCTGCTGGATCCGCGCCGAGTCCTGGCTGAAGGCTGAATATCGCGCAATCGTCGAGATCGACCGGCAGCCGGTCGATCTCGCCCGCCTGCCGGCGACGCCGGCGCGCGCGCTCGATGGGGCTCTGGTGCCCTATCTGCTGCCGAGCCGCTATTGCCAGTCCGACCGGCTGGAAGGCTTCGTGCGCCGAGAGTTCGGCGGCATGGGCGGCGGCGCGCTGGCGGTGGCGCTCTCCGACTGGGTAGCGGATGCGCTGGAATATCGTGCCAATACGAGCAGCGGCGAGACGACGGCGATCGACACCTTCGCCAGCCGGTCGGGCGTGTGCCGCGATTACGCGCATCTGCTCGTCGCGCTGGCGCGGGCGGGGGAGATCCCCGCGCGCTGCGTCGCGGCCTATGCGCCGGGCGTCGACCCGCCCGATTTCCACGCGGTCGCCGAATTGTGGCTGGATGGGGCGTGGCGGATGATCGATGCGACGCGGATGGCGCCGGCGGAGACGATAGCGCGGGTCTGCGTCGGCCGCGACGCGACCGACATCGCGTTCATGACGGTGTTCGGCATCGCCCAATTCGTCAACCAGCGCGTGCAGGTGACCGCGGCCTGATCGGTTGACCGGCAGGAACGGAAACGATCCGGCAATCGTTGCTGCTTGGTAAACTCAGGAGGGTGTCACATGACCGGAATCGACGAAAAGGCTTTGGACAGCCTGTCGGTCGCGCCGTCGGCCAGCAACCAGGAGCGTGACCCGCGCCAGGATGCCGGGCAGGACAAATCGATCAACAAGCGTCTCGAGAAGAACCCCGGCAGCGCGGATGCGCGGCTCGACGCCGGACTGGACGAATCGATGGACGCGAGCGATCCGCCCTCGCTGACGCAGCCGGGCCACGATCGCGACCCGGCGCCCTCGTCGGGCTATGACGAGGATGCGGAGCGCGACCGGCAGGGTTGAGCTTTCCGGTGGAATGGAGCGAACGGCGGTCCCGCGAGGGGCCGCCGTTTTGCTGTGCGGTGGCTTGCGGGCGCAGCGGCGTTTTTCTCGGACGACGGGTCGCCCGGGACTTGGTCCGGGGTGACGGAGTGGATGACGCAGCGATTCGAGACCTTTGCGAACGTCGGTGTGCTCCACTTTTGCATTGTACCCCGCGGAGGCCGGGGCCTAGTTGGGCGAAGGTTTGTGATGTTTTACAGCGGCTTTCCCAACTGGGCCCCGGCCTTCGCCGGGGTGCATCCGGTGTTTCGCAGAGGTCTCCGACGAGTCCGGAGTGACCGCTGGGGGTGGCAATCGGCGGGCTCGCAACCACCACGGGCACCTTTGCGACCAAATGCACTCCGCTCGTCGCAACGGATGTTGCGCTGCAACAGCTTTCGTGATGCTTTTGTTACGTCGGACGGTCCCGCGTTAAGGATGCTGTTAACCACCATGGCGCAGGATCGGCCCGACTTCTCTGGCGGGGTGGGTGACGATCATGGGTGCCAAGAACAGACCGGCCGAAGGCGCGATGACGCTGGCGGAAATGAAGGAATTCGCGGGCTTTCCGAGTTCGACGCAGCGGTACATCCGCCGCAGCCTCGATATCGGGCTGGACCGCGACGATGCGATGACGCGCTGGTCGCGCGACATCGTCGAGGCGGCGAGCATCCGCGCGCAGGCGCGGCTGTACCGTGCGCTGCCCGAATTGCGGCAATTGGTGCCCGATGATGCCGATCTCTCCGCGGTCGAGCCGTTCCTGGCGCCGCTGGTGACGCTGGTCGGGTTCGACCTGGGGCAGGGGCGGCTGACCAGCTTCTCGGCCTTCCGCTTCCTGTACGAGCGGCTGATCGGTGCGGCGTCGCGGCCGTGGTTGCCGAGCGCGTTCTGCGCGGCGGCGGCGCTGCCGCACCTGCACCCGGAAGTGCGGCGCAAGCTGCTCCAGTCGATCAGCGAGGCGGCGGCGACCGCATCGGGCTGGTCGAACCGGCAGCCGGTGTTCTTCCCGCACTGGGTGGAGAAGGTCGATACCGGGGCGGCCCTGCCGCATTGAACTAGGGCCGCCGCGCTACCGGCACGCGCGCCATCCCGCAGCGCGATCCGCCTGATCAAGGTGCAGGTGATCGCGGTGCGCGGCGTTGTAATCGGGTGACAGCGTCGTCGCGAACAGCGTGCATGCGCCGTCGCGGACCTCGTGCAGAAATGCCGCCGTCGCGCCCCCGCCGCGCCAGTCACCGACGACGGTGATGCGGCGGCCGTCGGCGAGGCGGAAGCCGGCGATGTCGACCGCGTCGGCGGTCGCGTGCTCGCTCCAGGTGCCGGCGTCGCGGCCGTAGATGCGGCGGCAGGCGTAGCTGCCGAAGTGGTCGATCGTCACGACGCGGCTGCCGAAATGGCGTTGCGCGGCGGGCTGGACGACATTCCACTCCCACATCGAAAGTGCGGCGGCGACCGGACAGGCGACGCCGAGACCGGCGGGGCGAAAGCCGATCGCCCGCGCGCCGCCCGCGGTCAGGCGGATGCCGTCGGCATAGCCGCAATCGCCCGCGCCGCGGCGTGGCGGCAACACGGTATAGCGGACGCCGGCGCGATCGAGCAGCGCGCGGCATCGCGGGAAATCGCGAGTGAGCGCGGTGAGCTTGCGGCCGGTGAATAGGCCGACCGGGGCGCCGAGATCGAGCGGCGTCCACGGCATGTCCTGCGGTCGCCCGCGTGCGATCGCCCATAGCAGCAGCGCCGCCGCGCCGATCGCAAGCAGCGCCGCGATCCAGCCGATCGCGCGGCGCAACGCGCGCATCAGCCGCGCTGCGCCCGGGTCATCGCCTCGCCGGTGACGGGATAGCCGAGGTCGTCGGGGATGCAGAGGTACGGCACGCCGTCGCGCGTCTCGACGAACGGCGTGATGGTGCGGATCGGATAGGCGCGCGCCTGCGCGACCGCGGCGTCGTGATCGGCGAACAGCGCGAGCCGTTCGAGGGTGCGGCGGGTGGGGTAGATGATCGTCGCGCGCCCGGCATCCGCCTCGGCGAGCAGCGCGGCGGCGCCGGTCCAGACGAGGCGGACGTTCTCGGTCGCGTCGACGGTCGCCGCCGCGCCCTCCGGTGCGCGGGCGAGGAAGAAGAGCGTATCGAAGATGCGCGTCGTTCGATGATCGGGCAGCCAGCGTGCGAACGGCACCAACGCGTCGAGATCGAGCGTCAACCCGGTGTCGGCGAGGATCGCGGCGAACGCCTCGCCGCCGTGCAGCCGCGCGCGGATCGCGGCGAGCGTCGCGGCCGAGGGGGCGGGGTGGAGGCCGATGGCGAGGCCGGCCTCCTCGATCGTCTCGCGGATCGCGGCGATGCGGGCGGCGCCGTCGTCGCTCGTGCCGATCGTCGCGGCGAGCGCGTGGTCGCCGGGATCGATCCGGCCGCCGGGGAAGACCATCGCGCCGCCGGCGAAGACCATCGCCTTCGCCCGCTCGACCATCAGCAGGTCCGGCGGACCATCACGAAGGTCACGAAAGACGACGAGCGTCGCGGCGGGGATCGGTGCACTGGCCATAGACCGGTGTAACGCGGCAAGGCGCCGTTGGTAGCGCGGGCGATGTCAGGGGAGGGGCCGGCGATGGTTCGGGGAATGGCGGGGTGGTGGTGGAGCTGAGGGGAATCGAACCCCTGACCTCTGCAGTGCGATTGCAGCGCTCTCCCATCTGAGCTACAGCCCCGCACCCCGGCTCGGGCTTGCCCGAGAGCGACGCCATTAGCCGCCCCTCGTCGGCGATGCAACAGGCCCGATCGACCGATCCGAAAATTCCCCTGCGACGGACCGATCGCTGCGTGCGACGCAAAATCGTTGCGTCGCCGTAACTTCAGGAACGAAGCGCCGGCCTGATCTTTATCTGGATCAGGAGCACGGTCGCGCAGCAACGACGTGACCGGCACCCGCAGGAGCTATCCTACAAGGAGACGATCATGGTCTACGAACGCAATCCCCGCAGCAACGCACCGGGTGACACGTACGGACGCGACGACGGCCAGGGCTATGGCCGCGATTACGGATCGGGCCGCGACTACAGCTATTCGAGCGCTCGCGAATATCAGGCCGCCGGCCGGATCGACGGCGACCGCCAAGGCTATGGCGCGCGCGACTACGGCAACCAGCGCTACGATCGCTATGACGCGAACCGCGACCAGACCCGCGGGCGCGACGATTACGGCACGGCGCGCGGCGGCTATGATCGCTACGCCAACGACGGCCGCGACAGCCATGGCCGCTACGACCAGGACCGTCAGTCGGCCAATCGCTATGGCGAGCGCAGCCGCTATGGTGCGGACGCCGGCCGCGATTCCGGCGAGCGCGAATATCACGGCAGCTACGGTTCGGGCGGGCACCGGTTCGAGGATTTCGGTCCGTATCGGCATGCCGACGACGACGATTACCGCAACCGCGCGCGCGGCGGCCGGGATCATGAGCAGGGCCGGCAGGGCTATGGTCGCCAGCCGCAGGGCTATGACTACGAGGATCGCGGCTTCTTCGCCCGCGCGGGTGACGAAGTCCGCTCGTGGTTCGGCGACGAGGAAGCCGAGCGCCGTCGCGACTTCGATTCGCGGCTGGACGAGCGCGCCTATAACGATCGCGACACCGACTATCACAGCTGGCGCCGCGGTCAGATCCAGTCGCTCGACCGCGACTATGACGAATATCGCCGCGAACATCGCTCGAAGTTCGAGAATGAGTTCAGCTCGTGGCGCACCAACCGCCAGTCGCAGCGCGATCTGCTCAACAAGGTCGAGGAACATGCGGACGTCGTCGGGTCCGACGGCGAGCATGTCGGCACCGTCGACAAGGTACGCGGCGATCGCATCCTGCTGACCAAGAACGACGCCGATGCCGGCGGCCGCCACCATTCGATCCCGTCGAGCTGGCTGCAGTCGGTCGACGACAAGGTGACGCTGAGCAAGACCGCGGCGGACGCCAAGAAGGCGTGGCGCGACGAGGAGCGCAACCAGGCGCTGTTCGGCGACGATAACGACGGCACGCGCCGCGAGCCTTATGCGAACGGCCGTTCGGCCGCGACGCAGACGCAGGCGGACGGCACGCGATCGGCCTCGTCGGCGAGTGCCAGCACCAGCAGCACCGGCACCGGCACGACCGGCACCGACGGCGACAAGACGCTGAACCGGAGCTTCTCGGGCACCTATTGAGCCCGATCGAAGACCCACGCGAAGGCCCGGGCATGTCCCGGGCCTTTTGCGTTGCGATATGCAACGGGTCGGCCCAGACTGGTCGCCCGGATTTGAGGAGAATGACACGATGGCACGAGCGTGGAGCCTGACATCGCGGCCGCAGGGCCTGCCGACCAGCGACAATTTCGCGCTGATCGATCTTGATCGCCGCGACCTCGGCGATGGCGAGGTGCGGATCGCCAACAGCTGGCTGTCGGTCGATCCGTACATGCGCGGGCGGATGAACGACGTCAAGAGCTACACGCCGCCGTTCGAGATCGGCAAGCCGATGGACGGCGGCGCGATCGGCACCGTGGTCGAGAGCCGCTCGGACCGGTTCAAGGAGGGCGATACCGTCCAACATTTCGCCGGCTGGCGCGACGAGGCGGTGCTGCCCGCCGATCAGGTCCAGCCCTTGCCCGAACTCGACGTCGATCCGCAGGCCTATCTCGGCCAACTCGGCATGCCGGGGATGACCGCCTATTTCGGGTTGCTCGAGGTCGCCGGCGCGAAGGAGGGCGACACCGTATTCGTCTCCGCTGCGGCGGGTGCGGTCGGGTCGACCGTGGTGCAGATCGCCAAGGCGAAGGGCTGCCGGGTGATCGGCTCGGCGGGCGGCGCGGAGAAATGCGCCTGGGTGGAGTCGCTCGGCGCCGATGCGGTGATCGATTACAAGAGCGGCACGCCGGTGGTGAAGGCGCTCGGCGAGGTGGCGCGCAACGGCATCGACGTCTATTTCGACAATGTCGGCGGCGAGCATCTCGACGCGGCGCTGGCGCACGCCAATCTGCACGCGCGGTTCGCGGTGTGCGGGATGATCGACGTCTACAACAGCAGCAAGCCGACCGAATTGCGCTATCTGGCGCGGCTGATCGGCAACCGCATCCGGATACAGGGCTTCATCGTCAGCGACTTCAAGGATCGCTCCGCGGACTTCTATCGCGACATGGGCGGCTGGCTGAAGGACGGCAAGCTCAAGCGCAACGAGACGGTGTTCGAGGGGCTGGAGCGGATGCCGGAGGCGTTCCTGGGCCTGTTCTCCGGGGGCAATATGGGGAAGATGCTGGTCAAGCTCTGACCCGCTAGATCCATTACCCCCGGATCCGCGTCCACGGCTGCGGCTGGCGGACGTCGAGCCGGCACAGGTGGCGCAGCCTGTGTCGGCGGGCATAGGCCATCGCCCGTGCGTCGTAATCGGCGGCGCGCGGGCTGGCGAAATTCCAGTCGGGCGGGTTGAACGTCGAAAAACCATTGATCGTCGGCACCCGCCAAAGCTCGGCGAGCAGCATCGCATCGACGTTATGGGGGTAGAGCGCGTCGAGTTCGGCGTTGATATAGACCGGCTCGGTCACCCGGCTCGCCACGACGTAGAAGGCGCCGCAGCCGGTGGGCGGCGAGGGAATCGGCCAAAGCGCGGCGCGTTGCCCGCTGCGGCCGATCTGCGCGGGGGTTTCGGCGCTGAGGTTCTCGGAGACTAACAGTATTACGAGTGTCGCCGCCAGCCATGGCCGCGATCGCGCCAGCAGCGTTGCCCGCTCCCGCCATGCCGCGACTGCGATCAGCAGGAACGGCAGCGTCAGCCACAATTGGTAGCGCGATACCGTGCGAAGTCCCTTGGCACCCGGCACGAGTTCGAAGACCAGCCCCCAGGGCGAGGCGACCCAGAATTGCAACGTCAACAGCCACGCGACGATCATCGCCAATGTGAAGGCGCGCAATTCGACGGGTGCAGGTCGATCCGCCGTGACGCGCCGTCGCACGATGATCCGCCAGGCCGCGATCACCAGCAGCGCGCAGAATAGCAGCGGAAACCCCGCCTCATGCTCGCCGCCGAGGACACGGCCGGGCAACGCGGGATCGTCGGGCAGGACGGCATGAACCAGCGCCAGCAGGGGGCGGAAGATCCAGCCCCACAGATAATTGCCCGCGCCGACGTTGAGCATGTCGATCACCGGCGTGACGAGATAGCCGAGCATCTCAAAATAGGGCTCGCCGCCTGTTTCGTGGACCTTGGGCAGATACACCGCAAGGAACGGCACGGCGAAGACGGCGAACGCACCGCCGCCGCAGGCGATCGTCACCGCATGGCGGCGAATGACGTGGAGGCGCCAGTCGCCGCTGAGCACGATCCAGCAGGCCACGAACAGACAGCCGGAGAAAATCGTGAACCACGCCATGTAGTAAGAGGTGAGGAGCCACGCCGCCATCAGCGCGGCAAGGACGATCGCCAGCAGGCGGGCGCGGCCATGGCGACCATCGCGCTCGGCACGGACGGCGCCAATCGCCAGCATCATCGCGAGCGGTTGCAGCGCGACGCTTTGCAATTGTGCGTGGACGGCTTGCAGCGTGATGTTGCTCGCCACCGACCAGAGCAGCGCGACAAGCAGGGCGGCGGCACGGCCCCAGCCGAGCGTATGCGCCACGAGTCGATAGGCGGCGACGAAACCGATCGTCTTGAAGGTGAGGATGTTGAGCGTGTCGGCGTGGAAGGGGTCGGCGAACAGTCTCCAGACGGAATAGACGATCCCGTAGAGCAGATAGCCGTCGTTGTAACCGAGGGTGCCGGCGTGGGGGTAGAAGTAGAAGGTCGTATCCCACGCCGCGACGCCGCGCAGGACGTTGTGCCAATGTTCGAGGATCGCGATCTCGATGATCGCATCGCCGCGTTCGCCGAAGCCGAGATCGAAGCCGCTGAGGATTGGTACACGGAAGAACAGCGCCATTGCGACGCAATAAACGAGTGCCGCTACGCCTCCGTGGCGAAGGATACGGGGGAGGGCGGTGGACATGGCACCGTGCCTAAAGCGAGGGCGAAGTCATGTCCACAATGGTCAGCGGGCTAGCGCGGCGGTGAATTCACTGGAGGCCGTGCCGTCCGCCATCCCCGAACCGGCGGGGATGGCGGATGGCGACGGATCACGCGCCGAAGGTGCGCTGCCACCAGCCGCGACGCGGGGTTTCGCCGTTTTCGTCTGTCGTAGCGTCGGCCTCGGCGTCGGCGTCGGCGGCTTCGGGAGCCTCCTCGGCCGGCGCGGGGGTCGGTTCGGCCTGGGCGGGCGCCTCGATCGTCTCGGCCGGGGCGGCGTCGGTCGCCGCGGGCTTGCGGGTGCGGCGGCGCTTGGGCTTTTCCTCGGCGGCGGGCGCTTCGGCGGGCACTTCGGGTGCCGCCGCTTCGGTCACCGCGTCGGCGTCGACCTTTTTCTTGCGGGTCCGCTTCGGCTTGGCGGCCGGTTCGGCGGCGACCGGTTCGGGCACGGCGACCGGCGCGATGACCTCGGCCACCGGCTCGACGACGGCGTCGGTCGCAGGCGCAGCGGCGCCGCGGGCGCGGGGACGGCGGCGGGTCTTCGGCGCCTCGACCGGTGCCGCGTCCTCGACCGTCGCCGGTTCGGGGGCGTTGAGGCCGGTGATCACCGGGCCGGCATCACCCGCCTCGACGAGCGGTTCGAGATCGGCCGGGGGCAGGTCGTCGTCCGACGCCGTGGCATCGGCCTCGGCGGCCGGCGCCGTGTCGGCACCATTGTCCTGACGGCGGCCACCACGGCGACCCCGACGGCCACGGCGACGACGGCCCTCGCCCTCGGGACGATCGCCGGCATCCGTGCCGGTCGTCTCGGCCTCGTCGGCGACACCGTCCGTATCGGCATCGGCATCGATGTCGGTCTCGGTCTCGGTTCCGACGCCATCCTCGACCTCGGTGTAGGTGCCGGCCTCGTCCTGCGACGCCTCGCCATTCTCGTCCTTGCGACCGCGACGACCGCGACGGCGACGACGGCGGCCACGACCGCGGCCTTCGCCCTCGTCGTCGCTGCCCGCTTCGCGCTGCTCGGGACGGCGCCCGCCCTCGCGACGCGGCTCTTCCTCCGCCTCGACGATCTCCTCGTCTTCCTCTTCCTCCTCGATCTCCTCGGGGGCGTCGTCGTAATCCTCTTCGACGAGCGCCTCGATCTTGGGGGCGTAAGCGGGCGGCGGGCCGGAGGCCTCGACCGACATGCGTGCGCCCTCTTCTTCGCGATCGGGGATGATCTCGACCTGGACGCCGTAGCGATCCTCGATCTCGGCGATGTCGGCGCGCTTGCGGTTGAGGACGTAAATCGTCGCTTCCTGGCTGGCGCGCAGCGTCAGCAGCGAGCCGCGGCCGCGGGCGGCCTCTTCCTCGATCAGGCGCAGCGCCGACAGACCCGCCGACGAGGCGGTGCGGACGAGGCCGGTGCCCTCGCAATGCGGGCAGGCGCGGGTGGAGGCTTCGAGCACGCCGGTGCGCAGCCGCTGGCGGCTCATCTCCATCAGCCCGAAGGAGGAGATGCGGCCGACCTGGATGCGGGCGCGATCGTCCTTGAGCGCTTCCTTCATCGCCTTCTCGACCTTCCGGACATTGGAATTGTTGTCCATGTCGATGAAGTCGATGACGACGAGGCCGGCCATGTCGCGCAGGCGGAGCTGACGCGCGATCTCCTGCGCCGCTTCCAGATTGGTCGCGGTCGCGGTCTGCTCGATATTGTGCTCGCGGGTCGAGCGGCCGGAGTTGATGTCGATCGACACCAGGGCTTCGGTCGGATTGATGACGAGATAGCCGCCCGACTTCAGCTGGACGACCGGATGGTACATCGCGGCGAGCTGGTCCTCGACATGCGCGCGCTGGAACAGCGGCACGGCGTCGGCATATTGCCGGACGCGGCGTGCGTGGCTGGGCATCAGCAGCTTCATGAAGTCCTTCGCCTGGCGGAAGCCGTCCTCGCCCTCGACGATGACCTCGTCGATATCCTTGTTGTAGATATCGCGGATCGCGCGCTTGATGAGGTCGCTGTCGCCATAGACGAGCGCCGGCGCGGCCGAGCCCAGCGTCGCCTCGCGGATGCCGTCCCACAGCCGCGCGAGATAATCGAAGTCGCGCTTGATCTCGACCTTGGTGCGCTGAAGACCCGCGGTGCGGACGATGCAGCCCATCGACGGCGGCAATTGCATGTCGGCCATGATCGACTTCAAGCGCTTGCGGTCCGACGCGTTGCTGATCTTGCGGCTGATGCCGCCGCCATGCGACGTGTTGGGCATCAGCACGCAATAGCGGCCGGCGAGGCTGAGATAGGTGGTCAGCGCCGCACCCTTGTTGCCGCGCTCTTCCTTGACGACCTGGACCAGCAGCACCTGACGGCGGCGGATCACGTCCTGGATCTTGTAGCGGCGGCGGAGGTTCATGCGACGCTGACGCAGCGCCTCGACCTCTTCGTCATTGGCACTGCGCGGCTTCTTCGACGTGCCCTCCGCCGCGCCTTCGCCCTCGTCATGCTCGCCATCGTCGTGATGGTCGGCGTCGTCGAAATCGTCGTGGTCGTCGTCGCCGTGCTCGTCGCCCTCGTGATCGTCGTCGTCGCCGTCATGTT
Organism: Sphingomonas sp. M6A6_1c; assembly: GCF_053345135.1. Lineage (NCBI taxonomy): Bacteria > Pseudomonadati > Pseudomonadota > Alphaproteobacteria > Sphingomonadales > Sphingomonadaceae > Sphingomonas > Sphingomonas sp. M6A6_1c. The sequence continues at coordinate 9,303 of NZ_JBKEZO010000004.1, read as the reverse complement.
CGGCGCGCAGCGCGGCTTCCTCGGCGGCATGCTCCGCCTCTTCGCGCAGCAGCGCGTCGCGATCCTCCTTGGGGATCTGATAATAATCCGGGTGGATTTCGCTGAACGCGAGGAAGCCGTGGCGATTGCCGCCGTAATCGACGAACGCCGCCTGCAGCGACGGTTCGACGCGGGTCACCTTGGCGAGGTAGATATTGCCCTTGAGCTGCTTGCGCTCGGCGCTTTCGAAATCGAATTCCTCGATCCGGTTATTCTTGACGACGGCAACCCGGGTCTCTTCCCGGTGGCGTGCGTCGATCAGCATACGCGTGGTCATTGAATGGTCTCCGCGCGCGTGGCGCTCCTGCAACTTGGCCGCAGGGCGCGCATGCGCGTTGATAGATGGCGCCGGGCGGACCGGCGCGGGATGGTGAGAATGCGTCTGCTCGCCGCGCACGTCGGGGGGCACGGCCCTCCCACACGTCCGACACGCCGCCGGCCGAGGCCGGGCGGTGTCGAACGTTGGATAAGTGCGTCATGCGAGCGTCAACCTGGTTAAAGCCGCGCCAGGACGGCGCGGGGACCGATGCGTCGCTTGCACGAATGAAGCGCGACGCACGGGTGCAGTCCGTTGGTAGCATTGCGCTTCTCGTATCGCAACTGGCACGAATCTGCCGGACGGACGGCAAATTCATGCCGAATCGTGCATTAACCGTGCCGCGCAACCGGGCGTTGGCGCTTGCCTGTCATGACGCTCGTTCAGGCGCCGGCCAGACGCCGGCGCCCAAGGAACCTGTCATGGCTTTTCGCTGGACCGGCGCCCCCGCGGCGCGGCAAGGTCGCCCGATGTTCGCGATCGTTGCCCTGATCCTCGGCTGGTGCGCGAGCGCGCCGGCCCATGCCGCGACGGCGATCCGCAGCGTCGTGGTCGACGGCGGCCGCATCGTCGTGCGGTTCGACGGGCCGGTGATCGACGCGACGGGCATGGTGCTGCGCGGCAGCCGCCAGATCGCGGTCGACGTTGCGCAGGCGATCCCCGGTGCGGAGGTGGTCACCGGCGGGCTGGTGCGCAGCATCAGGCAGGTGCGGCAGGGCGACGGCACGCGGTTGCTGCTCGATCTCGCACGGCCGGCGGTGATCGCCGACGGCGGCTTCGATGCGGACGGCAATCTGGCGCTGTCGATCGCGCCGGCGACCGCCGCCCGCTTCGCCGCGGCGGGCGCGGCCGCGCCGTTGCGCTTCTTCGCGATCGATCTGGGCCAATGGGCACCGCGGCCGAAATACAAGCTGTCGATCCCCGTGCCGCCGCCGGCGCGCGCCGTCGCGCTGCCGCGGGTGCGCGGCGACGACAGCCGGCCGTTGGTGGTGATCGATGCCGGCCATGGCGGCGTCGATCCGGGGGCGATCAACGCGGTCACCGGGCTGCGCGAGAAGGACGTGACGTTGCGCATCGCGCGTTCGATCCGTGACGCGCTGCTGGCGAGCGGGCGGGTGCGGGTGGCGCTGACCCGCGACGACGACCGCTATCTGGTGCTGCGCGAGCGCTACGGCATCGCGCGGCGGCTGAAGGCGAGCCTGTTCATCTCGGTGCATTGCGATAGCGTCGGCAGCGGCGATGCGAGCGGCGCGTCGGTCTATACCTTGTCCGAAGTCGCGTCGGACAAGGAAGCGGCGCGGCTGGCGATGCGCGAGAACAAGGCGGACGTGATCGCCGGCGTCAATCTCGGCGATGCGGGCGCGGACGTCTCGTCGATCCTGATCGATCTCGCGCAGCGCGAGACGATGAACAGTTCGGCGAGCTTCGCGCGGCTGCTCGGGCGCGAGGCCAAGCCGCGCATCCCGACCAAGCCGGTGTTCCACCGGATGGCGTCGCTGATGGTGCTGAAGGCGCCGGACATGCCGTCGATCCTGTTCGAGACGGGCTATATCTCCAATCCGGTCGATGCGGCGTTCCTCGACAGCCCGGCGGGCCGCGAACGGATCGCGGACAGCGTGACCAGGGCGGTCGAGGTGCATTTCGCCCGGCAATTGGCGGGGCGCTGATTTCCTCCAGTCGGGGGAGGGCGATCCCGGATGAACGTCCGAGTGATTCGGACGACGTTCCAACTCCGATCCGTCACCCCGGCCCTGCGCCGGGGTGCCGCTTCTTCAAACGGCAGGAAGAAGCGGGATGCCGGATCGAGTCCGGCATGACGGGGTATATGAATGCCGTCTAAGCTCGCAATCGGTCCTATGCGATAGCGCTGGCAAGGGAGAGGAGCCCGTCAGATCGCGCCCGAGAACGTGTCGCATTGGGCGGGGTCGCCGGTCTGGATGCCGCGTTGCAGCCAGTGCATGCGCTGCGCCGAGGTGCCGTGCGTGAAGCTGTCGGGGACGACGCGGCCGGTCGATTCCTTCTGGAGCGTGTCGTCGCCGATCGCCTGCGCGGCGGTCAGCCCCTCTTCGAGATCGCCCGGTTCCATGCGGCTGCGGTTCTGCGCGGCCCAGACGCCGGCATAGCAATCCGCCTGGAGTTCGAGGCGGACCGAAGCGGCATTGCCTTCGGTCTCGCTGCCGCCGCGCTGGACGTTCTGCACCTTGTCGGACGTGCCGAGCAGATTCTGGATGTGATGGCCGAATTCGTGCGCGATCACGTAATCCTGCGCGAAATCGCCCTTGGCGCCGAAGCGGTTGGCGAGTTCGTCGAAGAAGCTGGTGTCGAGATAGATGCGCTGGTCGGTCGGGCAGTAGAACGGCCCCATCGCCGATTGCGCGGCGCCGCAGCCCGACTGGCCGTTCTGCGAGAAGAAGCGCAGCCCGGGCGCGGTAAAGCGCTGGCCGCTCTGCGCGAACAGCGCGGTCCAGGTCTTCTGCGCCGAGCTGAATGCGTCGCAGGCCGCTTTCTTGGCGGGATCCGCGGTGCAGACCGCGGTCGCCGAACCGCCTTCGGATGGCGCGCTGCGCGTCACCTGCGTGCCGCTGCCGCCACCACCGCCGACGAGGCCGCCGAGATTGCCGAGCCCGCCGAAGACCGCCATCAGCAGCAGCACGACGACGATGCCGCCGCAGCCGAAGCGGCTGCCGATCAGCGGCAACAGGCCGAACAACAGGCCGCCGCCGCCACCGCCGCCACCGAAACCGCCGCCGCGGTTCCCCTGGTCGCCGACGTCAATATTGGGATCGAAATCGTCGAGGCGCATGCAAGGCTCCGTTTAGCTTGCGTTACGAATGCCCGAACACCGCCCCCGGTTGCAACAGCGCGCGCATCGACGCAGACGGGAGCCGTAGCAGGAGAGCACGTCCCATGTTCCTCAAGGGCAAGACCGCGATCGTCACCGGGTCCACGTCGGGCATCGGCCTGGCCTATGCGCGGGCGTTCGCGGCGGAAGGCGCGGCAGTGGTCATCAACGGCTTCGGCGAGTCCGATGCGATCGAGACGGTCCGCGCCGGGCTCGCCGCGACGAGCGGCGCGGCGGCGCTGTACGATGCCGCCGACATGACGAGGCCCGACGAGATCGCCGCGCTGGTCGAGCGGGCGGTGGGCGAGACGGGGCGCGTCGATATCCTCGTCAACAATGCCGGCGTCCAGCATGTCGCGCCGATCGAATCGTTTCCGCCCGAACGGATGGAGGCGATCCTGGCGATCAACCTGACCAGCGCCTGGCATGCGATGCGCGCCGCCGTCCCGCACATGAAGGCGCAGGGCTGGGGGCGGATCATCTCGACCGCCTCGGCGCACAGCCTCGTCGCGAGCCCCAACAAATCCGCCTATGTCATGGCCAAGCACGGGCTGGTCGGGCTGACCAAGACGATCGCGCTGGAGACGGCGCAGCATGGCGTGACGGTCAATTGCATCTCGCCGGGCTATGTCTGGACGCCGCTGGTCGAGGCGCAGATCCCCGACACGATGACGGCGCGCGGGATGACGCGCGAGCAGGTGATGAACGACGTGCTGCTCGCCGCGCAGCCGACCAAGGAATTCGTGACGCCCGAGCAGGTGGCGGCGCTGGCGCTGTTCCTGTGCCGCGACGAGGCGAAGGCGATCACCGGCGCCAATCTGTCGGTCGACGGCGGCTGGACCGCGGCATGAGGGTGGGGCGCTTTCTGGCGGTGACGCTCGCCGGCGCGATGCTCGCCACCGCCGCGGTGCGCGCGCAGGACACGGGCGACAGCGACTGGCGCAAGGTCGCGACGCGGCAGGATCGCGAACGCCTGCGCGGCTGGCGCGATGCCTGGGTGCAGGCGCTGACCAAGGTGCGCGCGACGCCCGAGGGACGCGAGCGGCTCGCCGCCGACGCGGACCTGTTCGATCCCGACCGCGTGATCGAGGGGGCGGCGCTGCTGCCCGGCGTCTATCGTTGCCGGGTGCATCGGCTCGGCGGGATCGGCCCGGGCGCGCGGCCGCTGCTGAGCGGCGGCTGGACGGGCTGCCGGGTGAGCGAGACGGGGATCGTCCGCCATTTCGTCACCGACGGCGACCAGCGGGCGAGCGGCAATCTGTTCGACAGCACCGATTCGCGCACCATCTTCCTCGGCACGCTGGCGCTCGGCGACGAGGACCGGCCGATGCGCTACGGCCGCGACCGGCAGCGCGACATGGCGGGGCTGGTCGAACGGATCGGCACCGCGCGCTGGCGGCTGGTGCTGCCGTTCCCGGGCTTCCATTCGACGCTCGACGTGATGGAGATCGTGCGGGGGTAGGCGGGAGGATCAGACTCCCAAGGCCCGTTGGCCGGAGCCTGTCGAAGGGCGGGTGAGTCTCACCGTGCTTCGACAGGCTCGGCACGAACGGGGAGGGCGGTCAGTGTGCCGGTAGCGGCTGGATCATCGCGACCGGCGCCGGCGCCGACGCCACGCTTACCGGCGCCGCCGTCAACGGCGGCAGCGAGGCGAGATAGGCCTTGCCGTGCATGTGGATGACGGCGACGCGGTCGGGATTGGCCGCCGCGACCGCCTGCAGATAGGAGCGCGGCTTCTTCATCAGTTTGGGATGATCGAGACCGGTCAGGCCGGCGATGCGGGCGGCTTCCTTGACGAAGTGGATGCAGTTGCGATCGCTCAGATTGTAGCGTCCGTCGCCGGTCTTATCGTCCCAGGCGGCGATTAGGGTCAGGACCTGCGCATATTGGGCGTCGGTCAGCACCACCGAAAATTGGGCGTCGCTGGTGCCGATATAGAAGGGCCGGGAGATATCGAGCCGCCCGGCGACGCTGCCCATCAGCAACGCGGGCGAGACCGATTTGGCGGTGAAGCCGTAATTGACGTCGACCGGTGGCCCGCCGCCATCCTGGACACCGCGCAGCGTGAAGAAGGCGTGCGGGAAGCTGTTGCCCAGCTCATGGCTCCAGAAGGTGATCGTCACCGCCGCCCACGCCGGGACAGATCCGAAGAGCGTGCCGAACAGCAGCAGCGTAGCGAGGAGCGGGCGGAGCAGGGACCGATGCATGTTCTTCATGTTAGACGGAATATTAGCCGGCGGACATTACGATTATCCTACCTGATGCAAGTCGATGACAGGGGCCGCGGGCGCGCCTAAGACGTGGCCGTGACGTCGCTCCGCCGCCTGCTGCTGGATCATCGCACGCTCGCTTTGTGGCTGGCGGCGCTGGCGCTCGCGGTGCGGCTGCTGGTGCCGGCGGGGTTCATGGTCGGCAGCGTCGACGGCCGGCCGGTGCTGCAATTGTGCAGCGGCTACGGTCCGGTCGCACCGATGGCGATGGCGATGGCGCACGGCGGCCATCACGGTTCGGGTGACCATCGCGAATCCGATCACCCCGCCACCGACATGCCCTGTCCCTATGCCGGGCTGGCGCAGGCGGCGACGGCGCCGGTCGACCCGGTGTTGCTGGTGCTGGCGATCGCCTTTGCCATGGCGCTCGGCGTGCGCGCGACGCGCTGGCCGGCGTTGCGCGACCGTGCCCATCTGCGGCCACCGATGCGCGGACCGCCGCGCCTCTCCTGATCCATCCACAACGACACTGACGGTGCGGCCCGGGAGAGGGCACGCGCCAGGATCGGGAATTGCCTGCAATGATCATTCTACGAACCGCTACGGCGGCGGGCGTCGCGCTCGCCCTCGTCCCCGCGCTCGCGACCCCGGCAAGGGCGCAGAGCCACGATCACGACGCCGACCGGAACGACACCGGTTTCTCGATCGGCGACATCGTCGTCACCGCGCGCGACATGGCGCGATCGACCAGCAACATCATCACCTCGATCGACCGCCTCGGCGGCGACGTCGCGCAGCGGCAGAGCGTCGACAATACGTGGGAGCTGTTCGCGCGGTTGCCCGGCGTCTCGCTGACCGACTTCAACCAGGGGACGACCTCTGGCCGGTTCTCGATCCGCGGCTTCAACGGCGAGGGCGAGATCAACGCGGTCAAATTGCTGATCGATGGCGTGCCGAGCAACGCAAACGACGGCAGCATGCCGTTCATCGACGCGGTGATGCCGCTCGACATCGCGCAGGTCGAGCTGGTCCGCGGCACCGCCGATCCGCGTTACGGCCTGCATGCGATCGCCGGCAGCGCCGATATCGCGACGCGGATCGGCGGCGATTATCTCGACGCGCGTGGCCTCGGCGGCGCGTTCGGCACCGCGGAGGGGCAGCTTTCCGCGGGGGTCGAGACGGGCAGGTTCAGCCAGAATTACTTCGTCGGCTATCGCCACAGCGACGGGTTTCGCGACCATGCCGGGCTCGACCGGGTGAGCCTTGCGGGCAAATGGTTCTACGATTGGGGTGCGGTGCGGCTCGGCGGGATCGCGCGCTACGCGCAGGTCGAAGCGCAGGAGCCGGGCTATCTCACCGACGCCGACGCTTATGGCGACCGGCGCCGCTCCTATCCGGTTTCGGCGAGCGACGGCGGGCGGCGGCAGATGAGCCAATATAGCCTGCACCTCGATGCCGATCTGACCGATACGCTGGCGTTGAGCGCCAAGGGCTATGCCAACGGGTTGCACGACGACCGGTTCGTGCGGTTCTCGGCGACGGTGGCGCAGCAGCGGCGGCTGGCACGCGAGGACCAATATGGCGCGCTCGCGACGCTCCATTACCACCCCAAGGTGGCGTTCCTGCACCGGCTGATGCTCGAAGCGGGCGGCGACGTGCAGGTGCAGGACAATCAGAGCCTGCGCTGGCTGACCGCGAGCCGCATCATCACCAGCCAGACGCGCGATCAGGCGTTCGGGCTGACCGTCGCGGGCGGCTATGCGCAGGCGGTGATCGAGCCGGTCGCGTGGCTGAGCATCACGCCGGGCTGGCGGTTCGACACCGTCTCCGGAACGCTGCGCAACCGGATGAACGGGCAGCGGTATCCGATCAACGATTACGGCACGATCAGCCAGCCCAAGCTGAGCGTCGCGATCACGCCGCTCGCCGGCGTCACCGCTTACGGCAATTACGGGCGGACGTTCCAGATCGGCGTGGGTGCCGGCGCCTATAAGGTGCCGCCGCGTACCACCGACCTCGCGCCGTCGATCAACGAGGGCTGGGAGGCGGGCGTCAAGCTGGCGCGCGGGCGCTGGCTGGAGGCGCGCGTTGCGCTGTGGCAGCAGACCGCGAGCGGCGAGATCAAGCGACGGCTCAACGATCCCTCCGGCGACAGCGACAATCTCGGCGCGACGCGGCGGCGCGGGCTCGACGTGCAGGTCAGCGTCACGCCGGTGAAGGGGGCCAATCTGTGGGGCGCCTATTCGTACCAGCGGGCGCGGATCGTCACCCCCGATCCGGCGACGCCGTCGCAGGCGGGCAATTGGATCGACCATGTGCCGCAGAATCTGTTCTCCGGCGGCGTCGACGTCGTGCCGGCGGCGCGGTGGCGGGTGTCGCTGTGGGGCAATGGCCAGTCGAGCTACGAACTGACGCCGGCCAACACCTTGCCGCGCTACGGCGCCTATCTGGTGGTCACCGGCGAGGTGGCGTGGCGGGTGCTGCCGCAGCTCGAAGTCGCCGCGCAACTCAAGAACATCGGCAACCGGCGTTACGAATATGTCTGGTACGACGGAACGCAGGTGCTGCATTCGCCGGCGGACAGCCGCGCGCTTTATGGCAGCGTGCGGCTGACGCTGTGAGGGCGCGGGTCGTCGTCCGGCGCATCCATTTGTGGCTGGGGCTGACCGTCGGGGCGCTGTTCGCGCTGACCGGGCTGACCGGGAGCGTGCTGGTCTTCTACACCGCGATCGACGGCGCGCTGCATCCGGGACTGGCGCGCGTCGCGGCGGGCGGGCGGCCCGCGTCGTGGCAGGCGGTCTATGACGCGCTGCGCCGTGCGGAGCCGGAGCGGACGGGCGCGTGGCGGATCGAGGTGACGCCCGACGGCGGGCCGATCCCGGTGCGCTATTACCAGCCCGTCGAGACGCGGGGGCGGGCGTTCGCGCCGATGATGCTGTGGCTCGATCCGGTAAGCCTTCACGTCGTACGACGCGGCTATTGGGGCGATTACTGGACGACGTGGATCTACGATCTCCATTACCGGCTGCTGCTGGAGGCGCCGGGGGCGATCGTGATGGGGATCGCGGGGATCGTCATGCTGGCGATGCTGGTCAGCGGCTTGTGGGCGTGGTGGCCGCGGCCGGGCGGCTGGCGACGCTCGCTGGCGTGGAAGCGCCGCGCCGTGCGGTCGCGGCGCCTGTACGACTGGCATAAATGGGCGGGGATCGGCGGGGCCTTGGTGCTGATCGTCGTGACGGTGACGGGGGCGATGCTCGATCTGCCCGATCAGGTGCGTCCCGTGGTGGCGCGGACCTCGCCGTTGTTCGTGCCGCCCAAGCTGGTCGGCGTGCCGCGGGCGGGGGGCTTCCTGCCGCTCGACGATCTGGTGCGGCGGGCGGAGCGGGTGCTGCCGGGCGGCGCGCTGGCGTGGATCGAGACGCCGGCGGGTGCGCGCGGCGTGGTGCGCGTCAATCTTGCGCTGCCCGGCGAGCCGAGCCGGCGCTTTCCGCGCAGCAACGTGTGGCTCGATCCCTATGACGGGCGGGTGCTGGCGGTGCGCGACGCGCGGCGGGACAGCGGGGGCGACGTGCTGCTGACGTGGCTGCATCCGTTGCACGACGGGGAGGCGTTCGGATTGGTCGGGCGGTGGCTGGCGTTCGCGTCGGGGCTGTTGCCGGCCGTGCTGTTCGTCACCGGGGTCTGGCGGTGGCGGGTGCGGGCGCGTTCCGCTGCCGCGTAGAGAGGAGTTCACGCGAAGGCGCGAAGGCGCGAAGCGCAGAAGGACTTTGTTCGCGCGGAGGCGCGGAGATGTAACGTAATTCCTCCCCCGCCAGGGGGAGGTGGCATGCCGCAGGCATGACGGAGGGGGAGGTAAGCGACACGTCTGTTCCGTGTCCTCCCCCTCCGTCACGGCT